>JAIELC010000033.1 GCA_019753375.1 Sphingomonas sp.
AGCCGACTATAGCACCTCAATTTCGGGCCGCCAGCGATCCGCTGCAGAAATCAATTGGCAAAACATCGGCGCAAGAAACGTCCTGGAGTGCTTGACGGGCTTGTAATTTCCGTTATTTCTGGTTTTACAGAAATGGAGGATATGTGAGTCTCTTCGAGCATCCAGATGCCAAAGCGTTCATTCTTCACTGGGGAGAAATGGGAACGCATTGGGGGGTGAACCGATCGGTCGCGCAAGTCCACGCCCTGTTGTACCTTTCCGACAAGCCACTTGATGCAGAAACAATTGTCGAGACGCTGGGGCTTGCAAGATCGAACGTATCCACCGGACTGAAGGAGCTACAGTCGTACGCGATCGTCCGACGCGTCCATGTCGAAGGCGATCGTCGCGATCATTTTGTCGCGGAAACCGACCTTTGGGAAATGCTGATGCGTATTTCAGCAGAGCGCAAGCGGCGCGAGATTGACCCGACCATTGCCCTGCTTAACGAACTGGCCGAACGATTAAAGGCAGACGAAAACGCGCCGGAGCAGCTCCGCGAGCGCGTGACGCGCATGCACGAGTTCATCTCTACGTTGGCCAATTGGTACGATCAGGTTCGTGGCCTGCCCAAACCCACCCTCGTGACCCTGATGAAATTGGGTAGCAAAGTCGCGCGACTAATTCCGGGCAGCAAGAAGAAGGATTAGCCGAAATGGAACCTGTCCGCCCCCCCCCCTGACTGCGCGCCATAATTTCATTATTTTCAGAAATTACTGATACTGTGAAAGGAATTTGTCATGGTTGAGATTACCTATGCACTTTACCTGATCATCACGATCGGGATTACGATCTGGGTTGCAAGGACGCTATCCAGCAATGGCATTGTGTTTTTGATCCAGTGTTTCGGACAGAATGATGTGCTGGCACGCTCCACCAATCATCTGTTGGTGGTAGGATTCTACCTTGTGAACATTGGCTTCATCACCCTGACATTGAGCCTTGGCAACGAACCGTCCACGCTAACCGGCGCGATCCGATTTTTGAGCGGCAAGGTCGGCCTAGCAGTCGTCGTATTGGGCGCAATGCACTTCTTCAACATGGGCGCGATCGCGCAGTTTGGCCGCAAGGTAAACGGATGGCTGATCGAACACGGAATGGCCAAGGCGGCCTAAGCGATGCGTGTGGGGTCGCCAAGCGCGGCCCCGCCAAAACCGGAAGGGTCGGATAATGAGCAATATCATGGTTCGCTGGTCAGCCATTGGCGTGGCATCCATTATGGCAAGCCCATTGTTTCTTGCAGGTGTCGCTTTGGATAGCTGGATGCAGAATATCTCTCGTCCCCTTTCGATCGATATCGAACTCGATCGCAGTATTATTGTCGTCCTCCCTATATTAATAATGGCGACTTTGGTCGGCGCCATCATTGCCGTCGTCCCTTGTCTGGTGGGAACATACGTGCTCGCGCTCGCCGGAAACCAAAACGTCGCGTTACGGCTGCCCATTGTCTGGGGGCTCGTTGGTGCGCTGTTGATCTTGCTACCGATCAAGCTGGCAAATCCGAATGTCACCATGGTGGAAGAGCCCATCTTCTCGGGGCTAATCATCGCAGCGATCGGATCCGCGCTGCTATGCCGCCGCGGTGCATCATGGCGCGACGAACCATTGGCCGAATCGTGGCTGTTAGCGCGCCGGAGAGGGGTCGCGAGAGCGGTCTGACCACGGGGCGTAGCCCGAAAAGCCGACGCTTCCTGCCCCTTCAACAATAGGCCGGGTTTGGTCTTACAATCTTGTGTTTGCGCTGCTTTGCAATTGGGAAATTTGCCCCCCTCCCGGCGTACAATACTGCCAGCATTTAACATCGCATGGATGCAAATGGCTGCATGGACCGGGAGTAGACGCAACGACGCTAGCGCCACCGGCAATTTTGCTACAGTCGTTTTGCCCTTCGGGCGCTGGCCCGCTATCAGCCGCATCATGACACACGACATCCACATCATCGGCGGCGGTCTCGCCGGGTCCGAAGCTGCCTGGCAGTTGGCGGAGGCTGGCTTTCGCGTAAAGCTTTCCGAAATGCGCGGGTCCAAAAGCCCGGATGGGGGCGACATGACCCCGGCTCACCAGACCGATGGGCTGGCCGAGCTGGTCTGCTCTAACAGTTTTCGATCGGACGATGCCGACAGCAATGCGGTTGGCCTGCTGCATGCAGAAATGCGCGCGATGGGATCGATCATCATGGCGCAGGGCGACATTCACAAGGTACCCGCGGGGTCAGCACTCGCGGTTGACCGTGACGGATTTTCGGCCGGGGTAACGGCAGCGCTGGCGGCGCATCCCAACGTCACCATCGTTCGCGAGCGCGTCGATGCGCTGCCGGACGGCCCGGCGATTATCGCGACCGGACCGCTGACCGCGCCGCTGCTTGCCGACAGTATCGGCGCGGAAACCGGCAAGGACGCTTTAGCGTTTTTCGATGCCATCGCGCCGATCGTCCACCATGACAGCATCGATATGAGCATCGCCTGGATGCAGTCGCGGTGGGACAAGACCGAGACCAAGGATTACATCAATTGCCCAATGGACAAGGAGCAATATCTGGCATTCCATCAGGCACTGCTCGACGGCGACAAGACGGTGTTCAAGGATTGGGAAGATGTTCCCTATTTCGAAGGCTGCATGCCCGTTGAGGTAATGGCGGAGCGCGGCCTCGACACGCTGCGCTATGGCCCAATGAAGCCAGTCGGGCTGGATGATCCGCGCACCGGTCGCTGGCCCTATGCCGTCGTACAATTGCGGCAGGATAATGCCACGGGCACGCTTTGGAATATTGTCGGTTTCCAGACCAAGCTGAAACATGCCGAACAGGTGCGGATTTTCCGCACCATTCCCGGGCTGGAAAACGCCGAGTTCGCCCGATTGGGTGGATTGCACCGCAACACCTTTATCCGCTCGCCCGAATTGCTCGATCCCACGCTGCGGCTGAAATCGCGGCCGCATCTGCGCTTTGCCGGCCAGAT
This sequence comes from Sphingomonas sp., assembly GCA_019753375.1. Taxonomy (GTDB): domain Bacteria; phylum Pseudomonadota; class Alphaproteobacteria; order Sphingomonadales; family Sphingomonadaceae; genus Sphingomonas. Next base: position 2,997 of record JAIELC010000033.1, read on the forward strand.
CACGGGATGCGAAGGCTATGTCGAAAGCGCCGCGATCGGCCTGATGGCAGGCCGGTTTGCCGCGGCGGAACTGGCCGGGACGACATTGGCGCCGCCCCCGGTGGAAACCGCGCTGGGGGCACTGCTGGGCCACATTACCGGTGGCGCGGAAGTTGAAACCTATCAGCCAATGAACATCAATTTCGGTTTGTTCCCCCCCATCCCCGGACGGACCAAAAAGACCGATCGCAAGAGAATGTACACTGCACGCGCACGCGACGCGCTGGCCGGCTGGCTCAGCGCCGCCTGACCGTCAGCCATCGTCGCTGTCATCCTTGCCGCTTTGTGGGGCCGCGCGGCCAGCGGGAGGACATAGCTGTTTCGATTGCGCCTTGCGCTTGACCGCCGTGGCGGCGAACTCGGCGGCGTTCATGGCGCCATTTTTGTCCGCATCCGCCGCCGCAAATTTCGCCGTCGCCTTGTCGGCCCATTCGTCGAACTGAAGCGTACCGTCGTGATTTGTATCAAGCCGTGCAAACGCCTTGCGCCGGCTGGCCAGATATTCCTCGCGCGTGATCGCGCCGTTCCGGTCCTTGTCATACCGGTTGAATCGCCGCTGCTCGCGCGTTGCGGCCGTGGCCTCGGGAAGGGTGCCCGACAGCGTGGCGGTCGAGCTGCCGACCTGCGCCCCCGCTGCGGGAAGGCCCAGATCGGCGACCGCGTGTCCACGGACCAGCATCAGCCCGGCACCCGCAAGCAGCAAGGCACCCACACCCCCCAACAGATATCGCCACATCGACTGCCCCCCCAGATTCGCGCTTGGACTTCGAGGTGGACGATGCTATCCCATTGTGATCAGGTGTTAAAGCCTAACGTCCCGACAAGCGATGCCACAACATATGGCTGACCCGGCCGGGCGCACCCGGTCGCCCAACGTCGCTCACATCGTTGCGCAACTCGTACCGGGCAAGCGCGGCCAGCGCGCCCAGCGGACGCAGCTTGCGTGGCCACCGCCGGGCAAAGGCCCGGTCAAGCCGGTCACGGCCAGATGCTCTGGCAGCAATCGCCATGGCCGGGTCACGCGCATGCCGTGCCAGATCGGCAAGCGCCCATCCCTGCCCCGCCAGCAAAACCTGCCCGTCGGCATCGCCATCAAGGAGTCCCGCCGCCAGACCGAACAGCGTTGCCCCGCGCCGGTCGGCATGTTGGTCGACCGCGTCGGATTGGTGTGCACCGGGATCGATCAGAACTTCCCAACCCTCTACCATGACAGCCAACGCGTCGCCCGACACGCCGGCCGGTACGACATGCGCAGCAAGCGCGGTGAGAACAGGCTCCTTCGGCACCGGAGACTGGCTGATCTTCGTCAACGCGTCATGCCACCAGGTTAGCCGCAATTGGCCGACCATCGGCTCTCGCGTGGCGCGGACAATGGCGCCCAGCCGACTATCGAGCGCGAAGAGCGCTTCGATCGCCGACCGGACACGCGGCGCCGCATAGCTGATCGCCAGATCGAGTTCAGGATCATCCATGATCGGCCCCAAAATCCCCTGTCCCGATCCTGGACGGTGCAATGATTAACCCCAAAGTAACCACGGTGTTTAGCGGCCCATTAGCAACAAATGTCCAATAGCCCCGGTACGACCAAACAGATGGGCACCGCAATGATTGGCAGTTTCTTTCGCAAAAAGGGCGAGCGTCCGCAGTCTTTTCTGGGCGCGCTTGTCCGTGACGTGACGGGTAACACCCTGGCAATTATGGCAATTGCGCTGATACCGCTGGCCGGCATGGTTGGCGGTGGCATCGACCTGAGCCGCCTCTATCTGGTCAAGACTCGGCTGCAGCACGCGTGCGACGCGGGCGCACTTGCCGGGCGCAAAGCGCAGGGCGGAGGCCAATGGAGCCAAAATAGTTATGCGCCGCGCACGACCGCCAATCAATTCTTCAATGCCAATTTCGTCACCGGATCGTACGGCGCGCAGAACCTGCAATCGAATTACACCGAGGACGCCGGCAAGGTAACGGGTGTTGCGTCGGCCACGGTGCCGCTGACGCTCGTCAAGGTGATTACCGCCAGTACCATGACCACCGTTGATCTGTCGGTGCGGTGCGATGCCGAAATGCGGCTGCCCAATACCGATGTGATGTTTGTGCTCGACGTTACCGGATCGATGGCATCGACCCTGCCGGGCGACACACAGAGCAAGATCAGCGCGCTGAAAACATCGGTGAAGTGCTTTTATGAAGTGCTCGCCAAGCTGAACACCACGGCAAGCTGCGCCACCGGCAACCCAAGCGGCGGCGTTGGCAGCCAGGTGCAGGTCAGGTTCGGCTTTGTCCCTTATGATACCAACGTCAACGTTGGACGCTTGCTGCCCACCGAATTTCTGGCGGACAACTGGACCTATCAGACCCGCGAACGCACGACGGTTTACGGGACATTCCTGAGCTGGAGCGGCACGACGGTCCGAAATGCGCAGGCATGGACCGCATACGCCGACGACCCGACGATTCCAACGGTCGATATCAACAAGAACCAGACCTGCACATTGCCGGCCATTCCGGGTGATGTGTATGCGATCAATGGTGATCCCGCGAGCTGGCCGGACCAGGAAACGGCGACCCAGTGGCGCGTCTATATGCCCGCCAACCAGCGGAATTACCAGCGTACGTCGACGACATCGGGCAACACGAAGACCTGCAAGATCCAGTATCGCGACCGGCAGCTGGAACGATTGGCATTTTATTCGCGGAGCACCGCCAGCGCAACGGGTGCCATTCCGTTCAAAGCGTGGACCTACAAGCCTGTGTCGGTGAACGTCGCCGGGCTGAAAGCCGGGTCAGGCGTCAACTGGAACAATTCGATGACAATGAACATCGGGGATTCCTATTCCAACATCAACGTCAGCTGGGCTGGCTGCATCCTGGAGCGGCCCACGGTCCGCCAGGCAAGCTATACCCCAATTCCAGCAGCTGCGAAGGACCTGGATATTGATCTGGTGCCAACCGCTGCGGACGTAACGACGCAGTGGGGACCCGCGCTGCCCTCCATCATTTATCCGCGCAAGGCCAGCTATACGAACAGCGGGTCACAAACGCTGAGCGAAATAACGACGTTCAACCAGACCTATACCAGCAGCGATAACAACTGCACGACCGAAGCAAAGAAGCTGCAGGAATGGCCATCCACGACCGATTTTGAGACCTATGTTGACAGTCTGACACCGGGGGCGAACACCTATCACGATATTGGCGTACTCTGGGGCGCGCGGCTGATGTCGCCGACCGGGATCTTCGCCAGCGAGAACGCGGTGGCGAGCCTGGGTGGCGAAATTCAGCGGCACATGATCTTCATGACCGACGGTGAGGCCTGCACAGGCACCACCAATTACACCGCCTATGGATCGATCTGGTATGACCGCGCACAGACCGATCCCAGTGTTGTGCCCACCACCGGCTGCGGCACGACCGGCACGCAGACCGAACAGGTCAATGCGCGTACGGCCGCTCTTTGCACCGCGATCAAGAATAAGAACATCACGCTTTGGGTGATCTGGTTCGGTGCCAGCAACCCAACCATTGAGGCCCAGCTGACCTCGTGTGCGTCGCCCAGCCGCTTCTACACGGCGGGCAACTCAGCGCAGTTGCAGACGACCTTTGCCTCCATCGCGAACCAGATCGCGCAGCTAAGGTTGACAGGATGATGGCCGTGCATTTGCAAAAAATCGCCGGAGACAAGCGTGGTTCTGCCCTTACAGAGTTCGCGATTGTCGCCCCGGTGCTGGCGCTGACCTTGGTGGGCAGTTTTGACGCCGCCCATTCGCGATACATGAAGGCATCATTGCAGGGCGTTGTCCAAAAGGCCGCCCGTGATGCTGCGCTTCAGACCGGCGGTGACGCGAACGAACAAGCAATCATCGACAATAAGGTTCGGGTGCAGGTTCTCGCGCTGGCGAATAACGCCAATATTCAGATCTCGCGTCGCTTCTACCGGACGTTCTCATCCGCGGCGGCGGCGCAGGCCGAGCCCTGGACGGATACCGATTTGGACGGACGCTGCAACAATGGCGAGCCATTTCAGGATAACAATCAGAACGGTACCTGGGATGCCGATGGCGGTGATGAAGGCCAGGGCGGAGCAAAAGACCGCACGCTTTACACCGTTCAGGTTTCCTATCCGCGCTTTTTTCCGTTGTACAAATTCATCGGCGGTTCGTCGACGACGCGGATCTCGGCATCCACAATCTTGCAGAACCAGCCCTTTGCTGATCAGGCCGCTTATGGGGCACCAACGGTAGGAAATTGTCCATGATACGATTACTGCCGGCGCGGCTTGCGGCCCTGCGATCGAATGTCAGCGGGGTCGCCCTGAGCGAATTCGCGTTCATTCTGCCGATATTCATTACCATGACGCTGACCGGCGCCGAATTGACGAACTACGTCACCACCAGAATGCGGGTCAGCCAGTTGGCGCTGCATCTGGCCGATGATGCCGCGCGCATGGGTTCAGGCTCGCTTTTGTCGGCAAAGACGATCACCGAAACCGATATCAACGATCTGTTTATCGGTGCCGGTCTGCAGGCGGGCGAGCTCGATCTGGTCGGTCGCGGCCGTGTGACGCTGTATGATCTGGAACCGGTTGCCAATCCCAACACGACCAACAAATATAAAATCGTCTGGAAGCGCTGTTATGGCAGCAAGGCATCCTATGCGTCGCCGTACGGCGCTGTAGGGGCGACCAACCTCGACGGTATCGGGCCGGCCGGTCGTATGGCGACGGCGCAGGACGACAATGCGACGATGTTTGTCGAAGTCTATTACGAATATAAGCCGCTGGTCGGGTCCACCCTTGTGCCATCGACCACGATGAAGGAAATCGCGTCTATGTCGGTGCGCGACCGGCGCGACCTTAGCCAGATTTACAACAACGAGAACGCGCCGGTCGCGACGTGTTGACCGGCGCCGGTCGCGTCTCGATTATCGATTGCACACTTTCCTGACCGCAGCCGCCACGCGGGCGGCATCGATCAGCGCCAGCTTTTCCAGATTGGCCGCATAAGGGAGCGGGACATCTTCGTTGGCCACACGCAGGACCGGCGCGTCGAGATCGTCAAACCCCTCCTCCATCGCAATGGCGACGATTTCCGACGCGATCGAGCAGGTTGGCCAGCCCTCTTCAACCACAACCATGTGATTGGTTTTGGCCAGTGACGCCAGCACGGCGTGCTTGTCGAGCGGCCGCAGGGTCCGCAAGTCGATAACCTCGGCGTCAATCCCTTCTGACGCCAGCGTCTCGGCGGCTTCCAGCGCCAGGCCGACGCCAATCGAATAGCTGACGATCGTCACGTCGCTTCCCGCGCGCATCGTCCGGGCCTTGCCGATCGGAACGACGTAATCGTCGAGCTGGGGAATCTCGAACGAGCGGCCATAGAGCAATTCATTTTCAAGGAAGACTACGGGGTCTTCGCTGCGAATTGCCGCCTTCATCAATCCCTTGGCGTCGGCGGCATCATAGGGCGCGATCACGATCAGGCCGGGAACGCTGGCATACCATGGGCCGTAATTCTGGCTGTGCTGCGCCCCGACCCGGCTTGCCGCGCCATTCGGACCGCGGAACACAATCGGGCATCGCATCTGGCCGCCCGACATATAATTGGTTTTGGCAGCCGAATTGATGATGTGATCAATCGCCTGCATCGCGAAATTGAAGGTCATGAACTCTACGATCGGACGCAAGCCGCCCATGGCAGCGCCGGTACCGACACCCGCAAAACCATATTCGGTGATCGGGGTATCGATGACGCGCTTGTCGCCGAATTCGTCGAGCAGCCCCTGCGTTACCTTGTACGCGCCCTGATATTGCGCGACTTCCTCGCCCATAACGAACACGCGGTCATCGCGGCGCATTTCTTCGGCCATGGCGTCACGCAACGCTTCACGGACCGTAACCTTGACCATCTCTGTGCCGGCCGGAATGGCCGGATCGGCCGGCCGCAGGGCGGCGGATGGGGCTATGGCAGGCTGCGGCGCGGCAACAGGTGCCGCTGCCGGTGGTTGGCTCGCCGATACAGGGGCAGGCGCCGGTGCGGGCGTCGCCGCAGGTCCGGCGCTTTCGTTCTCGCCGATCAACGTCGCGATCACCGTGCCGACCTTCACATTGTCGGTGCCTTCGGCGACCATAATCGCCCCGATCGTGCCTTCGTCGACCGCCTCGAACTCCATCGTCGCCTTGTCGGTTTCGATTTCGGCCATGATGTCGCCCGACTTGACCGTGTCGCCGGCCTTGACGAGCCACTTCGCCAGCGTGCCCTCTTCCATCGTGGGCGACAGCGCGGGCATCTTGATCTCGATCGCCATCTCAGTAAGTCTCCACCAGCACGTCGGTGTAGAGTTCGGCGGCGTCTGGCTCGGGCGTACTCTCGGCAAAATCGGCGGCTTCGTTGACTTGCTTGCGAATGTCCTGCTCGATCGCCTTCAGCGCATCGTCCTTCACCCCCATTGCCTCAAGCAGCTTTTTGCAATGTTCGATCGGGTCCGATTTGTCGCGTACCGCCTGAACTTCGTCACGGCTGCGATATTTTGCGGGGTCCGACATTGAATGGCCCCGATAGCGATAGGTTTTCATCTCCAGAATGATCGGTCCCTTGCCCGCCCGCACCCAGGCAAGCGCTTCCTCCGCGGCGCCGCGCGCCGCCAGCACGTCCATGCCGTCGATCTGCAAACCCGGGATGCGGAAGCTTTCACCGCGCCGGAACAGCTGGTCCTCGGACGAGGCGCGGTTGACGCTGGTGCCCATGGCATATTGATTATTTTCAATGACATAGATGACCGGCAGCTTCCACAGCTCAGCCATGTTGAAGCTTTCGTAAACCTGTCCCTGGTTCGATGCGCCATCGCCGAAATAAGCGAGGCATACACCGCCGTCGCCCTTGTATTTGTGGCTGAAGCCAAGCCCTGTACCAAGCGAGACCTGCGCGCCGACGATACCGTGTCCGCCGTAGAATTTATGCTCGACGCTGAACATGTGCATCGATCCGCCCTTCCCCTTGGAAATGCCGGCCTGACGACCCGTCAGCTCCGCCATGACATCCTTGGGTGGGATCCCGCACAACAGCATATGGCCGTGGTCCCGATATCCAGTGATCACGCTGTCCTTATCGGTCAGTGCCGATTGGAGGCCAACGGCAACCGCTTCCTGACCGATATATAGATGGCAAAATCCCCCGATCAGCCCAAGGCCGTAAAGCTGGCCGGCCTTTTCCTCAAAGCGACGGATCAGTAGCATCTGCTCATAAAATTTGAGCAGTTCTTCCTTGGTCGCTTTGTAAAGCCGGGGTTCGTCAGGCCGTTCGCGGTTGGGCGTGGCGGGCTGACTGGCAGCGCGGGTCGGAGCTTTGGACGGTGCTTTGGCCACGGGGTGGACGACCTCGATATCCTAGGGGAGCAGGAAGCGAGGCTATAAGCCGAGTTCGCCGCCGCACGCAATCCGTTCGCGGCATTCAGCACGCATCAAATCGCCGTCAGTCGTTTACTTGAGCGGGACGATAACCTCATCAGGGTGGGCCACATTCAGCTGCTTGCGGACCAGTTCATCGACCATGTCGGGATCGGCATGATGCGGATCGAGCAATGTCACCCGGTTCTGGAGCTTGGCACGGTGCTTTTCCAGCGCGGCAAGCGTGCTTTGCTGGTGCGCCAATTGCCGCTTGTAATCACCATAAGCGAGCAAGCCATTGGGACCGGTGATCGCATAGACGCCGAAAAACGCGATCACCGTCAATCCCAATGCGGGTGGACCCGCACGACGAAGCAGAGTCCGGAAAGTCGAGGTCGCGGCCATATTTTGATTCTGGCGTACCGCGACTCGCGGATCAAGCGCTATTTTTTGCGAATTATCGATCGTCCGGCGTAACGAGCCATCTCGCCCAGCTCCTCTTCAATCCGGATCAGCTGGTTATATTTTGCCAACCGGTCGGATCGGGCAAGCGAGCCGGTCTTGATCTGTCCGCAATTGGTCGCAACGGCAAGATCGGCGATCGTCGCATCTTCGGTTTCTCCCGACCGGTGCGACATCACGGCCGTATACCCAGCGCGGTGCGCCATCGACACCGCTGCCAGCGTCTCGGTCAAGGTGCCGATCTGGTTGACCTTTACCAGCAGCGAATTGGCCAACCCCCGCCCGATACCGTCCGCAAGCCGCGTTGGGTTGGTAACGAACAGATCGTCGCCGACCAGCTGGACCTGGCCGCCAACTGCATCGGTGAGGGCTTTCCAGCCCTCGAAATCATCTTCGCTCATGCCGTCTTCGATTGAGAAGATCGGGTACCGCTTGGTCAAATCGGCCAGATACCCGGCCATTTCCAAGGGCGTCAGCACCTTGCCCTCGCCATCGATATGATAGGCGCCGTCACGGAAAAATTCGGTCGCTGCACAATCCAGCGCCAGCATCACGTCATCGCCCGGCGTATAGCCTGCCTTTTCAATGGACGACATGATGAAGTCGAGCGCATCGGTGGTGCTGGCCAGATTGGGTGCAAAACCGCCTTCATCTCCCACCGCCGTCGCCAGCCCCTTGTCGTGCAGCGCCTTTTTCAGCGTATGGAAGATTTCCGACCCACATCGCACCGCGTCAAAAACCGATTCCGCCCCGACCGGCACGATCATGAATTCCTGGAAATCGATGGGGTTGTCGGCGTGCTGGCCACCATTGATGATGTTCATCATCGGCACCGGCAGGACATGCGCCGAAACCCCGCCGACATAGCGGTAAAGCGGTAGCCCGCGTGCATCCGCCGCCGCCTTTGCAACCGCCAGACTGACGCCCAGAATAGCATTGGCCCCCAGACGCGCTTTGTTGGGTGTCCCGTCCAGATCGATCATGACCTGGTCAATCTCGCCCTGATCTTCTGCATCAAGACCCAGTACGGCTTCCGCAATCTCTGCGTTGACCGCATCCACCGCACCTTGCACGCCCTTGCCCAGCCAGCGCGACTTATCCCCATCGCGCTTCTCGACCGCTTCATGCGCACCGGTTGACGCGCCCGATGGCACCGCCGCACGACCAAAGCTGCCATCTTCGAGCAACACATCGACCTCGACCGTCGGGTTGCCCCGGCTATCGACAATCTGGCGGCCATGGATGTCGATGATTGCGGTCATGAAATGTTGCTCCTAGAATTCTATGGTATAGCGGCAATCGGCGTGGCGCGGCCTTTATCTGCTTCGCTACGCGGGGGCAATTCGTGTCGACACGGAACCGTGCCGGCTGCGAAAAGGTTATTGAACTATATTGTTGTGAAAGGGCTCCAACCATGGCCGATAACGTCAAGAAACCTGCTGCACCCGCCAAGGCAAAGGCAAAGCCGACATCGGCCGCCAAGCCGAAACCCAAAGCAAAGCCTGCCCCCCGTTTGACCAAGGAGGCCAGCGCCGCACCGAAGGAAACCGTGGCACAAAAGGCCGCGACCGCGACCGAAACGCTAAAGAATACCGCGACCAAGCTGAGCAAGCAGGCAAGCGACAAGGCACGCAGCTATGTCGATGAAGGCAAGGCGCGTGCGGGTGGCGCACTGGAAGAAGTATCGCGCCTGATGGGTGATGCGGCGGGTACCGTTGATAACCGGCTGGGCCCTGAATATGGCAAATATGCCCGCAGCGCGGCCGACACGATTTCCGACTGGTCTGACCAGATCAAGGGTAAGGAACTGGAAGATCTGCTGTCCGATGCGCGCGATTTCGTGAAAAAGAGCCCGGCAGTCGCAATCGGTGTCGCCGCCGCGCTCGGTTTTGTCGTCGCACGCCTGATCAAAGCTGGTGTCGATTCAGACCGCGACGACTAATTGCTGATTGCTGGCGCAAAGGGGGATATAGTTGAACGACAAGCTGCCCGAGAACGACGAACCGGCCGAAGACAGCTTTGTCGCGCTATTTGCCCGTCTGGTGGACGACGCCGAACGTTTTGTTCGCGCGGAATTCCAGCTTTACCGTGCCCAGCTGTTCGCCAGGCTGAAGCAGGCCCGGGTGTCCGTGATTATGCTCGTCATTGCCTTCTCGCTTGGCCAGGCAGCGGTCATCGCGCTGCTGGTCGGGTTGGTCGCCACGCTGCGGAGACCACTTGGCCCCGCGGGGGCAACGGCGGTGGTCGTTTTCGGCGCGCTGGCGCTTGCTGGAGTGCTGGCGCGGCTGGCCATTGGTCAACTTCGCGCCGTCACTGACCTAAAGGACCGCCAGCCATGACGGTTGAATCCGAATTGGCAGCGGCAGAGGCCAAGGCGAACGCCGCACGGCGCGATCTGACGGCAACGTTGGTCGACATTCAGGCCCGCTTGAATCCCCGCTCGCTGATCCGCGATGCCGCCGAGGAATTACGCGATACCGGCGTGGAAATGTTGCGCGCCGGGCTTAGCCAGGCGCGGAAGCATCCGGGCCCGTTGATAGGGATTGCCGCAACGATTGCCGCCTATGTTGCCCGTGATTGGTTCATCAGCAGCACGCCGGCAACTGTGGCAGACGAGGGCGTATCGGTCGATGATGAAGCCCGCGTCCACGCCCGCACCCCCATCAAACCGCGATCCGAGCCAAAATCCCCGCCAAGAAGGAAGCGTCCATGACCGACGATACCGCAACGTCCCGCCTTAAAAAGATCCGCACGATCAAGCCCGTCGAAACCGTGCGCAATACCGCGTTGGAGGCTGCCGAACGGACCGCGCAGGCGATTGAGGGCAATCCGATGTCGGTGCTGGTCGGCGGGCTTGCGCTCGGCGTCATTGCAGGTGCGCTTATTCCCCGTTCGGCGCGCGAGGGGGAATTGCTGCGGCCGTTGGGTGCGCGGTTGAAGGACGGCGCCAGCGCCGCGATCCGCGCGGCGCGCGACGCCGGCGCGGCTGAGCTCGCATCGGCGGGGATCAGCAGCGATGCGGCGCGGCAGCAGATCGGCAAATTGGTCGACGCGGTCAGCAACGCCGCCACCCGCGCCGGCGAAGCGGTAACCAAGCCGACCAAGGGTGGCAGCGAATAACCGGTCGGTATTGATATTCGGTCGGGGCGCTTGGACGGACGACGGTGGCAGGCCGGCAACCATCCCGACGGGTGGCTGATCGAGCAGATGACGCAGCACTATTCAAACTGGCCGATGAGGCGCTAAGGACAGCGCCGGATCGAGCGACGGGGACACGGAATGAGCAAATTGCATCTGGTATTTGGGGGGCGTGTCAGCGATCCGCGCACGCTCGATTTCAACGATCTCGATACCATCGAGGTGGTCGGCATTTACCCCGATTTCAACAGTGCTCAAAAGGCCTGGCGCGCGGCTGCGCAGCGCACGGTTGACGACGCAGAGATGAAATATGTGGTCGTCCACCTGCACAGGCTGCTCGAACCGGATCTGATTGATCCTTCACCGGCGGGATAGCGCCATCCCTATCGCTGCACGCGGCTTGATGCGCGCTGGCGGCTAGGCGCGTCTGTAATGCCACAAGAGCAAAGGTCGCGTCAGCACGAGGCCCGCAATAAAGCCGCCAATATGCGCCCCGATGGCGATCGACGGACCGCCGCCCAATCCGGCCAGCCCCGTCAGCAGCTGAATCCCGATCCATGCTGCAGCCAGCCAGGCAATACGCACCACGCGCGACGGGATCGGGCCAATTGCCGGCACCGGACGGTCTGCGTATAATAACGAATATGCTGCAATCATTGCAGAAATTGCCCCGCTGGCGCCAATCATCGGTACCGGGGAATCGGGGAATTGCGCCCATTGCCCGGCCGCACCGGCATAGGCGCCCACCAGATACAGCAACACTAGCAACCGCCAGCCAAGCGCACGTTCGACCAGCGCGCCGCAGTAAACCAGCATCACCATATTAAGGCCAAGATGGACGAAACCGCTATGGACCAGCGTAGCCGTCAGCGGCGTCAGCCAGGCCGGGAACAAACTCATTCCCGGCCCGGCGGTAATGGTACCAGACAGGACACCGGGGACGAACCCGGCCGTCACCGCGGCAAAATCCTCCTGCCTGGTCAGGGTCAGCAGAGTCGAAACAAGCGCCGTCACCGCCGCGATCGCCGCGGTGCCCGGTGCTGCCTTAACCAGCGGCTGGTTCAGATGAACTCGACCTTGGAAACGAGGTAATAACGATCACCCGACGGCACCGTTACCTCAACTTCGTCATCGACCTTGCGGCCAATCAGCGCGCGACCCAGCGGCGAATTATACGAAATTCGCCCGACATTGGCATCGGCTTCGGTCTGGCCGACGATTTGATAACGCACCGGCTTTTCGTCTTCATCGAGCAGCGTGACGGTCGCACCGAAAACCACCTTGTCGCCCGACAATTCGGTCGGATCGATGATCTGCGCCCGGGACAATTTGTCCTCGATATCGCTGATCGATGCTTCGATCTGGCCCTGGCGCTCCTTGGCCGCATGATATTCAGCGTTTTCGGACAAATCGCCATGCGCACGCGCTTCCTCGATCGCATCGACGATCAGCGGACGTTCCGCCTTGAGCCGCTTCAAATCCGCACTGAGCTTGTCATAGCCCTCTTGCAGCATCGGCATCTTATCGACGGTAGCCATTAGTTGGTCCTTACCTTTACGAAAACCCTGCATCAAGCCGACCCCATGGGGGGCCTGCTCGCACGCTTCTCTCTCATGTCGGGGATTAGTTGTGCGACTGCGAATAATAAGACTGCAAGGGCCGTACTTCAAGGCCATGTGTGGCAGACAAGACGATTGCCTTGGCGGCCTCGACGCTTGCCGGCGCGGTGGTGAAATACGGGATCTTTTGCGACAGGGCGCTGGCCCTGATCGGCTGCGAGTCTTTAAGCGACTGCCACCCCTCGGTCGTGTTGAAGATCAGATCGATCCCGCCATCCTTGATTCGGTCAACGATATGCGGCCGACCCTGCGCAACCTTGTTGATGCGTTCGACCGGCACGCCGTGCCCGCTGAGAAAGTCTGCAGTACCCCCGGTCGCGACAATCGCGAAGCCGTGGTCGGCAAGCATCCGTGCGGCCGGCAGGATGACCGGCTTGTCGCCATCCTTGACGCTGATGAATACCGCCCCGCCCTTTGGCAGCACGGTGCCAGCGCCAAGTTCTGCCTTGGTGAACGCCAGCGTGAAATTGGGATCGATACCCATGACTTCGCCGGTCGATTTCATTTCGGGCGACAGCACCGGGTCGACGCCGGGGAAGCGGGCGAACGGGAACACCGCTTCCTTGACCGCGAAGTAATCGATGTCGCGGTTGATTTCCGGCAAATCCGCCAGCCGTTCACCGGCCATCACACGCGCAGCGATCTTGGCGATCGGGGCGCCAATTGCCTTGGCGACGAACGGGACGGTCCGGCTGGCGCGGGGGTTGACTTCGATCAGATAGACCAGCCCGTCCTTCACCGCGAATTGGATGTTCATCAACCCCTTGACCGACAACGCATGCGCCAGCGCAATGGTCTGGCGTTCGATCTCGGCAATAATATCGGCCGGCAGCGAATAGGGCGGGATCGAACAGGCGCTGTCCCCCGAATGGACCCCGGCTTCCTCGATATGCTGAAGCACACCCGCGACGACGACATCGGTGCCGTCGGCAATCGCGTCGACATCGACTTCGATGGCGTCACGAAGATATTGGTCGATCAACACCGGCGATGTGCCCGAAACCTGCACCGCGGTCTGGATGTAATCATCAAGTTGCGCCGGACCGTCGACAATTTCCATCGCGCGGCCGCCCAGCACGTAGCTCGGCCGCATCAGCACAGGATAACCGATGCGTTCGGCCACCGCGATGGCCTCATCCCGGCTGCGCGCGATGCCGTTCGCAGGCTGTTTCAGCCCCAGCTTGTTGATCAGCGCGGCAAAGCGCTCGCGGTCTTCGGCCAGATCGATGGCGTCCGGGCTGGTGCCAAGGATTGGGATGCCGGCATCTTCCAGCGCCTGCGCCAGGTTGAGCGGAGTTTGCCCGCCAAACTGGACGATTACCCCGGTCAGTGTGCCGTTCTGCTGTTCGACGTGCAGGATTTCCAGCACATCCTCTGCGGTCAGCGGCTCAAAATACAGCCGGTCCGATGTATCGTAATCGGTCGAAACGGTTTCCGGATTGCAGTTGACCATGATGGTTTCATAACCCGCATCCGCCAGCGCAAAGCAGGCGTGGCAACAGCAATAATCGAACTCGATCCCCTGCCCGATCCGGTTCGGACCGCCCCCCAGGATAACGATTTTCCGGCGATCACTCGGCGCACTTTCGCACTCGGGCGCGCCAAAGGTCGGGCCTTCATATGTGGAGTACATATAGGGCGTTTTCGCATCGAATTCCGCCGCGCAGGTATCAATCCGCTTGAAAACGGGCCGAACGCCCAGCCGATGCCGCAGCGCACGGACCTCCAGCTCGGTCACACCACCCGACATGGCAGTGGCGATCTCGCCGATCAGGCCCGAACTGCGCGCCATCGCTTCGGACCCCTGGCGCATATTGACCGATTTGAGCGCGAGATAAGCCAGCCGCTTATCCGAGAAGCCCATCGACTTCAGGCGGCGCATGCCCTGCGCATCACGCGGCAAACCATTGGTGCACACCCCGTCCTCGGCCGCGACAATTTCGGCAATGCGATCAAGAAACCACGGATCATATTTGGCGATGGCGTGCACCTCTGCCACCGTGAAGCCTTCACGGAGCGCCTGCGCGGCGATCAGCAGCCGGTCGGGCGTGGCGCGAGCCAGCGCGGCCTCGATCTCGGCGCGCGGGGCGCCGACCAGCGTGTCAACATGATTGAAGCCGCTCAGGCCGGTTTCCAGGCCACGCAGCGCCTTTTGCATCGACTCGTGGATATTGCGGCCGATCGCCATCACTTCGCCGACCGATTTCATCGCGGTCGACAGGATCGGCTCGGCGCCCTTGAACTTTTCGAACGCAAAGCGCGGAATCTTGGTGACGACATAGTCGATCGTCGGCTCGAACGACGCGGGCGTGGCGCCGGTAATATCGTTCATGATCTCGTCGAGCGTATAGCCCACCGCCAGCTTCGCCGCGACCTTGGCAATCGGGAAGCCAGTGGCTTTCGATGCCAGTGCCGATGACCGCGACACGCGCGGGTTCATTTCGATCACAATCAGCCGGCCGTCGGCGGGGTTGACCGCGAACTGCACGTTGGAACCGCCCGTCTCAACGCCGATCTCGCGCAGGCACGCGATGCTCGCGTTGCGCATGATCTGATATTCCTTGTCGGTCAGCGTCAATGCGGGCGCGACGGTAATCGAATCGCCGGTGTGAACGCCCATCGGATCGATGTTTTCGATGGAACAGATGATGATGGCGTTGTCGGCGCGGTCACGCACCACCTCCATCTCATATTCCTTCCAGCCAAGCAGCGATTCCTCGATCAGCACTTCGGTGGTCGGCGACGCATCGAGCCCGGAACGCACGATCGTCTCAAATTCCTCGCGGTTATAGGCAATGCCGCCGCCTGTCCCGCCCATCGTGAAGCTCGGCCGGATGATCGAGGGCAAGCCGGTCCGCTCGAGCACGGCGAACGCCTCGTCGAGGGTGTGGGCGATGCCCGAGCGCGCGGATTCGAGGCCGATCTTGTCCATCGCCTCGCGGAATTTCTGCCGGTCCTCCGCCTTGTCGATCGCTTCGGCATCGGCACCGATCATCTCAACGCCGAATTCGGCAAGCGTCCCGTCGTTGAACAGCGCCAGCGCGGTGTTGAGCGCGGTCTGTCCGCCCATCGTTGGCAACACCGCGTCGGGGCGTTCCTTCGCGATGATCTTGCGCACGATTTCGGGCGTGATCGGCTCGACATAGGTCGCATCCGCCAGTTCCGGATCGGTCATGATCGTCGCGGGGTTGGAATTGACGAGGATGATCCGGTAGCCATCCTCCTTCAGCGCCTTGATCGCCTGCGTGCCCGAATAATCGAACTCGCATGCCTGCCCGATGACGATCGGACCAGCGCCGATGACGAGGATGGAGGAGATGTCGGTGCGCTTGGGCATTGTTTATCCTGCACTCATTGCATACATTGATTGCATTGCAATCACGGGAGCGGTGGGATGGCAAGCGTTACTATCCGAAACCTGCCGGATGACGTGAAACAGGATTTGCGCGAACGCGCCGCGAAAAATGGCCGCTCGCTCGAGGATGAAGCCCGGCGCGCCCTGATCGCTCTGGTCCGGCCAGAAACCACCACGCCCAGCAAAGGCATGTTCGAAATGCTTTACGAGGCGAGCAGGCCGGGGTTCGATATCGAAATTCCCGCCCGTAGCCCCGCGCGAATTCCGACTTTCGACGTCGAATGATCCTGGTCGACACGAACGTATGGAGCGAAGCAATTCGCGCCGCTCCACACCCAGTCGTCCAAGCTTGGGCGATGGCGAACGACGAGCAGCTGTGGATGTCCACAGTCGTGATCGGCGAGTTGCTTTCCGGAGTCGACCTGATGCCGCCAGGCCAGCGCCGCACGGCGCTTGAGGAAGGCTATCGATTGTTGATCGACCGGCATCACGCGCGGATCGTTCCTTTCGATCTGGACGCGGCGAAGCGCTATGCTGTCGTGCTAGGCCAGCAATATCGTGCGGGGCGCAACCCCGGCACGGCCGACACGCAAATCGCCGCGACTGCACTGTCCCGGGGCCTCCGGTTAGCGACGCGAAACACGCAGCATTTCGAAGGTTTGGGGATCGATCTGATAAATCCCTGGCAGCCTTGATCGCCTGCGAGCCCGGCTCAACGACCGCGCCCGCCTGCCCGATAACGATCCGACCAGCGCCAATGGCGAGGATAGAGGAAATGTCAGAGCGTTTGGGCATTGGAGGCCACGTATCCCGGTTCGAGAACTTCTAATTTGAGCCCACCCGCGTCGTTCTTTTCAAGCGCGCACCGACCTATGACCCGCTTAGTTCCGGTCATTTCCGACATGGCTTTGGCGCGCGCCGCTCGAAAGTCTGCAACGCGGGCGTCGCAGCCCTTCGCCCAGTCCTGATTGCTATGGCGATAGGCTGGCCGGAGGTCCCATAGCGTCAGGATAAGAGCCAAGGCGGCGATTGGTATAAAGATCGCGAGCACGATCTTCACCCCATCATCCCCACAAACCGCTCAAACAGATAGAGGCTGTCCATCGGACCCGGGCTCGCTTCTGGGTGATATTGCACCGAAAAAGCCCGGCCATCCGCCGTCTCCAGCCCCGCATTGCTGCCGTCGAACAGCGACACATGCGTTTCGCGCACGCCTTCCGGCAGCGAGTCCCGCTCCACCGCAAAACCGTGGTTCATGCTGGTGATTTCAACTGCGCCGTCGCTCAGCCGTTTGACCGGGTGGTTGGCGCCGCGGTGGCCCTGATGCATCTTGACGGTCCGCCCGCCAATCGCCAGCGCCAGCAGCTGATGGCCAAGGCAGATGCCGAACAGCGGTTTGCCTGTTTCCAGCAGTTTTTGGACGACCGGCACGGCGTAGTCGCCCGTCGCGGCAGGATCACCCGGGCCGTTGGACAGGAAGATGCCGTCGGGCTGGTGGGCCATGATGTCATCGAAACTCGCGGTTGCCGGGACCACCGAGACGCGAGCGCCGGCATGGACGAGATTGCGGAAAATATTGCGCTTGGCACCGTAATCAATGGCGACGACATGGGGGCGGCTTTGCCGCGCCCGATTGTCCGCGCCTTCATATCCCTGGCCCAGCTGCCAAGGCCCCCCCGACCAGTCATATGGCTGATCGATACTCACCTCCTCGGCCAGATCCATCCCCTCCAGCCCCGGCCAGGCTTTCGCCATGCGCAGCAGCGCGGCGATGTCGAACTTTCCGTCAGCCGCGTGGGCGATGACGCCATTGGGGGCGCCGGTAGACCTGATCCGACGGGTGAGCGCGCGCGTGTCGATGCCCGACAGGCCGATCCGCCCCTGCCGCTTCAGCCAGGCGTCAAGGTGCTCGCTTGAACGAAAATTGCTGGGCGCGGTAACATGTTCACGCACGATCATCCCCAGCGCATGGGGTATCGTCGCTTCGATATCATCGGCGTTGGTGCCAACATTGCCGATGTGGGGAAAAGTAAAGGTAACGATCTGCCCGGCAAAGCTCGGGTCGGTCATGATTTCCTGATAGCCGGTCATGGCGGTGTGGAAGCACACTTCACCAACCGCCGCCCCTTCCGCGCCAAAGCCCCGACCCCATATCAGCGTGCCATCCGCCAGCACCAAAACACCGGTGGCGCCGTCGGGCACAGACAGGGGCTTGGCGTCGGCCATGGGTGTGGGCGCTCCGTAATTGCTGGCAATGTCGCTAAGGGACCGCAGCTAGAGGCACCCGGCGGCAGCGTCAATCTGTTAAAACCGACGACGAACGACTATCTGGGTTGATTACCGAAAAAGGGAACCGACCGACATGATTCGCGACGACATCAAGGCTGCCCAGATCACCGCGATGAAAGCTGGCGACAAGGAAACGCGCAACACGATCAGTCTGATGCAGTCGGCGATCAAGAACCGCGATATCGAAGCGCGGACCGGCAAGGCACCCGATGATGATGACACGCTGGTGGTTGAAGTGCTGCAAAAGATGGTCAAGCAGCGCCGCGAATCGATTGAGATGTTCGCCAAAGGCGGCCGCCAGGAGCTTGCCGATGCCGAAGCTGCGGAAGTCGCGGTGATCGAACGGTTCCTGCCCAAGCAGATGAGCGAGTCCGAAACCAGCGCCGCGATTGAGGCAATCAAGGCTGAAATTGGCGCGAGCGGCATGAAGGATATGGGCCGCGTGATGGCCGAACTGAAAGCGCGCCACGCCACCACGCTGGATATGAGCAAGGCAAGCGGGCTGGTGAAGGCCGCGTTGAGCTGAGGTGAGCCTCACCCCGCAATTCCTGGATGAGCTCCGCGCCCGGACGCTGCTGTCCGCGTTAATCGGCAAGTCGGTCAAACTCACCAAGGCGGGGCGTGAGTTCAAGGGATGCTGCCCGTTTCACAATGAGAAGACACCCAGCTTCTACGTCAATGACGACAAGGGGTTTTACCACTGTTTCGGCTGTTCTGCGCATGGCGACGCGATCCGGTGGATGACCGACCAGCGCGGTCTGCCGTTCATGGATGCCGTCAAGGAACTTGCGGCGACCGCGGGCATGGACGTCCCTGCCCCCGACAAACGCAGCGCCGAAAAGGCGGAACGGGCCAAGGGCCTGTATGAAGCGATGGACGACGCGGCGCACTGGTTTACCGATCAGTTGAACGGCATGGGCGGCGCCGAGGCGCGCGCGCTGCTCGAACGGCGCGGCATCAAGCCCAACGCGATACGTGCCTTTGGTATCGGATTTGCCCCCGACAGCCGGAGCAAGCTGCGCGCTGCGTTGAAAGATTATGGCGACCCGTTGCTGGTTGAAGCCGGCATGCTGATCCAGGTCGACGACAAAGAACCCTATGACCGGTTCCGGGGCCGCCTGATGATCCCGATCCGCGATCCGCGTGGCCGCGTGATTGCCTTTGGCGGTCGTATTATCGGCGATGGTGAGCCCAAATATCTGAATTCGCCGGACACGCCCTTGTTCGACAAGGGCCGCAATCTTTATAATCTTGACCGCGCCGCCGCCGCGTCGCGCAAGGCCGGGCGCGTGATTGTCGTCGAAGGCTATATGGACGTCATCGCGCTGGCGCAGGCGGGGTTTGGCGAAGCGGTGGCCCCGCTCGGCACTGCGTTGACCGAGGCGCAACTGGAACGGCTTTGGCGCCTCGCCGACGTGCCCATTCTGTGTTTCGACGGTGACAGTGCCGGTCAAAAGGCCGCAATTCGTGCCGCCAATCGGGCATTGGCGATGCTCGCACCGGGGCGCTCGCTGCGCTTTGTCACGCTCCCCAAGGGTATGGACCCCGATGATCTGGTCCGCGCCAGGGGATCGGCGGCGTTTGAGGCGTTGCTGAGCGATACCCAAGCGCTGGCCGACCGGCTGTGGAGCCATGAACTCGCCGCGCAGCCTGTTACAACCCCTGAAGAACGCGCCGGGCTGAAGCGGCGGCTGGGCGATCTGGCCAACAGCATTGCGGATGGATCGGTTCGGCAGGAATATATCAGTGAATTTCGCCAGCGCTTCGACGCGCATTTCGCCCCTGCCGCGCGTTCGCCGCAGGGCCGCGCGCCGTTTGTGCGCGGCAAAAAGGGGCAGCCCTGGCCACCGCCGCCAACCGGAGGCGATCATCCAACGGCGCAGGCGATCAGGGCAACCGGCATCGACCCGGCGCTTGCCAAGGCCGTGGTCGCCGGGCTTATCCGCCATCCGGCGGAAATTGCCCGCCACATCGAAGTCCTGGGATCGCTGAAATTTGCCGGCGGCGCACTGGGACGGCTGTTCGAAGCGGTCGTTGACGTCGCCCTGGAGGATCGGGCGCTTGATAGCGAGCGGCTGCGCACCATATTGGCCAAATCCGGGTTTGATCAGATTGCCAATGATCTTCTTCAGCCCCGTGCCACGCGCTACTCGTTCAACATGCCGACAGCCGATACAGACAAGGCGCGGCTCGATCTGGACGAAGCAATTGCGATTCTGGTGGCGCGGCCTGAGATAGATGCGGCACTGGCAGAAGCGACGGCCAGACTGGTAGAACAGTCCACGGATGAGGCATTTGCGCGGCAGCAGACGCTGCTGCGGGAACAACAGGCGTTGGAGGCACGGCTTGCAAATCTCGTGCAGTCGCACCAAGACGCGAAAACGGTCGGTATCGAGGGTATTTAATGGCGAAGGCAAATGGTGGCGGCGACGACACGATCGATGTGGGTGATGCGCCGCTGATCGATTTGAACGACGCGTCGATCAAGAAGTTGATCGCGCGCGCAAAAAAGCGTGGCTACATCACTTACGATCAGCTGAATGAGGCGCTGCCGCAAGAGCAGATGTCATCGGATCAGCTTGAGGACGTCATGTCGGCGCTCAACGAAATGGGCGTGAACATCGTCGAAAATGACGATGTTGGCGAAGACGGCGAGAACGAAGACGCCGCCGAGGAGGAAGTCGAAGCCGTCGATTCGGCGGATGAGGCTGCCCCGGCGCTCGAAACCAAGAAAAAAGAAACCATCGATCGGACCGATGATCCGGTGCGCATGTATTTGCGCGAAATGGGTGCCGTTGAGCTGCTGAGCCGCGAGGGCGAGATCGCCATTGCCAAGCGAATCGAAGCGGGCCGGGACACCATGATTCTGGGGCTATGCGAAAGCCCGATTACCTTCAACGCGATCATCGACTGGTCGACTGCGCTGAATGAAGGCACCATGCAGCTGCGCGAGATCATCGATCTTGATGCGATGCTGTCCAAAGATCCCGCCCCCGAAAGCCTGACCGAAGACGGTGAGGATGGCGATGGCGAGATTTCTGAAAAAAATGCCGGTCCGTCGTTCAAAGAAGAGGAAGAGCCTGAAGAGGTTTCCGCCGACGACGACGACGAAGAATCGATGACCGAGCGCCGGACGCCGCGTCCATCGGATGATGAGGAAGAGGACAACACGCTCTCGCTCGCCCAGATGGAAGAGCAGCTTAAGCCGCAAGCGCTGGAAAAGTTCGCCAACATCACGGCGATCTACAAGAAATTTTCCAAGATGCAGATCGGCCGCCTCGACGCGATGTCGGCCGGTGGCGATCTGACCGCAGCGGACGAGCGCAAATACCAGAAGCTCCGCGAGGAACTGACCGCCGAGGTGGAAAGCGTCCAGTTTCACCAGTCAAAGATCGAATATCTGGTCGATCAGCTCTATTCGTTCAACCGGCGCCTGACCGCGCTGGGTGGTCAGATGCTCCGCCTCGCCGAGCGCCATAAAGTGCCGCGCAAGGATTTCCTTGACCGGTATGTTGGCCATGAGCTTGATGAACAGTTTCTGCCAAGCGTGGCGGGTCTCGACAAGAAATGGGCCGCGTTCGTCACCAACGAAACCGAGTCGGTTGATCGCATCCGCGTTGAGATCGCTGAAATTTCGCAGCAGACCGGCATGTCGCTGGGGGAATTCCGCCGCATCGTCAACATGGTGCAAAAGGGCGAACGCGAAGCCCGCATCGCCAAAAAGGAAATGGTCGAGGCCAATCTGCGCCTCGTCATCTCGATCGCCAAGAAATATACCAATCGCGGGTTGCAGTTTCTGGATCTGATCCAGGAAGGCAATATCGGGCTGATGAAGGCGGTGGATAAGTTCGAATATCGCCGCGGCTACAAGTTCAGCACCTATGCGACGTGGTGGATTCGCCAGGCGATCACCCGTTCCATCGCCGATCAGGCGCGCACGATCCGTATCCCGGTCCATATGATCGAGACGATCAACAAGCTGGTACGCACCAGCCGGCAGTTCCTGCACGAACAAGGCCGCGAGCCCACGCCCGAGGAAATGGCAGAGCGGCTGAGCATGCCGCTCGAAAAGGTCCGCAAGGTGATGAAAATCGCCAAGGAACCGATCAGCCTGGAAACGCCGATCGGCGATGAGGAAGATTCGCATCTCGGCGATTTCATCGAAGACAAAAATGCGGTCATCCCGGTCGACGCGGCGATTCAGGCCAACCTTAAGGAAACCGTGACGCGCGTGCTCGCCAGCCTTACCCCGCGCGAGGAACGTGTGCTGCGCATGCGCTTTGGCATTGGCATGAACACCGACCACACGCTGGAAGAAGTCGGCCAGCAATTCAGCGTGACGCGCGAACGTATCCGGCAGATCGAGGCGAAGGCGCTCAGAAAACTGAAGCACCCAAGCCGCAGTCGCAAGATGCGGTCTTTCCTCGATCAGTAAGGTCGGGAACGACCACGGCAGGGATTTGACGTGCGACAGGTCGGTTGGGCGATCTGGCCATTCGGTCGCGACCGCCAGAACCAGGGGGGCAGCATCCGAACTGCCCTGGGCGCTTTGGCAACCAGTCATGACGCCCCGTTCGCAACCGGGCAATAGCCGGAACTATCCGGGAACGTGCGGTAATCACCTGCATAAGGGCGATCACGCCTACAAGATAGCGTTGCGTTTATATACACTTAAGGCCGTATAAACCGCGTCTTTACGCTGTTCGGTATAGGCCATGTGTAAATAGGCAGATGAAAGCAGCTTCAATTGCTTCCATCAGCGAGGTGCACTGACATTATGGCATTCGAAACGGTCAAGATTGCGCAGGAAGGCGCGGGTTGGGGTACCATTGCCGCATTGGCCAATGCGGATGGCAGCGCGACCCATCGCCTGTTGCAAACCCTTGTCCTGGGGCGAACGCCGACGCGCATGATCGCCGATTCGGTCCACCTGATCGGCATGTTGCAGGGGCGCCAACCCGGCATCATCGATTATGCAGCGACCCGGTGTATCCAGCCTGCGGCGGTGGCCTGGCTGGAAGAAGCAGCCGCGGCGTTTGCGATTGAACGCGGCTATCTGACACGCCTTACCTCGACTGCTGGACCAATGCCGTCCACTCCCGGCCAGGCCGATACCGAAACGACGGTTGCCGCACAGCGCCACGCGCTCGATATGCTTGCCCAGTCGGATCGGAACGGCTGTGCAATTGGCGCCGCCGTCGCCCTGATCATCGACTGGATGGCCATCCGCGTCGTGCTCGATTCGGCCTCGGAACGTTTCGGGCTCACCATTCCGAAATGCGCCTTGCCAGATTTGCAGGAAACGACCTCGATGGTCGGCGCGATTGCCAATGCTCCCGGGATTGAACGGGCCATGGCCTTTGGCGCGCAGCAGATATTTGCGCAACACCGTGGTCTGTGGGACCTGATCGAAGCCCGCGCGAGCGCGCGCGGCGACATCTGACTGCGGACCATCTGACAGCGCGCTTGCGCTCGACGGTATCTTCCTTCTATCCCCGAACCCGATATTCGAATCTATCGGGATGACAGGCATGCAGCGGTTTGACGGCACTAAAGATTACGTGGCCACCGATGACCTGAAGGTCGCGGTAAACGCGGCTGTTACGCTTCGTCGTCCGTTGCTGGTAAAAGGCGAGCCAGGCACCGGTAAAACCGTACTCGCGCATGAAATTGCCAAAGCGACCGGCGCGCCGCTGATTGAATGGAATATCAAATCGACCACCAAGGCACAGCAGGGCCTGTACGAATATGATGCCGTGGCCCGGCTGCGCGATGGACAGTTGGGCGACGAGCGGGTTCACGATATTTCCAATTATATTCGCCAGGGCAAGTTGTGGGAGGCGTTTACCAGCCCCCAGGTCCCCGTCCTGCTGATCGACGAAATCGACAAGGCCGATATCGAATTCCCGAACGATCTGCTGCAAGAGCTCGATCGCATGGAATTTCATGTCTATGAAACCAAGCAGACGGTGAAGGCGGCTGAACGCCCGATCGTGGTCATCACCAGCAACAATGAAAAGGAATTGCCCGACGCGTTTCTGCGCCGGTGCTTCTTTCATTACATCAAGTTCCCCGATCGCGCGACGATGCAGGCGATCATCGACGTCCATTTCCCCGGCATCCAGAAAATTCTGGTCAGCAAGGCGATGGATATTTTTTATGATGTCCGCGATGTGCCCGGGTTGAAGAAGAAACCAAGCACTTCCGAGCTGCTCGACTGGCTGAAGCTGCTGCTCAACGAAGACATGCCGCTCGACGTGTTGCAGAACCGCGATCCCACCAAGGCGATCCCGCCCCTGCACGGTGCCCTGCTCAAGAACGAGCAGGATATCATGCTGTTCGAGCGGCTGGCCTTCATGGCAAAACGACAAAACGCGCCGCGCCAATAACCATAAGCAGGGGCGGCATCATGGGAGAGCAATGATGGCCGATTTGCCAAATCTGTCACGCCGTGCAGTGATGGCTGGCGCCGCCGGGCTGGCGGCCACGTCCGCTGTAAAACCGGTTTCCGCCGCCGCAGCCAAGACCTCCAAGCCCTTGTCCCGCGGTTTCTTGTGGGGCACGGCGACCGCCGCTCATCAGATAGAAGGCAATAACAGCAATTCTGATTTCTGGTTGGCAGAAAACGTAAAGCCGACGCTGTTTCAGGAACCCTCACTCGACGCCTGTGACAGTTATCACCGGTATGAAGAAGACATCATCCTTGCCGCCAGGCTGGGATTTAATGCCCACCGGTTCGGCATTGAATGGGCGCGAATTGAACCCGAGCCCGGCAAATTCAGCGAGGCTGAGCTCGACCATTATCTGCGCGTGCTGGAGGCGTGCCACAAGCACGGGCTGGCCCCGGTCGTCACCTATAGCCATTGGACCGTGCCGCGCTGGTTTGCCGCGCAAGGGGGCTTTGAGCATCCCGACAGTCCCCAGTTGTTCGCGCGCTTTGCCGAACGCGCCACCGCGAAGCTGGGACCATTGATGACGGCGGCATCGACCTTCAACGAAGCCAATATTGCCAGGGTTATTCAGGCACGGCCCGAATTGCGCGCGATCGAACCGCTTGTCCGCGCCATGCTTGCCGCATGCGCCAAGGCGAGCGGATCTGATCGCTTTGCATCGGTCCTGTTCGCAGATATCGCCAAGAGCGAAGCCAATCAGGTGCGCGCCCATGAGCTTGCCTTTGATGCGATCAAGTCGGGTCCGGGCAATTTTCCGGTCGGCGTGACCATCAGCATGCAGGACGTTCAGGGGGTTGGTGAAGGGAACAGGTCAACCGAGATCGAGGACGCGATTTATGGGCCCTGGATAGCCCAGGCGACAAAGGCTGATTTTGTCGGGGTGCAAACCTACACGCGCATTCGGGTCGATGCGAACGGCATCTTGCCGCCGCAAAAGGGCGCGGAATTGACCGCCGCCGGATATGAATTCTATCCCGAGGCGCTGGCCGCCACGATCAGATACGCCGCGAGGAAGACCGGAAAACCAATTTTTGTCACCGAAAATGGCATTGGCACCGACGATGATACGCGCCGCGTCGTCTATATTGATCGGGCACTCGCCGGCGTGCGCGATTGCATCGACGAGGGCATCGACGTGCGCGGCTATCTGCACTGGTCGCTGCTGGACAATTTTGAATGGGTCTTTGGCTATAAGCAGCGGTTCGGGCTGGTCTCTGTCGACCGCAAGACGTTCAAACGGACGCCAAAGCCAAGCGCCATCCACCTCGGCGCGCTTGCCCGCGCCAACCGACTATAGCAGGGCCGGAGCGACCTGCGTCAGCGCCCGACCGACGGTCAGGCGGCTTGCTTCAAGCCATCACCGCGCAGCGACGCAAGGCTTTTTGCAAGCGCCTTGGCCGTGATCGATTCGGCAGCCGCCGAAATGTGATCGACATAGGCCAGTTCGCAATTTCCCCACCGATGCCCGCCGAAATAGACCGGTACAAACACGTTCTTGACGGGAAGGAAGTCGCCATTGCCAAGCGTCATCCGATAACAGTTCAGCATCGACGGCGCATCGCTTTCGATAGCGCGGGCGGTAGCATCATCCAGCCCCATCTGGCGACGATTGCGCGACCAGGTGTTGTTCCACTCGACATCATTGCCCTGCGGCTGTGATCGCAGCGACAAATGGGTTGGCAGATAGCCGTTATTGTCGCTGATCACGCAGCTGATAGACCGCGGCGTCGCGAACATCACCCGATCGAGGATGGGGCGAATATGCATGTCGGCAAAGCCGTTGAAGCGCGTCGTGTGCTGAAGCGGATTGGTGCCCGGCACGGGCTGGTATTCAGCGTCGAAGACATCATCGAGCGTGATGGCGCCGCGCGACAATGCGGCATCCACCACCTCGCTAATTTCCTTCGCGACCGCCACGGCAAGATTGATCAGCGGTGTATCATCGATCTCGACGCCGCTCGATGCCAATTGGTCCAGCATCATGTTCGCATCGCTTTCCAGTCCATCGAGGCGAACTCGGGCGGAGCGGAGGACGTGGCCATTGGCTCGCGTCGCCGAAGCCGACGCTGCCATTTCGCGCTGAACGGCCGAAATGCTGGCGTGCATCTGTTCGGTTGACCGTGCCATCCCCTCGGTCTGTTCGTCGACCAGCGCCACGATTGATCCAATATCGTCGACCGTTTTTTCCAGCGCGTTGATCTTGCCGCGCGCCAGATCGGCTTCCTGAACGCCGTGATCGATGGCGTTGCTGAAGCTCGAGGCTTCGTCAGCCAGACGGGTCAATGTCTGATCGATCCGCTCGGTGGCATCGCGGGTAATCTGGGCCAGTTTCTTCACCTCGGTCGCGACCACGGCGAAGGCCTGACCCGCCTCGCCCGCGCGCGCTGCCTCTATCGCCGCGTTGAGTGCGAGCATGTTGGTTTGCTTGGCGATGCCACCGATCATTTGCGAAACCTGCTGCACCTGATCGAGTGCCTCAACGATCCGTTCCATCCCGCCGCTGAGCTCCTGAACCAGCGCGGTTAAATCCTGAAAACCGGCTACCGACCCGATGATCGAGACCTTGCCCTGCGTCAGCTTGTCCTTGACGTCCTCTGACAGGCGCTGCGCCCGGTCGATCGATTGGGCGACACTGGCCTGGTCTTGCGACAGCGCAGCGGCAACCGCATCGAACCGGTCAAGATCGGCGATCGTCTGATCCATCCGTTCCGATACCGCCGTGACATATCCACCGACATCGGCACACTCAATGACAAGCGCGCCGCAGTTACGGGCGACATCACGAATGACAGTTTCAACGGCGGCACTCGTCCCCATGGGCGCGGCATTCCCCAATTCTGACCGACCACCCCTAGCCACGACGTCCTAAAGCTCGATTAACTTTGCCTCGCGAACCGGGCGCGCTAGGGTGGCCGCAACGCAGTGACCGGGGTTGATGATGTTTCTGAATTTTCTCGACGAGCTCCGCGCCGCGGGCATCCAGGCCAGCATGAAAGAACATCTGCTGTTGCTGGAAGCGCTCGACCGCGATGTCATCAGCCGTACGCCCGAGGATTTCTATTACCTATCCCGCGCCGTCTACGTGAAAGACGAAGGGCTGCTCGACCGCTTTGATCAGGTTTTTGCCAAGGTATTTAAAGGAATCGCTACGTCGTTCGCTGCCCAGGCGGCTGATATTCCGGCAGATTGGCTGCGCGCGGTTGCCGAGAAATATCTGACACCCGAGGAGATGGCCGCGATTGAGAGCCTGGGGTCGTGGGACGAGATCATGGAAACGCTCAAGCAGAGACTTGAGGAACAGGAAGGTCGGCATCAGGGCGGATCGAAATGGATCGGCACGGGCGGCACCAGCCCCTATGGCAATGCCGGCTTTAACCCCGAAGGCGTTCGGATCGGTGGGGAATCGAAACACAAGCGCGCGTTGAAGGTCTGGGATCAGCGCGAGTTTCGCAATCTTGACAACACCAAGGAGCTGGGCACGCGCAATATCAAGATTGCGCTGCGCCGGCTTCGTAAATTCGCGCGCGAAGGCGCCGCCGACGAGCTCGACATCGACGCGACCATCGACGGCACCGCACGGCAAGGCTGGCTGGACGTTCATATGCGGCCCGAGCGGCGCAATGCCGTCAAGCTGCTGCTGTTCCTCGATGTCGGCGGGTCGATGGATCCGTTTATCAAGCTATGCGAAGAGTTGTTTTCGGCGGCGACCACCGAGTTTAAGAATCTCGAATTCTTTTACTTCCACAACTGCCCCTATGAAGGTGTCTGGAAGGACAATAAGCGGCGTTTTTCAGAACGAACGCTGATGTGGGACGTTCTGCACAAATACGGGCATGACTATAAGCTCGTCTTCGTCGGTGACGCATCGATGAGCCCCTATGAAATCACGCATCCGGGCGGATCGGTCGAGCATTTCAACGAGGAATCGGGGGCTGTCTGGCTGCACCGGATGACGACAACCTATCCCGCCACGGTCTGGCTGAACCCTGTGCCCGAAAACCAGTGGGGCTATTCGCAAAGCATCAAGATCATCCGCGAATTGGTCAATGACCGGATGTATCCGCTCAGCCTTGCCGGACTCGATGACGCAATGCGCGAGCTGACCCGCAAACGATGAAGGACGGGGATTGAAGTCCGATCCGCCAGGTTTGATCGATATCAAAGCACCGGAATAGAAATCGGATCAGTGTTTCCAGACCAACAATGGAGACACGACATGCCCAGTGATTTTTTTGTCCTGATCGTGATTGCCGCGATGGCAGCGTTCAGCATCGGCCTTGGTTTTGTCAGCCTGACCGACCGTGACCCAGCCGATCGGATATCGCCCGCGGAATAGCAGAGACCAAGGCGCAGCTCGGTGTCGAACAGCAGGCCTGACGAGTGCGGCGACGACGGTTTTATGGGCTACTGATACCAGGGTCTTCTTGCCGGACGCCACCAACGCCATGCCGGTACAGAATATCTGCCGACCGCCTAACCCCATTGCCGGGGCATTCGCAACGCTGCCGGTATTTCGCATTATTGCCCGGCAGCGGGTCAGCTCGAGGCGCGTGGTTCCGGATTGCAGACCGAGATATTTAGTCGTTGGACATACTTCACCCTGGAAATTCATCGATCGCCTGAAAAACCGCGACAATCGCCGCACGTTCATCGGGGGTGATTTCAGGACGCCAGACATCGAAGATCAGGACGACCCGGTCTTCGTTGCTATCATTCCAGGCCTCGTGTTCCATCGTATCGTCAAAGATCAGCATCTTGCCGACTTCCCACTGCCGGGTTTCGTTGCCGACGCGAAACCCGCACCCGGGCGGAACAATCAGGGGTAAATGGCAAATCAGCCGGGTGTTGAGCATGCCGGTATGGGGCGGAATTTTTGCGCCTGCCTTGAGCAGCGAAAACATGATCGTCGGCGCGCGGGTTGTAATATGGCACAACGGCGCCGTTTGAAGGGCGGCGTAACTCTTTTGCGCGCGCGCCACATTGGCTGCGACGGGATAACCATTCTCGTGAAGATATAGCGAGCTCCAGTTGCGATTATCTGCCAGGCCGTGAAATTCGCGGCGTGGACTGTTGCTGTCAGTCACCAGATATGGCCGGAAATCTCGCTGATCGCGCATCAATTCCGTAAGTTCAGCAATGATGGCGGAGGTCTGCGCTTCAATGCCTTCCACCCAGTCAAACTCGTCACGCTCATAGAATTGACGTTGTGGAAGTTCTGGAAAATAAAACATTTTCGGTTGCTGTTGATACACTTCCCGCTCACCGAACAGGATATCAAGCGCGTGCTGAAATCGTCGCGAGCGCAGAACATCCGACCTATCGAGCGCCCCTTCCAAAGTCGCCCGGTACGTCCGAGCTGTCTCCTGTGCCAAGGCGCGGATACGATCTATCTCGCGACCGAGATCGGCAGGAAGCCGCTGCCCCTCGGCAATCTTCAGGGCGCGTTCGTGAAAGCGCGATGATCCACGAATGTCCCCTGCATCGCGCCGGCAGTCGCCCTTGATTACCAAGGCGCCAATATTGTTGGGATCGGACCCAAGCGCGCGATCGATCGCCGCTTCCGTGGCGACGACATCGCGCATGCCTCTGCAGGCATAGGCCAACATTAGCCAAATCTGGATGTTGCCGCGCGACTGTGCGACGACCTGCTCGAACAACCCGCGCGCCTCGGCAAAACGGGCGGCCTGCAATGCGGCAGCACCGCGTCGCACCATTGCTTCCAGCTCCGCCGCGCCGCTCACAAATCACCGTAAAGCAAATATGGCCGCCGCACATCTGCCCAGGTCACTTCGTCGCCCATTGCCGGGGCGTCGAGATCACCAATTTGTGCGTTCGTATCGTCGACCCATAAACGCAGTCCCGGGCCACCATTGATTACGTCGATGGCGAGCTTGCCGAATTCATATTCATACGGAAAGTCACGCCACAGCGCATAGTCCGGATACAGGTTGCGGATCGCCTTGAAGGCCAGCGCCTGTAGTCGCCATGGGCGAAATCTGGCATGATCGTATAAATCACCTTCGGCATGCACATGCACGCCATTGCACAGCGATTTTGCGTGCTTATGGAAGGTGGGCTCAAACCAGATTTCGCGCATCCGGCACCCCTTGATCCAATAGGGCGCCAGCCGTTCCATTTCCGCCATCACGTCGGTCGCAACGATGTCGGGCGCGCCGAACAGCTCCAGCGGTCGCGTCGTCCCCCGCCCTTCCGACAGCGTGGTCCCTTCCAACATCACCGTGCCGGGATAGGCTCGCGCCATGTTGACGTTGGGCGCATTGGGGCTCGGGTTGATCCATATGCGGTCCGCCGGCCAGCCAAAGCCGGGCGCCTCGCCCGCCATCCAGCCTTCCATGGCGATCACACGGTAATCGACGTCCAGACCGTAATGCGCGATGAACCAATGGCCCAGTTCACCCAACGTCATGCCATGCCGCATCGGCATCGGCCCAGCACCGACAAAGCTTTCCCAACCCTGCAACAGCGTCAGTCCCTCGATCGGGCGCCCGGCCGGGTTGGGGCGATCGAGCACCCAGACCGCCTTGCGATGATCAGCGGCGGCTTCAAGGACGTAGAGCAGCGTTGTGATGAAGGTGTAAATCCGCGTACCGAGGTCCTGCAGATCAACCAGCATCACGTCGAAGCAGCCCATTGACTGGCCGGTCGGGCGGCGAACGTCACCGTACAGGCTGAACACCGGTATCCCGTAGCGCGGATCGGTGAAGTCGGGCGACTCCATCATGTTATCCTGCAAATCGCCGCGCACCCCGTGCTGTGGCCCGAACATCGCCGATACATTTAGGCCACACGCGACAAGCGCGTCGAGCGAGTGCGTCAGATCCTGCGTAACAGAGGCTGGATGCGCAAGGAGAGCAACCCGTTTCCCCTCGAGCGGCTTACGGAGTGCCGGGTCGGCCAGGAGGCGATCTATACCGAATTTCATGCAGCATTTGGTGCCGGTAGGGTCGCAATAAAGCAATCGGAATTGTGGAAATCGGGCGGCCCGGGCGCGTGGTGTAACGCCCAATATGATTTGGTACCGTCAATTTTTTCGATGACGGCGGAGAGGCCGATGCTGGTTACGGAATTCACGCCAAGGTGCTTTAGATCGACCCATGATGTGAGCGCGTAGCGCGCTTCGTCAGCCTCCACGTAGATGTCGGGGGCGGGTAAATCTAACGCTGGCTGCATACCATCGCGATACGCTTCGAAGCGATAGGATGCGAAGTGGCGGGACGGTGAAAAGTTAAATTCGATGTACGCTGCACCGACCGCAAAAAATGCTTCGAAGCAGGTATGTTGCCATAAGCCGTCTTTGCGGTCCGGCAAGGCGACCGGCGGCAGGCTGAGGCTCGCGACGTGACCGCTAACAACATACTCTATCTTGAGGACATCCGAGCCAACCAGCGTCATCTTGCAACCCAGCCGCAGGTCTTGCGAAAGAGTGGTCTGGTGCGGGACCAGCGCATATTTTTTTACCCGACCCATGCCTAATCTCCGTTCAGGCTGAGCTTGTCGAAGCCCTGCCCTCCGGCGCCCACGGTAGAGAGAAAACCAGCCTTTCGACAAGCTCAGGGCGAACGGATGGTGGGTGGCTAGCAAAATCGGCGCGCAATCGCTACATGCCGCCGTTCGCATGGCAACTATTCTCCCCTCCCCGCCCAAGATCGGCATGGTCTCGCTTGGCTGTCCCAAGAATTTGGTCGACAGCGAACGCATCCTGACCAAGCTGCGCAGTGATGGCTATCAGATGTCGCCCGATTATGCGGGGGCCGACGTGGTGCTGGTCAACACCTGCGGCTTTCTCGATTCCGCCAAAGAGGAATCGCTGGAAGCAATTGGCGAGGCGATTGCCGAAAATGGTCGCGTTATCGTGACCGGCTGCATGGGGAAGGAAGCGGCGATGATCCGCGCCAAATTCCCCAATGTTCTGGCGGTGACGGGCGCGCACCAATATGAGGAAGTCGTCGGCGCGGTGCATGAGGCAGCACCCATGCCGCCCAGCGCGTTTCTGAACCTTGTCCCCGAAAGCGGGCTGAAGCTCACGCCGCGCCACTATAGCTATCTGAAGATTTCAGAGGGCTGCAACCATCGCTGCGCCTTTTGCATCATCCCGCAATTGCGCGGCGATCTGGTCAGCCGTCGCCCCGACGCGATCCTCCGCGAGGCGGAAAAGCTGGTCGCGGCGGGCACACGTGAATTGCTCGTTATCAGCCAGGATACATCGGCGTACGGCGTCGATATCCGTCACCAGCCGCGGGAATGGCACGGGCGCA
The DNA here is from genome assembly GCA_019753375.1 of Sphingomonas sp. GTDB lineage: Bacteria > Pseudomonadota > Alphaproteobacteria > Sphingomonadales > Sphingomonadaceae > Sphingomonas. Next base: position 36,002 of record JAIELC010000033.1, read on the forward strand.
AAGTGCGCGCGCACATGACCGATCTGGCGCGCGAGCTTGGATCGCTCGGCGCGTGGGTCCGGCTCCATTATGTCTACCCCTATCCGCATGTCGATCAGGTTGTGCCGCTGATGGCGGAGGGGCTGATAACGCCCTATCTCGACATCCCGTTTCAGCATGCGAGCCCCAGTGTGTTGCGCGCGATGAAACGGCCCGCCAACGACGCCAAGGTGCTGGAACGCATCAAGGGCTGGCGCGATATTTGCCCCGATATCGCGATCCGCTCCACCTTCGTGGTCGGCTTTCCCGGCGAGACCGAGGATGATTTCGCGTATCTGATGGACTGGCTGGCCGAAGCCCGGCTTGACCGCGTTGGCGCGTTTCGGTTCGAGCCGGTCGAGGGCGCCCCTGCCAACGACCTGCCCAATCCGGTACCCGAAGCGATCAAGGAAGAACGCTACGCCCGCCTGATGGCGCTTACCGCGCAGATTTCAGCGGAGAAGCTGGCCGCCAAAGTCGGTCGGACGCTGGATGTGATTATTGATGCGGTTGACGCGGACAGCGGCGGCGCGACGGGGCGTTCGCAGGCGGATGCGCCAGAAATTGATGGCGAAGTTCATCTGCGCGACGCTGGACATCTGACCCAAGGCGATATCGTGCCCGTTGTCATCGAAGACGCCGACGAGCACGATCTGTTTGGCGTTCCCGCTTAGTCAGCCTGCCCCTTTCGCAGCAGGTCGAACGCAATCAGGTGCGCCGTAAAGGTTACCGCAACCCCAAACATCGGGATCAGCGCAAAAGGCAGCAATCGCACATTGGCCATTGATGCCGGGTCGGTGAATGAGAAATAGATTCCGGTCCCCATCGCAACGATAAGGTCAGCCGCGCCGAAGAGATGGACACCCCAATAGCGCCAGCGAGCAAACGGCATTGCAACCGCGATCAGGGCAAGAATGCCCGCGAGCAAATCGCCAACCCCGCCGTCGCGCACCAATGTTGGGGGCAGTCCCCCATTGGCACCAAACGCAAAGAACAGCCCGGCCGCGCCGATTCGCCAGGCGTGAAATAAGGTAAGCCTCCTCACCCCCACCGCGGCGAACCACTGGCGTAGGCTGGGGTTGCTGGCATAGGCGATCATCGGAAAGAATATACCCGCCGTGGTAATGGCCGGCACGCCGATCGTTGGCATTGCGGTCAGCCATCCGGCAACCGCAGCGACCGAAATTGCCGCCGCCCAAACCGATAGCAGCAGTAGGATGATCGGCCCTGCCCGCTGCGGTCGCTGATATAAAGATGCCATATCAATTCTCCTGTAGTTACACTGTTTAGGTCAAAAAAAGGGGATTACAGATGCCGCAACCGATCCAGCGCGGGTTGCACGGTTCCCCAGTCATAGGGCGTCAGCTGCGCGGCGCTGTCGGTCTGTGCGGCGCGCCAAAGCGGCATTGCCTGCGTCAGCCTGGCACGCCCGCTGGTGGTTAGCAACAGCCCCCGGATCCGCTTGTCGCCGTCGGCGACCGCAGATCGAACCAGTCCGGCATTTTCCAAGGGCGCCAGATTGCGCGTCAACGTCGTCCGTTCGAGCCCAAGGCCTTCAGCAAGCGTGCCGATGCTGACCGGGTCGGCCTGATTCAAGGCCGACAGGATCGCGAATTGCCCGGATGTAAGCCCGGTCGGCCGTAGCGCCGCATCATAGTGTCGCGCAACCGCACGCGCCGCCCGCTGCGTGTTGAGACACAGGCAGGCCAGGCTCATCTGCTGCGGGGTCAGAAGCGACTCTTTGTCCATATACGGCTTTTATGTGCACTTACACTTTTATTCAAGTGCTCTTATGCCGCTCACTTCGATAGTAGTTGAACGTCAGAAAAATCGCAGTCGCTCCGAGCAGGTGCCAGACCGCATGGCCCTGGATCATGCTGGTTGGCGCACAGACGATACCGTGCTGATCGAGATTCCAGATCGCAAAGGCTACCGCCTTGGTGAGAATGCCCAGCAGATAATACCGGACTTGCACATCAATGCGGCGAGGCCGGGCAAATCCCATCTCGATCACGATTGCCAGCAGGAGTTCAACCGCGAAAAGCCATCGCCTGACCTCCGGTTCGACGATCAGCACGCTCGTCAACGCGCCGCAAACCAGGACATACCCAATGATTGCAGTCCGATCGGGAATACGCAGCCACCGGCTGAGCGCACTGACCAGCATGAAGGATGCAACCAGATACATCCCCAACACATCATAGAATTGCCCCCAAAGGGTCAGCGTCGCGTGGAGCAATACTGAGCCCAGCCCAACCGAGATCGCCGTCAGCCCGAACACAATCGCGGCAATCCGCGGCATGGCGGACGCCCAATCCCTTGCGCTGGCCAGAACGATCATCAGAAATCCTGCAAACACATAGCCATAGGATGACCAGCTGTTGGCCGGCTGGACAATCAACGCCCCAAAGCGTGGCAACTCACAAAAGCAGCGGGTCGATGTGCAGGTTGCTGGCACGTAGCGCGTCCAATCGGGCCCTAACAGCATCAGCAGCACAAGAATGCCAAGCGCCGACAGAACGGTTAGGATGAGTGCCGTTGTTATCCGACGTCCGCCAATCGGCTGCATTCTCGTCCCCCGGCTTCTGATTATCGGATCAGCGTAGCGCAATCCGCGAGGCCGGCAAGCTGTGCCCACTGGCGCGGTGCCCAACATCTCGGCCAAATCCAATCGTAAATGGAACCATGCTTCAGAAAGCGGCTCTATCGCGAACGCAATCTGGTCGAGCGGTTCTTTAGCAACCTCAAGCACTTCCGGCGCATCGCCACTCGATACGACAAACTCGCCGAGAACTTCCTCGCGATGGTCCAGTTCGCCTCAATGCGACTGTGGCTCCGCGTTTATGAGTCTACAACCTAGTAACCTGCATCTGTGTTTGATAGCTTTTCGGATGATCATTCTCCGACCCGTCGCGGTCATGCGAACCGCGCTCGCCCTAACTTCATTCGTCGCTATCGGCACATTCGCCGCCGTACCTGCGAATGTCCCTAACGGAGGCATCGAACTTGATAACAATTACCAGAAGATACCCGTCGCTAACTTATCGGGGCTTTTAGCGATAAAATTCGCTAATCTCGCAGCGCTTGACCCCGACCATCCCCTTGCGGGGGATAACGCCAACCAGACCTTGAGCATGTTTGGGCGAGAAGATCTTATTGCCTCTATCAGTGGAGATTACGCAGCTACCCACTGCTCGGCCCTGACGCCGGCCACTGACATCCTGACTGAAGTAGAGCGGCGAGCTCGTGAAACTTCAATTGTCATTGTCAACGAAAGCCATGAACGTTCGGAGGGTCGCGGGTTTACAACAAGGTTAGCGGTTCGCTTACGACCGCTCGGCTATAACGTGCTCGCTCTGGAGGCCCTGCAAAATAATTCGCCAGCCACATCCAAACGGTATCAGGCCTCGTTCATCACGCATCCCAATTTACCGTATCTTGAGGATAACGATGGCTTTTATCTTTCGGAAGCGGGATTTGGTAGGTTGGGCCGAACCGCAAAGGAGCTCGGTTACCGTCTCCTTGCTTACGAGGCCAATCACGACGACGGGCTGCCAGCAAACGCGACAACTGCGCAACGGATTGCCGTCCGTGAAGAGGAGCAGGCAAGAAATATAGCTGCATTTATCAACAAGAATCCCGGGGCAAAGCTCCTGGTCCATGTGGGGTATCATCACGTACTGGAAGTTCCCCTCGCTGAAGGTGCGAAGTGGATGGCGGCGCGATTGAAGGAAAAGACCGGCATTGATCCGCTGACGATTAGCCAGACAGACTGCCGCGGTGATGATCTGTCAGACCGTCTAGCTGTGCTTCCAGCCGATCAGCCAGCCGGGTCGGTTGATTTGGTGGTCGACCATCCGATAGCCCGCTTTGATCGAGGGCGGCCTGTATGGCGCGCGACGGCAGGGGACAGACTGATCAGCGTGCCAAGGGCTTTGCGTCCGTCAACCGGTTGGCGGGTGATTGAGGCTCGACCGGTAAATGAGCCCGTCGCATCGGTTCCGATGGACCGAGTCGCAATCAGGCCCGACGAGGACGTGGGTCTGCTGCTGCCGCCTGGGAAATACCAATTACGCGTTATTGATGTGAAATGGGGTAGCAACAAGGTCGCCAAATCCGCACACTGAATAATAACAGCGGACGTTGGTCATCGGACGGCCTATTTAGCGCAACTGCGCCTGTCTTTGGGAAGCGGATGCGAGCCCGGTTTCATGCCAAGCCCTGGAAAGCCCGCCAGCCAGTTTCGGTGCTTCATTTTGTCGCCAGGGGTGGTCCGGCTGGTTGTGATGATGTACATCCGCTCTCGGCTGCATTCTCGTCCCCAGGCTTCTGATTATCGGATTAGCGTAGCGCAATCCGCGCGGCCGGCAAGCTGTGCCCACTGGCGCGCTGGCCGATGATCTGCAACGGTACGCGATCGTTGCTCGACCACGGACCATCAATCATGCGCCTTCGCCTCGCCCTACCCATGTTGGCCTGTCTTACCGCCCTAATGGCATTCGGCGTCCCGCCTGCCGTCGCGCAATCAATTACGCCCGCGGAAGTCAGCAAGATCGATCAGATCGTGGCCGACAGCCTTTCGCGGACCGGCGTTCCTTCGGCCTCGGTCGCGATCGTCCGTGGCGGCGAGATCGTCTTTGCAAAGGCCTATGGCAAGCAATCCGACGCGATGGCGCTGGCGCGGATCGATGCGCCGTATCAAATTGCATCGGTTTCCAAGCAATTCACCGCAGCGGCCCTGTTGCTGCTGGAAGATCAGGGCAAGCTGAACCTGGACGACAAGATCAGCGCCTACATCCCCGGCATCACTGGCGGTGAGCGTATGACCATTCGCCAGTTGCTCAGCCATACGTCAGGGCTGCAGGATTACTGGCCGCAGGACTATAGCTTTGGTGCGATGGCCCGGCCAATCACGCCGCAAGGGATTGTTGATCGCTGGGCCAAGAAGCCGCTGGATTTCGAGCCAGGCACGCAGTGGCAATATTCAAACACCGGCTATGTCGTGGCGGGCATGATTGTCGAAAAGGTCGCCGGCATGCCGCTGATCGACTTTCTTGACGTGCAGATCTTCAAGCCGCTGGGCATGACGGCAATCGACCAGGATCTGGCGATCGGCAAGGGCTATCCGCAAGGCTATCAGCGTTTCGCGCTTGGCCCGGTGCGCCCGGAAAAGCCGGCCGCGCATGGCTGGCTATTCGCCGCCGGCGAACTTGCCATGTCGGCAACTGATCTGGCGAAATGGGATATCGCCCGCATCAACCGAACCATCCTGCCGACCGATGATTGGATCACGCAGGAAACACCGGTAAAACTCAGCGATGGGACAAGCAACGGCTATGGTCTGGGCGTCTTTGCCGCTACTCAGCAAGGCCATAAAATCATCGAACATAGCGGCGAAGCGGTTGGTTTTCTGTCCGAAAATATCGTCTTTCCTGAAGACAAGGCAGCGGTGGTCGTGCTGGTAAACGCCGATTTCAGTGACGCATTTACCAGCATCGCGGGCCAGATTTCAGCGCTGATCCTCTCCCCGGCCAAGGCAGTGGCTCCCGACCCGGAGCAGGCGAAGACCGAGCATGCAAAAGCGGTGCTGGATGCGATGCGCGCCGGGACACTGGATCCCAAACTGATGACCGAAAACTGGAACTATTATTTCACGGGGACGGCCGCGGCGGACTATAAGCAATCGCTCGCCGCCCTTGGCGAACCCCGCTCCTTTACGCTGGCACGACCGGCCCGCTTGCGGGGTGGTTTCGTCAATCGCAACTATGTCGCAACCTATGCCGACCGAAAGCTCAACATCGTGACCTATGCCGAGTTGGGCGATGGCGGCCGATATGAACAATTCCTGGTGATGCCCGCCGAATGACCGATTTTTCGCCAATGCTGCAGCCCGACCTTGGCCAGCCCGCCCGGTTCATTGATGTCGTCCATCCTGACCAGTTCGACGGCTGGCTGAATGGCCAACCGGCGCGTGTCAGGTCCCTGCTGGCGGCGCAGAAAATTATCGGCAAGCCGGGCAACCGCGCGATTTTACCCGGTGATGGCCCCGATGAATGGTCGGCTCTGCTGATCTGCGACGAGCCCGAAAGTTCGCCTTGGCGCATCGCGTCCCAGGGCGAGATACTACCCGAAGGCACCTACCGACTGCGCAGCGGCGCGGTTGGGGCAACGGGACTGGGTTGGCTTCTCGCTCAGCATCGGTTCGACCGGTATCGCAAGGATGACACGCCGGGCGGACCGCGGATTTTGCTGACCAGCGAGCCGGCGCGGATTGAGGAAACGGTTCGGCTCGCGGCCGCCGTCGCCAAGGTCCGCGATCTGGTAAATACCGGCGCGTCGGACATGGGACCTGGCGAGCTGGAAGCCGAAGCTGCCGCGCTTGCCACCCGGCATGGGGCCAGCATGGCGGTGACGCGCGGTGACGCGCTGGCGCAAGGCTATCCAATGATCGAAACCGTCGGACAGGCAGCCAGCCGCGACCGGGCGCCGCGCCTGATTGAACTGGAATGGGGCGACCCCAAACACCCGCGCCTTGCCATTATCGGCAAAGGCGTATGCTTTGATTCGGGCGGGCTTGATATCAAGCCGTCATCGGGCATGCGGCTGATGAAAAAGGACATGGGTGGCGCAGCGCACGCGCTCGCTCTCGCCGATCTGATCATGGCGCAGCGGCTGAAGGTCCGGCTCCATATGCTGGTGCCAGCGGTTGAAAATGCGATTGCCGGCAACGCTTTTCGACCCGGTGACATCTTGCGCACGCGGGCAGGACTGACGGTGGAAAATACCAATACCGACGCTGAAGGCAGGCTGATTCTTGGTGATACGCTGACCCGCGCCAGCGAGGACAAGCCCGATCTGATCATCGACTTTGCAACGCTGACCGGCGCGGCGCGGGTAGCGCTCGGGCCGGATTTGCCGGCAACCTTTGCCAATGATGACGCGCTGGCCGAATCCTTGCTCGCAGCAGGCGCCGCGGTTCACGATCCGCTGTGGCGGCTGCCATTGTGGGATGGCTATGACGAGATGCTCAAGTCCGACATTGCGGATATGGTCAATGCACCCGATGGCGGATTTGCCGGATCGGTAACCGCCGCGCTCTTTCTGCGACGCTTCGTCCCCAAGAACACGCCGTGGATCCATCTCGATACCTTTGCCTGGCGCCCAACCGCCAAACCCGCGCGACCCAAGGGTGGTGAAGCCCTGGGACTACGGGCTGTTTGGGCGATGCTGAAGCAACGATATTCTTAGGCGGCGGGCGGCGGCTGCCAGCAAATACCGCACGCCCTGCGGCAAAGCGGCGCGCCTGTAAGCCAGCTTATCCGGCGGCCGCTTCGATAATCGGTACGAATTTCGCGGCGGTCAGACTGGCGCCGCCAACCAGGGCGCCGTCGACATTGGCCGCTGCAAGCAGCGCGGGCGCGTTTTCAGCGGCGACCGATCCGCCATACAGAATGCGCATCGCCGCAGCCTTATTGGCGCCGACCAACGCGGTCAGCTCGCGCCGGATTGCGGCGTGCATGGCGACAACATCATCGATCTCGGCGACCCGACCCGTGCCGATCGCCCAGATGGGCTCATACGCAATTGACAGCCAATCGCCGTCGCCGTGCTCAGGAAATGATGCGGCCAGCTGGGCAGTGACGATCACTTCGGCCTGGCCATAATCGCGCTGGTCCAGCGTTTCGCCGACGCAGAGAATTACCATCAGGCCCGCTGCGTGCGCCGCTTCCGCCTTGGCTTTGACGATTGCATCCGTCTCGCATTGATTGGTCCGGCGCTCGCTATGGCCAACGATCGTCCACCGTGCGCCAGCCTCGGTCGCCATAGCGGCCGAAATGCACCCGGTGTGGGCGCCGCTTGGCTGCTGGTGGACGTCCTGCGCACCGATCGCAATAGTCGGTGCACGCGCTGCCGCCGGAGCGATCAGCGTGGCCGGGACTGCGACAGTAACGTCGACACCCGCATGGGCACCCGCGGCCACCGAAATGGCGTCAAGTTCGGCCAGCGCCATCAGGCTGCCATTCATCTTCCAGTTGCCTGCAATCAGCTTGCGCCGGTTCATAGCGTTTGTCCTCGAATGGTGCGCCGATATGCCGATAGCAAAGCGCCAGCGACTGACAAGGGCACCCATAAGGTTGAGCACATGGTTGAAGCGCTGCAAAAGCCAGCGTAAGGCGTCGCGTCCTCTTCCTTCCAGCGATGGTTTGTCCCCGCATGCTCAGTTTTGTTCGCCGCCTTCTTAATTCCAAACTTGGCGTGCCGCTGACGCTGGGGTTTCTGGCGCTGCTTGCCGTCGCCTTCGTGCTCGGCGACGTCACCGGTCGCGGCAATGGCGGCGGGCGGACGGCCACCGGGGACAATGCCGCAACCGTTGGTAAAGTGAGCATCACCGAAGAAGAGCTGAAGCGCAATGTTCAAGGCGAGCTGCGGGCTTTTCAGCGTGATCGGCCGGGGCTCGACATGGCGCAGTTCATTGCCGGTGGCGCCATCGAAGGCACGTTGGAAAGGATGATCAACGCGGTTGCGCTTGACCTTTTCGGCAAGAAGAACGGCATGACGGTCAGCAAACGGGCAATTGATGCGCAGATACTGGCCATTCCGGGTTTCAACGGCCTGGACGGTAAGTTCAGCGAGCAAGCCTATCAGCGGGCGCTTGGCTCCGCAGGACTGACGTCGGAAAAGTTTCGCGAAGAACTTCGCCGCGAAACAATCGCCCGGCAATTAACGGGTCCCACCGAAGGAGCAAGCCAGGTCCCCAATCGCCTCGCCCTTCCCTATGCATCGCTGCTGCTGGAAAAGCGCGCGGGCATGCTTGCGGTCGTCCCAACCGCTGCAGTTGGCCTTGGCGCGCCGCCCAGCGAGCAAGAGGTCACGGCCTATTACACGCGCAACCTGGCGCGGTACGTGGTGCCCGAGCGGCGGACCATTCGCTATGCCTTGGTAAGTGCCGAGGCGCTCAAGGCGCAGGCGGCGCCTACCGAAGCCGAGATTGCCAACGCTTTCAAGGCAAAGGCCGCCAGCTATGCTGCGCGCGAGACGCGGACGATTTCACAAATCGTGATTGCCAGCAAAGCTTCTGCCGATACGCTTGCCGCAAAGATCAGGGGCGGCTTGGCCATCGACGCGGCTGCACGCTCTGTCGGCCTTGAAGCCGCCACACTCAACGCGCTGGATAAGGCCGGCTATGCTGACCAGACCAGCGAAGACGCCGCCACCGCCGCCTTTGGTGCTGCCAAGGGCGCGACGATCGGCCCGGTAAAGGCCCCGCTGGGTTGGATCGTGGCGCATATTGATGCCGTTGATCAACTGGCCGCCAAAACGCTGGCGCAAGTGCGCCCCGACATTGTCAAAGAGTTGACCGACCAAAAGCTGACCGCGCTTGAAGTTGCGCAACGCGGCAAGGTTGATGCTGCATTGAACGCGAACGCAACCTTCGACGAGATTGTCGCCGGCCAAAAGCTGACAGCGGCATTGACGCCGCCCTTGCTTGCCGACGGCCGTGACGCGACGCAGCCGGCCGCTACGCCGTCGCCCACCATGGTTCCCTTGGCATCCGCAGGATTCCAGGCAGAACCGGGTGATCAGCCTCAGATGATCCCAATCGGCACCGACGGCAGTTTTGCGCTGGTTTCAGTCGATCGGATTACGCCCGCCGCCGCACCACCACTTGGCGACATTCGCGCGGCGGTGGCGCGCGATTTTCAGATTGACCGGGCGAGTCGGGCAGCCCGCAAGATCGCGGTTGAAATCGTTGCCAAAATAAACAGGGGCAAGGCCCTCACCGCTGCGCTTGCCGAAGCTGGATTGAAGCTGCCCCCTGCCAACCCCATCAAGGCATCACGCGCGGAATTGGCCGCCGCGCAACAGCGTGTGCCACCGCCGCTTGCCCTGATGTTCAGCATGACCGGTAAAACCGCGAAGTTGCTGGAAGCACCCAATAATGGCGGGTGGCTGATTGTGTATCTGGATACCATCGTAAAGGGGGATGCCAGCAACCAGCCGGGCGTCGTCTTTGCGATGCGCGGTGATCTCGGCCGCAATTTTGGCCGCGAATATGTTGCGCAATTCACCACAGCCATCCGGCGCGATATTGGCGTCAGCAAGAACAGCACGGCGATTGCAAAGGCTCGGGGAGACCTGACCGGCAATGGCGGCGGCCAACCCTGATCCCGTATATGGTTGACGGGATTGAGGCCGCCATCACCGCATTGAGTGCCGGTAACCCGGCGCTTTTGTGGCAACGCCAGATTGCTGACACGGACACGCCGGTGGCCGCGGCCCTGAAGCTGATCCAGCCCGATCGCGGCGATTTCCTGCTCGAATCGGTTGAGGGCGGTGCGACACGTGGCCGCCACAGCCTGATCGGCCTTGCCCCTGATCTGATTTTTCGTGCCGACGGTAATCGGCCCTCCATCAACCGTCACTGGATGACCAACCCGGATGCATTTGAGGAGATCGACACGCCGACCCTGGACGCGCTGCGGTCTCTGGTGGGCAGTTGCCTGATGGATGTTCCCGCTGCGCTTCCCCGCGCGCTCGCCTGCCTGGTCGGCTATTTCGGTTATGAAACCGTTGGGTTGGTCGAACGACTATCGCGTGCGGACGGCGGCGGCATAGGCCTGCCCGACATGATGTTTGTGCGGCCGAGCGTGATTTTGATCTTCGACCGCCTTGCCGACGCGCTGTTCATTGTCGCACCGGTTTGGCCGGATGGCTCTGGCGACGCGCAATCGAAGGTTAGGGCTGCAGCGGATCGGATTGAAAACACCGCCGCGACTTTGGCGACCGCGCCGTTACCGTTGCCCGTCCGCGCCGAGCCCAGCGAAATTGCGCTGACCCCGGTGCTGCCGGACGGCGCGTATCGCGATATGGTCCTGCGCGCGAAGGACTATATTGTCGCCGGCGACATCTTTCAGGTGGTGCTCGCGCAACGCTTTACGACACCGTTCACGCTGCCACCGCTTGAACTTTATCGCGCGCTTCGGCGGGTTAATCCGTCCCCGTTTCTGTATCACCTCGATCTGCCCGGCTTTACGCTGACCGGATCCAGCCCGGAAATATTGGTGCGGGTTCGCGACGGAGAAATTACTATCCGTCCGATTGCCGGGACGCGGCCGCGGGGAAATTCTGCCGCCGAGGATGAAGCCAATCGCACCAGCCTGCTCGCCGATCCCAAGGAGCGCGCCGAGCATCTGATGCTGCTTGACCTTGGCCGCAACGACACCGGGCGCGTTGCCACGGCTGGCAGCGTCCGCGTTACAGACAGCTACACCGTCGAATTTTATAGCCATGTCATGCACATCGTATCAAACGTGGTCGGCAAGCTCGATACCAGCCACGACGCGCTCGATGCGCTGTTCGCCGGGTTCCCGGCAGGTACGGTCTCGGGCGCGCCCAAAGTCCGCGCATGCGAGATCATCGCCGAGCTCGAGTCAGAAGTCCGCGGCGCCTATGCCGGGGGCGTTGGCTATTTTTCGCCCGACGGATCAATGGATTCCTGCATTGTCCTGCGAACCGCGATCGTGAAGGATGGCGTCATGCACGTTCAGGCCGGGGCCGGTATCGTGGCGGACAGCAATCCCGAGTCTGAGCAGCGCGAATGCGAGGCGAAGGCGGGCGCGCTGTTTGCGGCGGCCCGCGAAGCCCTACGCCGGGCAAGTGAGCCACAGTTTGGCCAATAGTCGGTAGGACGACAGAACCCTAAGGTTTTGGCGGCGAACTCTGTTCTGCCCGGCGTTCGGCGGACCATTGCTGGAGCAGCGCCTGAGTACATCCCGTTTGCCCACCGGCGCCGATTGGCGAACATGTGCCAGGCAGTCCCCCGTCGCGGCGACCAACATCGTCAGCGTCGGCAACCCGCGTCGACCACGCACGATTGGCAGCGGTTGGCTCAGGCTCGCGCAACTTCTTGGGAATCCGATAAGGTTCCTCAACGGTCGAACAGACGACCACCTCGCTATCGGTCGACTTTGGACATGTTTCGCCCGCCCGCAGCAACAAGCTGCGGACCCGCAGCGGCGCCTGGCCCTGAACGGTACCGTCGGCCGTGGTCGCTTCCTGAGCGATCGCCATCGCGGGTGCCATCAGCAGGGTGGCAAGGACCAGAGTTCGAATCATCGGGGTACTCCCTTACACAGCCGGGGTGATCGCCATCCCGCCACCCATATCATTAAGCCATGGTATCACGGCAAAATCTAGGCGGGATGTCGGGTGCCCCAGCGCAAAGAACAAGGGGTAGGCACCGGGTTGCGCCACGCGCCCCGCGCGCAGCAAGATTCGCCATATCAGGACCCGACGGATCGCTGCACTCTTCCCCCCGCCCTAAACCGGGTCTAGGGGCTCAAACCATGATCCTTGTCATCGACAATTACGACAGTTTTACCTGGAACCTGGTCCATTATCTGATGGAATTGGGCGCCGAAGTGCGGGTGGTGCGCAACGATGCGCTGACCGCGCCGGAAGCATTGGCCAGCAACGCGCACGCGTTTCTGATTTCGCCGGGGCCGAAAACGCCGACCGAAGCCGGCATTTCGCTCGATCTGGTGGCCGCGTGCGCCGAAGCCCGCAAACCCTTGCTGGGGGTTTGCCTGGGGCATCAGGCCATTGGCCAGCATTTTGGCGGCCATGTGGTTCGCGGCGGGTTGATGCACGGCAAGACATCGCCAGTAACCCATGATGGTACCGGGCTGTTCGAAGGGCTCCCCTCGCCGTTCACGGCAACGCGCTATCATTCGTTGATCGTCGATGACATTCCATCGTCGCTGATTGTCAACGCCACCGCCGATGACGGGTCGGTGATGGGATTTCGCCACGCGGATCTCCCAATTCACGGCGTTCAGTTCCACCCCGAAAGCATCGCGACGGAACATGGCCATGCCATGCTCGCCAATTTTCTGGCGGCGGCCGGATTGCCGGTAAAGTCGCGGGCGTGACAGGGTTGGTTAGTCTGCCCGATCCCGCAGCGCCGCTTTCGCGCGACGATGCCGCCCAGGCCTTTGCCGATATTCTCGATGCTCGGACCAGCGAAGAGGCCTTAGCCGATTTTCTGATCGGCTTGTCGGCGCGCGGCGAAACAGCAACGGAAATCGCCGAAGCTGCCCGGGCGATGCGCGCCCGCCTTGTCCCCATCGCAGCGCCTGCCGGGGCGATCGATGTGTGCGGCACCGGAGGCGATGGCCACCATACCCTGAACGTGTCGACAGCTGTCTCGCTGGTTGTCGCGGCATGCGGCGTACCTGTCGCCAAACATGGTAATCGCGCCGCATCGAGCAAGGCGGGAGCAGCGGATACGCTGGAGGCGCTTGGTCTTGATCTGGACCGTGCCGGCAGTCTTGCCGAACGCAGTCTGCGGGACATCGGTATCGCGTTTCTGTTCGCGGCAAACCACCACCCGGCGATGAAGCGCATAACCCCGATCCGAAAGCGGATTGGCCGACGGACGATCTTCAACCTGATGGGCCCGCTTGCCAATCCTGCGCGCGTTTCGCGCCAGCTTATCGGCATTGCGCGTCCCGATTATGTGCCCGTCTATGCGGCGGCCCTGGAGCAATTGGGGACCGAAGCCGCGCTGGTGGTATCGGGCGAAGAAGGTCTGGACGAACTGTCCGGCGCCGGGCCCAGTATCGCGCGTTGCGTCGGCTGCATTGCGGTGCCGACACGCGTGGCGCCGGAAGATGCGGGACTGCCGCGGCACGACATTACATCAATCCGGGGCGGAGACGCGCGCTACAATGCCGCGGCGCTTCGGCGCTTGTTACTCGGCGAAACGGGGCCATATCGCGACGCTGTATTGCTGAATGCGGCCGCGGCGCTGTTGGTGGCTGGTGCCGTCGACAGTCTGACCGCCGGCGTTGAGGAAGCTGCAGAGACTATCGACAAGGGCCTTGCCAACACATTGCTTGATTGCTGGATCGCTTACAAATGACGACTATTCTTGATCGAATTCTGGAAACCAAGCGTGCAGACGTGGCGGCACGCAAAGCCTGTATCCGGCTGTCGATGATTGATGCGCAGATCCAGCAGCAAAGTGCCCCGCGCGGGTTCAGGGCCGCGCTGGATGCGCGCGCTCAGACCGGTCACGCCTTGATTGCAGAGATTAAAAAGGCCAGCCCGTCAAAAGGCGTGATCCGCGCGGATTTTGACCCGCCAGCGCATGCGCGTGCGTATCAGGCCGGTGGAGCTGCCTGCCTTTCGGTGCTGACCGACGAACCGTGGTTTCAGGGCAGCGATGAGTATTTACAAGCGGCGCGCATGGCCTGCGACTTGCCAGTGCTGCGCAAGGATTTCATGGTCGATCCGTGGCAAGTGGCGGAATCGCGCGCAATTGGCGCGGATGCGATCCTGTTGATCATGGCCGCGCTGGATGATGCCATGTCGGCCGATCTTGAAGGCGCGGCGATCGATTGCGGCATGGATGTGCTCGTCGAAGTCCATGACAGCAAAGAGCTGGACCGCGCCATGAAGCTGAAATCGCGCCTTATTGGCGTCAACAATCGCGATTTGAAGGACTTCAGCGTCGACTTTCAGCGTACCTATGAGCTCATCGCGCGTGCGCCTGAGGATTGCACCTTTATAGCCGAAAGTGGGTTGTCGACCCGCGCCGATCTTGATGCGATGGCGGAAAAGGGCGTGCGGTGTTTTCTGATCGGGGAAGCATTGATGCGCGCGGAGGATATCGAAGCGGCTACACGGACAATGATTGGATGAATGACCTGACGCATCTGGACCATGCCGGTGCCGCGCACATGGTAGACGTTGGCGGCAAGACCGACACCGTGCGTGAAGCCGTGGCGCGCGGCCGCATCACGATGTCGGAAGAAGCGGCACGGGCAATTCGCGACGGATCCGTTAAAAAGGGCGATGTCCTGGCCGTTGCGCGGATTGCCGGCATCATGGCGGCGAAGAAGACCGCCGAGCTGATCCCGCTTTGCCACCCCCTGCCCCTGTCGCGTGTCGCCATCGATCTGGCGACCGACGCTACCGGTGTTACTGTAACCGCCACGTGCGCCTGCACTGGCAAAACCGGCGTCGAAATGGAAGCGCTGACCGCTGCGTCGGTGGCCTTGCTGACGATTTACGACATGGCGAAAGCGATCGATAAGGCAATGACGATCGACGCTGTCCAGCTGACCAGCAAGACTGGCGGCAAGTCGGGCGACTGGCGGCGGTGACCCTGCTGGCGGTCGCTGATGCGCAGGCCCGCCTGCTGGCGATGGCCCGCCCCGTTAGCGCTGAAACCGTTGCGTTGCGGGAAGCCGCTGGACGGTGGGCCAGTGGCGATGTCACTGCCCTGCGCACCCAGCCTGCAGCCGACCTTTCGGCCATGGATGGCTATGCGATCCGCTATGCAGACCTGCCGGGACCTTTTGCAAGGATCGGCGAGAGTGCCGCTGGCCATCCGTTTTCGGGACAGGTTGGCCCGATGCAGGCGGTGCGGATTTTTACCGGGGCGGCGTTGCCCGCTGGCAGCGACGCGGTGATGGTGCAGGAAGAGGTATCGGTCGATGGCGCGGTGATTTCGCTCATAGGTGAAGGTCCCCGGCGGATCGGCGGCAATGTGCGTCGCCAGGGACTTGATTTCAGGGCCGGCGACATCGTTATCGCACGCGGCGAGCGGCTGACGCCCGCGCGCATAGCGGTGGCGGCGAGCGCGGGCCACGGCGTTCTCGCTGTCAATCGTCGCGTGCGCATAGCGATTGTCGCCACCGGGGATGAACTGGTGCCCCCGGGGGCCACCACAGACGGGCTCGCCTTGCCGGAAACCAATGGGGTGATGCTTACGTCATTACTGGCAGACCTGCCGGTGGATATTGTGGATTTGGGGATCATTCCTGATGATCTGGACGTTCTGACATCTGCCTTCCGACAGGTCGATGCCGATATTCTGGTCACCACTGGCGGAGCGTCGGTTGGTGACCATGACCTTGTGCGACCCGCGCTGATCGCTGCGGGCGGTGCGATCGATTTCTGGCGCATTGCGCTTCGGCCGGGCAAACCCATGATGGCCGGGACGCTGGACCAAACCGTGGTGCTGGGCCTGCCGGGTAATCCGGTATCCGCATTTGTTACCGCGCAATTGTTTTTGCGCCCATTGATCGCCGCGATGGCAGGCGCGGCCAGCCCCTTGCCCCAACATCTCTCCGCAACACTGGCTGAACCGCTGGCCGCCAATGATCATCGGCAGGATTATCTGCGCGCGCGGGTAGTTGATGGCCACGTAACCGTCTCCGCGATTCAGGACAGTTCCATGTTGCTGACGTTGGCGCGGGCCAATTGCTTGCTGGTAAGGGCACCGGGTGCCCCGCCGGCCAAAACCGGTGACAATGTGGAAATCATTCCGCTCGCTTGACTTTGAATTTTATGTTTCCTAAACGTTCGTCGTCTGTTCTGGACGGAGGAACATTAATGCTCACGCGCAAACAGCACGAGCTTATCTGCTTCATCAACGACCGGCTTGAAGAGACGGGCGTATCGCCTTCTTTTGAAGAGATGAAAGAAGCGCTGGATCTGAAGTCCAAATCAGGAGTTCACCGGCTGATCAGCGCGCTTGAGGAGCGGCAGTTCATCCGTCGGCTGCCCAATCGCGCCCGCGCGCTGGAAGTGTTGCGTATGCCGGAAACGGGCAATCGCGGCGCTGCCAAGCCGCCGCTCACGGTACCCTCCCTTGGTCGCTCCATCCCCCAGCCTGCCAACGACGTGATCGAGATTCCTCTCCACGGCCGGATTGCCGCTGGCGTGCCGATCGAGGCGTTTGAAGGCCAGTCCATGCTGTCGGTCCCGGCGGCATTGCTTGGCGGTGGCGAGCATTATGCGCTCGAAGTTTCCGGAGACTCGATGGTCGAAGCGGGAATTCTGGACGGAGATTATGCGCTTATTCGCCGGACGGAGGTCGCACGCGACGGCGAGATTGTGGTCGCGCTGATCGAAGAGAGCGAGGCAACGCTCAAATATTTCCGTCGCGAAGGGGCAATGGTGCGGCTTGATCCGGCAAATCGCGCCTACGATCCGCAGCGTTATGACCCGCGCCAGGTGCGCGTGCAGGGAAAGCTTGCTGGTCTGCTTCGCCGTTACGATTGAACATATTACGGCGCCAAGGATGGGCATCTGAGGGACGATTGACGGTCTGAAGTCGTCCTGTCGACAGCGCGATGCTGATGCCACCGGTGCGGCGCAGCATCGGTCGGTCGAGCTTCAGCCATCGCGGTTTGCAGGTCCTCGGCAATCGCCGATCGCTAACGACAATGTCCGCTGCGCGACAAGCGGCAACGAGATCCGCGATCGGTGCCGGATAAGGACTGCGGGTCGCCAGCACCCGCCAGTCGCGGCCACCCCTGGAGAGGACCGCAAGACACAGGTCACGGTTGCACCGGGCCGTTTGCTGATCCGACAACAGCGCCGGATCGTCATCAATTCCGGCAATTTCCGACAGCATCGCCCGGGTATAGTCACCGCTGCGGTCACGAAGCATGGCGATGGTGCCGTCCGCCGTTCGTACCGCAACATGTCGACCATCGCCGGTGATCAGCAGGTCCGGCGGCGGTACCATTGTCACCCAGACCGAGCCGATAGCGATCGGTACCAGTCCCAGCATCCGCCACCGCGTCCGCCAAAGCCCCAGCCAAAGCCCGCCAATCACGATCAGCGCAAAGGCCATTGCCGGCATTGACGGCAGGGCAGCGACCGCGCCGGGAGCTTCGGCGGTCCGATGCGCGATCCACAGCAAGGCAGATATTGACTGGCGGGTCAGCCACCAAAAGGGCGTTCCCATTCCGAAAACGTCTGCCAGCAGGGCCAGCGCTTCAGATGGCATGATCACAAATGTGGTGAGTGGAATGGCGACGATGTTCGCAACCGATCCGTACAAGCCAGCTTTGTGAAAGTGATAGATGGCAATGGGCGCCAGCGCGGCCTCAACCACGATCCCCGTCAACAACAGCGAACTTAGTCCGCGCACGATCCTTCGCCAGATCGCCTCATCTCGCCGGACAAACCAGGCTTGCACCCGGGGATGATCGTGCAGGGCAATAATCGATGCCACAGCCACAAAGGATAGCTGAAAACTTGGCCCGGCAAGCGCTTCGGGCACGGCGAGCAGGACAATCATCGCACCGGTGGCGACCAGCCGGAGCGTCATCGCTTCCCGCCCGATGATAAGCGCGGCGACCACGAGCAAGGCCGCGACGCAGGATCGTACCGTTGGCACTTCGGCCCCAGTCAGAACGGTATACCCCACCGCGGCAACCGCCCCCGCCGCTGCGGCGACCAGCGGCAGTCGCACCCGCAAGGCAAGCCATGGGCTCAGCGCCAGCAGGCGCAGCACCAGGAACATCGTCGCGCCGACCACTGCCGTGATATGTAACCCGCTGACCGACAAAAGATGCGCCAGGCCCGCTCGGCGCATGGCCTCGGCATCATCGAGTTCCATGCCCCCTTGGTCCCCCGTTGCCAGCGACATCGCAATGCCGCCCGCCGCCCCGGGGACGCGCCCGCGAATATGGGCCGACAAGGCGTCACGCAGCCTTCCCGATCCAGACGGCGCGGCGGCTATCACCTCGACCGGGCCAAAGCCCCGACCGGTGGCGCCAATGCCGTCGAACCAGGCGACGCGTGCATAATCATAGGCGCCCGGCAGTGCGGGTGGCGGGGGCGGGAGCAGGCGCGCCCGGACGCGAATAACTGCGCCAGTCCCCACCGAAGTCGGGACGTCGTGCTCCGCCAGATTAAGCCTGATATGGGGCGGCAAGACTAACGGGTTCATCGGTCGGGCCGTCGCGTCGGTTGGCAAGGTGCGGATTGGCGCAAGCCGCAAACGGACCAGACCGCGCGGCGGCAATGGCTGAATCTGTTCAACCTTGGCTTCCACCATTACAATGGCCGGGCGCGCCAAAACGGGGGCAGCCTTGGACTCGGCCCGCGCCCAGATCAATCCGAGCCCGAGCGCCGCGAGCAGGAAACCGGTTCCCAGCACGCGAAGCCCGCGACCCGCGCGCCCAAGCGCGATTGTCAGCAGGCCCGCCCCGGCGAACGTCAGCAAGGCAATGGTCCAGGATCGCGGATCGGGCAGGAGAAACCAGCTCGCAATACCGCTGCCCAAGGCGACCGGCATCCACAGAACGAGCTGATCGCGCTCTGCTTCCAACCAGCGCTCCAGCGTGTCGCCGCGTCGCGCATAATGTTGCCCGCCCGCCATTTGAAGCTGGGCATACAGCGTGCTAGGGGCGGTCGCGGCTGAACTGGCCATAGATTTCAAGTCTGGGAGCATGCGCGGTTGAGCGCAACTATCGATCCTGAAACTGGCGCGAACGCCGCCCCGGTTGTCACCCGTTTTGCCCCGTCGCCAACGGGGTTTTTGCACATTGGCGGCGCCCGAACGGCGTTGTTCAACTGGCTGTTTGCGCGCCACCACGGCGGCAAATTTCTGCTTCGGATCGAGGACACGGATCGCGCTCGCTCGACTCAGGCCGCGATCGACGCGATTCTGGACGGGATGACGTGGCTGGGTCTCGATTGGGATGACGACACGGTCTTTCAGTTTGCCCGCGCCGAACGGCACGCCGCGGTAGCGCAACGGTTGCTGGACACCGGCCACGCCTATAAATGTTTCGCGACATCCGAAGAACTGGCCGAATTACGGGCTGCGCAGCAAGCAGCCAAACAGCCGATCCGGTATGATGGCCGGTGGCGGGACCGCGACCCGCGTGAGGGCGGCAATGTGCCGTTCGTGGTCCGGCTAAAGGCTCCACGCGAGGGGGCAACGACCATAGATGATCGGGTCCAGGGCCCGGTGACGGTCCAGAATGCAGAAATCGATGATTTCGTGCTGTTGCGATCGGATGGGACGCCAACCTACATGCTCGCTGTCGTCGTCGATGACCATGATATGGGCGTAACGCATGTCATTCGCGGCGACGATCATCTGAATAATGCGTTCCGCCAATTGCCGATAATTCGCGCAATGAATGCCGTCGACGGCGGTTGGGCTGACCCAATTTACGCGCATATCCCGCTCATCCACGGCGCGGACGGCGCCAAAATGTCGAAACGCCACGGTGCCACCGGCGTCGACGCGTATCGCGATGAGCTGGGCATCTTACCAGAGGCACTCAGCAACTATCTGCTGAGACTTGGTTGGGGGCATGGCGATAACGAGATCATCAGCCGCGACGAAGCCGTCGCGTGGTTTGATCTGGCGCATGTTGGTAAATCACCAAGCAGGTTCGATCTAAAAAAGCTGGAGAACCTGAACGGCTATTACATGCGCGCCGCCGATGATGCGAGGCTGGCCGAGCTGGTTGCTGATCGACTGGGGGATAAGCTGTCCGCCGATCAGATGCAGCTTCTGATCAGCAGCATGGCCGTGCTCAAGCCCAGAGCCGCTAATCTGCTGGAACTTGCCGAGGGCGCGGCGTTTCTGTTTGCATCGCGCCCGCTGCGGCTTGATCCCGATGCAGCGACGCTTCTCGCCGGCGAGGCACCAATATTGCTTGCCCAGATACATGCCGCGCTTGACGCAATCAGCGACTGGGATACGGATGCTTTGGAGGCTGCCGTCCGCGACGTGGCGGAAGCAGCGGGCGTCAAGCTTGGTGCGGTTGCGCAGCCGCTGCGGGCCGCGCTGACCGGGCGCAAAACATCGCCGGGGATTTTCGACGTGCTGGCCTTGCTGGGGCGCGACGAAAGCCTTGGCCGTATCGCCGACCGAATGACCGTGTCGGCCGAGATTTGAAACTGAAAGGACTGTTCAGATGACCGACACGCCAACCATCAAGCTCGGCGACCATGATTATAAGGTCTTGTCGGGGTCGGTCGGTCCCCAGGTTATCGATATCAGGAAGCTCTATGCCGATACCGGCATGTTCACCTTCGACCCCGGCTTCACATCAACGGCAAGCTGCGAGTCGGCGCTGACCTATATTGATGGCGATGAAGGTGTCCTGCTGCACCGCGGCTATCCGATTGGACAATTGGCCGAGCAGTCGAGCTTCATGGAAGTCAGCTACCTGCTGCTGAATGGCGAATTGCCTGACCAGCAGACGCTCAAGGATTTTACCTACACCATTTCCCGCCACACGATGCTGCATGAACAGCTGATGCAATTTTATCGCGGGTTCCGGCGCGACGCGCATCCGATGGCGGTGATGTGCGGCGTCGTTGGCGCGCTGAGCGCCTTTTATCACGATTCCACAGACATTACCGATCCGCACCAGCGGATGGTCGCGAGCCACCGCCTGATCGCCAAAATGCCAACGATTGCCGCGGCGGCGTATAAATATTCGATCGGCCAGCCGTTCATGTATCCCAGCAACAAGCTGTCCTACACCGGCAATTTTCTGCGGATGACCTTCGGCGTTCCGGCCGAGGAATATGAGGTCAATCCGATTATCGAACAGGCACTTGACCGGATTTTCATCCTGCATGCCGATCATGAACAGAACGCGTCGACCTCGACGGTACGGCTGGCGGGATCATCCGGCGCCAATCCATTCGCCTGCATTGCAGCCGGTATTGCCTGCCTGTGGGGGCCCGCGCATGGCGGCGCAAACGAAGCGGCGCTCAACATGCTGCGCGAAATCGGAACGCCTGATCGCATCCCGCATTATATTGAGCGCGCCAAGGACAAGAATGATCCGTTCCGCCTGATGGGCTTTGGCCACCGGGTGTATAAGAACTACGATCCTCGTGCCACCGTGATGCAAAAAACGGTCCGCGAAGTCTTCAAGGCGATGAATGTCACCGATCCGGTGTTCGACGTTGCCCTGCAGCTTGAGGAAATGGCGCTCAACGATCCATATTTCATCGAAAAGAAATTGTTCCCCAACGTCGATTTCTATTCGGGCGTTATCCTATCCGCCATTGGCTTCCCGACGACGATGTTCACCGCCTTGTTCGCGCTTGCCCGGACCGTCGGCTGGGTCGCGCAGTGGAACGAAATGATCTCTGATCCCGCGCAGAAGATCGGTCGTCCGCGCCAGCTTTATACCGGGCCGGTGCAGCGCGATTATGTCGAGGTCGCAAAGCGCTGAATTGCGCGCGAGGCAAAGGTGATGTCGCGCCCCAAGGACCGGGCGTCGTTGCAACTTTTCTCGCGATCATTGCCTGTCGGGGCGGGTAATCGTTGCCTGCCTCGGCGGCGGGGTAACTGGTCGCCGCTCGGCGAGTAAACTAGTCGCGATATGGCAGGGTGAAAATGAACCGCGCGCCCTGCCCGGGTGCGCTGTCGACCGTGACATCGCCCCCCATTGCCCGCGCGAGGCGGCG
>JAIELC010000016.1 GCA_019753375.1 Sphingomonas sp.
CTGACGGTGAGCGGCGATGGCCGTTACATGCCGCATACGCCGCACGCCTTTGGCTGGATTGAATGGGGCGAAGCCCGGATCTGATCTCGCCCTGACGGGGGTAGAGTAAGTCATCTGAAGCGGCTAGAGCGTGCGCCATGGCGGGACTTTCCACGACAGAACAGGCAGCGATCGACGTCGCCCGCGCGGAACCGATGCTCGACCAGGTCTTGCGGTGGGTGCCGGTCAATTCGGGCACGCGCAATCTTGCCGGCCTGTCGACAATGGCCGGGTTGCTGGCAGACAGTTTCGCCATGCTGCCGGGGCATATCAGCCTCGTCGATCCTTCGCCGGTTGAAAGCGTGACGGCCGAGGGAACAGTGATCGCCATCGAACATGGCAAGCATCTTCGCGTGACCGTGCGGCCGGACGCCCCTGTGCAATTGGTGCTGACCGGCCACATGGACACGGTATTTGCCGTCGACCACTCGTTCCAGACGATCTCGACCCTGCCCGATGGATCGCTGAACGGACCGGGCGCTGCCGACATGAAGGGCGGGATCGCGGTCATGCTGGCGGCGTTGAAAGCCGTTGAGGCAAGCAGCGTCGCAAGCCGGATCGGCTATGACGTCGTGCTGAACTCTGATGAGGAAACGGGGTCGCTTTCCTCTGCAAACCTGATTGCAGCCGCCGCGCACGGAAAGCTGGCGGCGCTGACCTATGAACCGGCGTTGCCCGACGGCACATTGGCAGGCGCGCGGGGCGGTACCGGCAACTTTTCCATCACCATCCACGGACGGTCGGCGCATGCTGGCCGCAATCCGGATGAAGGCCGCAACGCAATTGTCGCCGCGGCCGATGTGGCGCTGCGGCTGGCGGCCGCACGGTCGCCGGGCCTTTCGGTAAACCCCGCGCGCATCGATGGCGGCGGTCCCAATAATGTTGTGCCTGATCTGGCGGTATTGCGGGTCAATTTCCGGCCGCGCTCGCATGAGGAAATCCACCGGGCACAGGCGCTGATCGACCGGGTCGTTGCGCAGGTCGCCACCGATCATGATGTACGGATTGCCGTGCATGGCAGTTTCAATCGTCCGCCAAAACCGATTGATGCGGGCGCGGCGCGGCTGTTTGATCTCGTCAAGCGAGCCGGTGCCGATCTTGGCTTGTCGATTGGGTGGCGCGACACGGGCGGGGTCTGCGATGGCAACAACATTGCGGCGTGCGGTGTCCCGGTTGTCGACACGATGGGCGCGCGCGGAGGGGCGATCCATTCGGCGGATGAGTTCCTGATCCCGGACAGCTTGCCCGAACGGGCAGCGTTGTCGGCATTGACCATCCTCCGCATCGCAGAACGGGGACAATTGTGACATTTCGCATCCGCGCCGCGCGTGAAGATGATCTTCAGCACTTGTACGAAATGGCCAAGCTGACGGGCGGCGGCTTTACCAACCTGCCGCCCGATCGCCGCGCGCTGAGGGCCAAGCTTGATCGCAGCCATAGCGCCTTTGCCCGCGACGACGCAGCGATACTCGACGAGCTGTTTGTCCTGATCCTCGAAAACACCCGGACGGGCGATGTCCGTGGCACGTGCCAGATCTTCACGATGGTTGGCCAGCGCCACCCATTTTACAGCTACCGAATTGGGACGTTGTCGCAGCATAGCGAGCAATTGGGCCGTACCTTCAAGGCCGAGATGCTGTCGCTGACCACCGATCTGGAAGGATCGACCGAAGTGGGTGGGCTTTTCCTCCATCCCGGCGAACGGGCGGGCGGTTTGGGGATGCTGCTCGCGCGCAGCCGATATCTGTTCATCCGCGCGCACCGCGCACGTTTCGCCGATCGCATCCTTGCCGAATTGCGGGGTATTATCGACGAAACCGGCGGTTCACCGTTTTGGGACGGGCTGGCGGGCCGCTTTTTCGGGATGCACTTTCAGGACGCCGATCAGTTCAACGCGGTGCACGGCCACCAGTTCATCGCCGATCTGTTTCCCAAGCATCCGATCTACACCGCGATGCTTTCCGACAATGCGCGCGCCGTGATTGGCATGCCGCACCCGTCGGGGCGCGCGGCAATGCGGATGCTGGAGAATGAAGGTTTCAGTTTCGACAAATATATCGACATTTTTGACGGTGGCCCGACCATGAACGCACGCACCGACGACGTGCGCACCATTCGCGACACCGTGACCAGCCGGGTCACCGCGATCGATGACGATGGCGGGGACGCCGCGCTGATCGCCACCGGGCATTTGACCGAATTTCGCTGCTGCTATGGCAACGTCCGCAGGATCGACGACGGCACCGTTGTCATCGACCGAGCGGCGGCCACGGCACTCGGCGTCAAGCCCGATGACGAGGTCCATCATGTCGGTCGGATCTGATCCCGTGCGACTGGTCGAGATCAATTTCGACGGGCTGATCGGCCCCAGCCATAATTATGCGGGGCTGAGCTTTGGCAATCTGGCGGCGACCAGCCATGGCGGCCAGACCTCGCACCCCCGGGCAGCGGCGCTGCAGGGCATTGCCAAGATGCGCGCCAATCTGGCGCTGGGGCTGACGCAGGGCATCCTGCTCCCGCACGCCCGACCCGATCATAAATGGCTGGCGGCGCTGGGCACCGATTATGCGCATGCCGATGCGACGCTGCGCGCGCAGGCGCTGTCAGCGTCGGCGATGTGGGCAGCCAATGCCGCTACCGTGTCGCCAGCACCCGACACAGCGGACGGCAAATGTCATTTGTCCGGCGCCAATCTGATGACGATGCCGCATCGCAGCCACGAATGGCCGGAAACGGTTGCGCAGTTGCGCCTTGCCTTTGCCGACCCCGCCTTTGCGGTGCACGATCCCGTACCGCCGCCGTTCGGCGATGAAGGCGCCGCAAACCATATGCGGCTGTGCGCGCAGCACGGCGCGCCCGGCGTTGAGGTGTTCGTCTACGGCGTGTCGGGCGGGCGCTTTCCGGCGCGCCAGCACCGCCAGGCGAGCGAGGCTGTGGCGCGCATGCACGGGCTGGACCTGGCACGCACGCTGTTCGTGGCGCAGTCCGAAGAAGCGATTGCGGCGGGGGCGTTTCATAATGATGTGGTCGCCGTCGCCAATGAGCATGTCCTGTTCGCCCACGAGCAGGCATTTGCCGACAAGGCCGGATTTTATGCCGCGCTGCGCGACATTCTGCCCGAAGTGGAAATTGTCGAAGTGCCGGCGGCAGAGGTGTCGCTGGCCGATGCGGTCGCATCCTATCTGTTCAACGCCCAGCTGGTAACGCTGCCGGGCCACGAAATGGCGCTGATCCTTCCCGAAGAGGCCCGCGACAATCCCCGGGTCTGGGGGTGGCTGACCCGGATGATCGACGGCAACGGCCCGATCCGCCGGCTGGAAATCGTCAATGTCCGCGAATCGATGTCGAACGGCGGCGGCCCCGCCTGCCTAAGGCTCCGCGTCGTCGCCGATCCTGCGACGATCGACCCGCGCTTCCTGGTGGATACCGCCCGGCTTGATCAGATTGCAGCACTGGTGGCGACGCATTGGCCGGAAGAAATCCCGATCGACCAGATCGGTGATCCTGCCCTGATCGCGCAGATAGAAACGGCTCGCACCGCGCTGTTGCACCTGTTGGGGATTGTCGAATTAATTGACAGTTAACCTTGTTTGTTAACACGGACTGTCGCAATTCCGGGGTTGGCGTGCGCCTTGCTTAACCATTGGCATGGTCAAAAAAATTGCCCGTCTGTTTGTTATCAAAAACAAGTTTGAAGCGTTTTTGATTATCTATGGGCTCGGCACAGGCGCGGTCGAACGCGGGCTTCATTACATGCAGCTCTATCCTGGCCTGGGCGGCAAAATTCTCTTCTGCCTCGCCCCTGTTGCGGTATTTATGGCGGGCGCGCGCATCCTGGACTCGCTCGAACGCGAACAAGAGCATTGACGGAACTTTGCACCCCAACAGGATAAGTTGATGGCGCGGCGGGCACATCCCATTATGTGACACGCCTATGAACGCACCGCTTACCCATCTGCAACGGCTGGAAGCTGAAAGCATCCACATCATGCGCGAAGTGGTGGCCGAGGCTGACCGCCCGGTCATGCTCTATTCGGTTGGGAAGGATTCAGCGGTGATGCTGCATCTGGCCAGAAAGGCATTTTACCCGGCCCCGCCCCCCTTCCCGCTCCTGCATGTCGATACGACCTGGAAGTTTCGCGCCATGTACGATCTGCGCGACAAGACGGCGGCGGCGGCCGGGATGGAATTACTGGTCCACCGCAATCCCGAAGCGCTGGCCCAGGGCATCAATCCGTTCGATCACGGCAGCCGCCATACCGATATGTGGAAGACCGAGGGGCTCAAACAGGCACTCGACAGTCACGGCTTTGACGCCGCCTTTGGCGGTGCCCGGCGTGACGAGGAAAAAAGCCGCGCCAAGGAACGCGTGTTCAGCTTCCGGTCGGCCAACCATCGCTGGGACCCCAAGAACCAGCGCCCCGAACTATGGAATCTGTACAACGCACGCAAAAACAAGGGAGAAAGCATCCGTGTTTTCCCGATCTCCAACTGGACCGAGCTTGATATCTGGCAATATATCCAGCTCGAAAATATTGAAATTGTACCGCTCTATTTCTCGGCACCGCGCCCGACCTATTGGCATGACAGCCAGCTTTTCATGGCTGACGACCCCGAACGCATGGAACGCGTGCTCGGCCGCAAGGTCGATATCGAGGAACGCTGGGTCAGGTTCCGGACGCTAGGGTGCTTCCCGCTGAGCGGCGCGGTCGAAAGCCGGGCGACAAACCTGTCGGAAGTCATCCAGGAAATGCTGCTGACCACGACCTCGGAGCGCCAGGGTCGGGTCATCGACCATGATCAGTCCGCGAGCATGGAGAAGAAAAAGCAGGAGGGGTATTTCTGATGCCCAACCCGTCGGAACCGCATTATGTCGCCGATGCGCTGATTGAACAGGATATCGACGGCTATCTTCGCCGCCACCAGTATAAATCGCTGCTGCGATTCATCACCTGCGGATCGGTCGACGATGGCAAATCGACGCTGATCGGCCGGCTGCTTTATGATTCCAAGATGATTTTTGAGGATCAGCTGGCGGCGCTTGAAGCCGACAGCAAACGGGTTGGGACACAGGGCCAGAACATCGACTTTGCCCTGCTGGTCGACGGCCTTGCCGCTGAGCGCGAGCAGGGTATCACGATCGATGTCGCCTACCGGTTCTTCGCGACTGAGACGCGTAAATTCATCGTCGCCGATACACCGGGTCATGAACAATATACGCGCAACATGGTGACCGGCGCATCGACCGCCGATCTTGCCGTTATCCTGATCGACGCGCGCAAGGGCGTGCTGACCCAGACCCGACGCCACAGCTATCTGGCACAGCTTATCGGCATCCGCCACGTCGTGCTGGCGGTCAACAAGATGGACCTGGTGGGCTATGATCAGGCCATTTTCGACAAGATCGTCGACGACTATCGCGAATTTGCCACCGGGATTGGCCGTACCGAATTCACCGCCATCCCGATCTCGGGCTTCAAGGGCGACAACATCACGGCGGTTTCGGCAAACACGCCCTGGTATGCCGGCCCCAGCCTGATTGAGCATCTGGAAACCGTTGACGTCGATGCTGATGCCGCGGCGCGGGCACCGTTCCGCATGCCGGTCCAGTGGGTGAACCGGCCCAACCTGGATTTTCGCGGCTTTGCCGGCCAAATTGCGGCGGGAGCCATCAAGCCCGGCGACCGTGTCCGCATCCTGCCATCGGGCAGACTGACCAGCATTGCGCGCATTGTGACGATGGACGGCGATCTGGAAGAAGCCGTTGCCGGCCAGTCGGTGACGCTGACGCTAACCGATGAGGTTGATTGTTCGCGCGGCGACGTCATCGCCGTTGCCGATGCCCCGCCGCAATCATCTGATCAGTTCGCGGCAATGATTGTCTGGATGAACGAGGCACCGCTATTGCCGGGCCGGTCCTATCTGATGAAAATTGGCAGCCAGACCGTCGGCGCCAATATCAAGGCACCCGAACACACCGTCGACGTCAACACAATGGCACGCCTGCCCGCACGGACGTTCGCCTTGAACGATATCGGTCTGGCGGAGTTGTACACCGACCGGCCAATCGTCTTTGAACCCTATGCCGACAGCCACACGCTGGGCGGGTTCATCCTGATCGATCGCGCCACCAATGCCACGGTCGCCGCCGGCATGATCCGCGATGCGCTCCGGCGGGCGCAGAATGTCCATTGGCAAGCCGTCGAAATCAGCCGCAGCGCGCATGCGCGGCAAAAAGGACAAATACCCAAGCTGCTATGGTTCACCGGCCTGTCCGGGTCGGGCAAGTCGACCATCGCCAATCTGGTTGAACAAAAGCTCTATGCCATGGGGCGTCACACCTATTTGCTAGACGGCGATAATATCCGCCACGGCCTCAACAAGGATTTGAGCTTCAGCGATGCGGATCGGGTGGAAAATATCCGCCGCGTGGGTGAAGTCGCAAAGCTGATGACCGATGCCGGATTGATCGTGCTGACCGCGTTCATTTCCCCCTTTCGCGCTGAGCGTGAAATGGTGCGCGCGATGCTGCCCGAGGGCGACTTTGTCGAAATCTTTGTCGACACGCCGCTCGAGGTTGCCGAAGCCCGCGACGTAAAGGGTCTTTACGCCAAGGCGCGGCGCGGCGAGATTGCCAGCTTCACGGGCATATCCAGCCCCTATGAACGTCCTGAAAATCCGCAATTCCACATCGACACGACGACCGAGAGCGCCGAAGCTGCGGCCAACCGGATCGTCGAACATGTCATCGGGGTGTGGAGTTACGAACTTTGAGCGATGTCGCGCTTGCCAGATCGCTTGCCGAGCAAGCAGGCGCCTTGCTGCGCGCCATTCTGGCTGATCCAGACTGTCCAAAAAACGAGCTTGGGGACCGGGGTGATCGTGAAGCGAACCAGCTGATCATCCAGCGACTGAAACGCGAACGCCCCGACGATTTTATCCTGTCGGAAGAATCGCATGACGACCGGCAACGCTGCGCTGCCCGGCGGGTATGGATCATCGACCCGCTGGACGGTACGCGCGAATATGTCGGCGGTATCGACGAATGGGCCGTCCATATCGGCCTGGCGATCGACGGCGTGCCCAGCGTCGGCGCGGTTGCCCTGCCGGCGCAACATTTGGTCTTCGCAACCGATGACGGGCCCGCACCGGATTGCCGCCCAACCCCGCGTCCCCGCATCGTCGCCAGCCGCAGTCGCGCGCCGGAAATTGCCACCCGGGTTGCCAAAGCCCTGGACGCGGAAATCGTGCCCATGGGATCAGCGGGGGCAAAGGCGATGGCGGTGGTGGATGGCCGGGCAGACATTTATCTGCATGCGGGCGGTCAGTTCGAATGGGACAATTGCGCCCCCGCCGCCGTCGCATTGGCCGCGGGCCTCCATGCGTCCCGAATTGACGGCTCACCGTTGGTCTATAATTGCGTCGATCCGTTCCTGCCCGATCTGTTGATCTGTCGGCCGCAATGGGCGGCGCAGGTTCTGGCAATTATCGCCCAACGCGACGCGGCTGCCCCCAATATCGCGGACAGTCGTCCTTGACGCGATAGGCGCTAGCTGGCGACGACCGCGCGTTTCCGGTTGCGGCCCCAGACGATGCTGCTCGCGCCGCCGAAGTTGAACACGGCGCCCATAATCGCCCCGGCGATGCCAGCCAGCGACCAGCTGTTGGTTTCTTCAATCGCCAGATTGGCCACACCGATATTGGCGACCGCGCCGATCGAACAAATGACCGCGAACATCACCATGCCCCCGACAAAGTTCAGTCCACTCAACCGCCGGTCGCGATAGGTGAATTCATTATTGAGCACATAATTGAAGATAATGGCCGCGGCGACGGCGGCGCCCTGTGCCGAAATGAACGGGACACCGGCACCGATCAGCAGCGACAGAACGATCAAATGAACGCCCAGGCCCAGCCCGCCGACCAGCGCGAACAATACAAAGCGCGGCGGAATCCAGCCGCGCGACAGTTTTTCGATCAGCAGAAACGCAAATTCCGCCAGCACCATGGGGCTGAGCTTGCTTTCGCCTTCGCGCCGGTTGCGGAACGTGTACGGCACTTCGGCGATGCACAGCGTGCCCGGATAGGAACTGATGAGATCGAGGAGGATTTTATAGCCCTGGCTCGACAGATTGTAGATTGACCCGGAAAAAACCTGACGACGGGCCATGAAGAAGCCGCTCATCGGATCACTCGTGCGATTACCGATCAGCGCCCGCGCGGCCCGCGTTGCAAACCCGCTCATTTGCTGGCGCGTCGCGTTCCAATCGCCGACCGATCCCCCAGCGGCATAGCGGGTCCCAACCACCAGATCGGCGTCGTCCGCGATCAGCATATCGAACATTTTCGGCAGGATGGTTTCATCGTGCTGAAAATCGGCGTCCATCACGGCAATCAGGTCGCCGCTGGCAGCCATGGCCCCCTCGATCACCGCCGACGCCAGCCCGCGACGGCCGACCCGCCGCACGCAGCGCAAGCGCGGTTCAACCGCGGCAATGCGCGCCACTTCGGCCCAGGTACGATCGGGGCTATCATCGTCGACGACAATGATTTCCCACGCGACATGGCCCATCACCGCGTCGACGCTCTTTACCAGTGCTTCGATATTTGCCCGCTCATTATAGGTTGGAACGATGATCGAAACCTCTGGCACCAGATGATTTCGGACAATCTTGCCCATCATTGACATGGAGCGACGTTCCCGAATGGCGAAGCGGTTTGACGGCGAAGGTTCAGCATCCATTGGGCATTAATGCCAGAACCCTAAAATTATGGTGAATAAAATGTGCACGGACGCCCGCCCCGATCGCCGGACGGGTTCCCCCTTGCCAAGCGCGGATCAGGCCTTCACCCTGCGGATAGTCGACGCGCGATCGACACCATCGGAGGCGATCTCAGGGCATGGCCTATGAAACGATATTGTTCGGTGTGACCGATGGCATTGCCACGATCACGCTGCACCGCCCCGATCGGATGAATGCCTTTACCCCGCAGATGATGACCGAAATGGTCGATGCGTTCGATCAGGCCGATGCCGATGATGCGGTGCGGGCCGTGATCGTTACCGGGTCGGGCGAGCGGGCGTTCTGCGCGGGCGCGGATCTGAGCGCCGGCGGCGCCACCTTCGATTATGCGCAGCGCCCCGACCGGATTGAGGGGGGATCGCCGATCCGGGCGGACGGCAGCATCGACTATGCGCATCCCGGTATCCGCGATAATGGCGGCCGGCTGACGCTGCGCATCTTCAACAGCAAAAAACCGGTGATCGGCGCGATCAATGGCGCCGCGGTCGGCATTGGCGCAACCATGCAATTGCCAATGGATTTCCGCCTTGCATCGACCACGGCCCGGTTCGGCTTCGTCTTTGCACGGCGCGGGATTGTTCCCGAAGCCGCGTCGAGCTGGTTCCTGCCGCGGCTGTTGGGCATCTCGACCGCGCTCGACTGGTGCTATTCGGGCCGGGTGTTCGATGCCGGTGAGGCCCTTGCGGCCGGGCTTGTGCGATCAATCCACCCACCAACCGAGCTTCTGAACGCAGCCACAGCGCTGGCCCATCAGCTTACAGATGACTCGGCAGCGGTTTCGGTTGCGGTCACGCGCCAGATGATGTGGCGGATGATGGGTGCAGCACATCCCATGGACGCCCACAAGCTGGACAGCCGGATGATCTGGGCGCGCGGCCGATCGGCGGATGCGGCGGAAGGCGTGTCGTCATTTCTTGAAAAGCGCACCGCGCGCTACCCCGACAAGGTAAGCATCGATACGCCCCATTTCGGACAATGGATGGACGATCCCGACTGGGGATAGACGTGTTTAAGGCCAATATTTTCGCGTGATTATCGCCCCACGCGTTGCTGTCGCTTTAGGAGGTACCCATGCCCGGTGCATTACACGGCATTCGGATCATCGAATTTGCCGGCATTGGCCCAGGCCCGTTTTGTGCGATGATGCTTGCCGATCATGGTGCAGAAGTCATTCGCATCGATCGCCCCGGCGCCCGCCTTGATCCGCGCGACGCCCTGTCGCGCAATCGGACGTCCGTGGTGCTCGATATGAAGACCAGCGACGGGGTTGATACTGCGCGCACATTATGCGGCACCGCCCACGGGCTGATCGAAGGGTTTCGGCCGGGCGTCATGGAGCGGTTGGGGCTTGGCCCGGATGTCCTGCTCCGTGACAATCCTTCGCTCGTTTATGGGCGGATGACCGGCTGGGGTCAGACCGGCCCCTATGCCCAGTCGGCGGGGCATGACATTAATTACATCGCATTGTCGGGTGTGCTCCATACCGTCGGCCGCGCTGGTCAACGCCCGGTCCCGCCGGTCAATTATCTGGGCGATTTCGGCGGTGGGGGTATGCTGCTTGCCTTCGGGATGGTCGCCGGTCTGCTAGCGGTTAAAAATGGTGCGCCTGGCCAGGTCATCGATGCCGCAATGACCGATGGCTCAGCGCTTTTAGCGGGGATGAGCTGGGCGATGCTGGAAGCAGGCATGAACCGCGACGCCCCCGGCGAAAACATGCTCGATGGCGCGGCGCATTTTTATGACACCTATGAGTGCGCGGATGGCAAATGGATATCGATTGGATCGATTGAGCCGCAATTTTATGCGCTGCTTCGTCAACAGGCCGGGGTTGCCAATGACCCCGAATTCGATCGCCAGCATGACCGGACGGCATGGGGTCCGTTGAAGGAGAAGCTCACGGCGATCTTCAAAACCCGGACCCGCGATGAGTGGTGTGCGATGATGGAAATGACCGACGTCTGCTTCGCACCGGTCCTGTCGATGCGCGAAGCGCCGGAGCACCCCCACAACCGCCATCGTCAGACCTTTGTCAAAGTCGGTGGCGCAACTCAACCAGCGCCGGCCCCCCGCTTTTCGATCACAATGGCACCGCCGCCGGTTGCCGCGCCAACCGCAGGAGCCGATACACACGCCGTCCTCGCCGACCTGTCGGGAGAGGATTGAAAAGGATTGGGGAAATTGGCGCGCCCGGAACGATTCGAACGTCCGACCCTCAGATTCGTAGTCTGATGCTCTATCCAGCTGAGCTACGGGCGCGCGGGAAGCGGTGCAATAGAGGTGCCCGCCGGATTACGCAAGCCCGTTGCACGCAAAGATTGGCCAGCATAGAGCGGTGCCAGATGATCCGATATTTTCCCGCCCCGATCCTGCTTCTGCTTTTGCTGACGTTACCCGGCTGCGTTGATAACCGTGCCAGCATTCCGTCTTTGCTCCCGCGCGATGTCGAGCGGCGCGACGATCTGGAGCCGACCCGCCCGACGCCGGTTGCACAGCCCGATGCCGCGCTCGATACCCTTGTCGCGGAAAAGGCTCAGCTGCTCTCGGCGGCCACGACCGCGTTCGATGCCGGGGCCGTATTGGCAAAGCCGGCCATTGATGCTGGTCAGCGTGCCGATTTGGGGTCGGACGCCTGGCTTGATGCCCAAAAGGCGCTGGGAGAAATGGACGCCGCGCATTCGATGCTGACGTCAATCATCGCCGACCTTGACCGGGTAGCGATTGACCGCGCGAATGATGGCATGCCCGATTACCCGTCGCTGGCGGCACTGCGGGCAAACGCACAGCGGCACGCCGAGCAGCAAGAACAGATCATCGCGGCCGCGCAGGCGCAGATCAAGAGCGAGTAGCTATCGGCTTGCCGCGCGACTTTTGCGGGCGTGCGATCGTGTAGAGAATATGACGACGCAGCGGATGCCCCTCGGGCAGGCTGGGATGGTCAAAATCGCCGTCTGGGACGCGCTGCATGCCTAGCCTTTCCATCAGGCCCCAACTGGCACTATTAGCCATGACAGTAATCGCCGAGATCGCTGAGCAGTCGAGATTGGTCCAGCCCCAATCAAGGCTCGCTTGCGCCGCTTCGCGCGCATAGCCCTGTCCCCAATAGACCTGCGCCAGTCGCCAGCCGATTTCGATGCCGTCAGCAAGGGGGGTGTCGACGGGCCCAGGCTTCAACCCGCAAAACCCGATAAATGCCGCATCGTCGCGACGCTCCACGGCCCAAAAGCACATGCCAAGCGCCGTTTGCATCGCCATCATTCGGTCAATGGCCTGATCGCATTCTTCACGGGATTGCAGTGGTCCCAGAAAACGCATCACCTGCGGGTCCCGGCCCATTGCCGCAAAAGCGGCACGGTCACTGTCGCGCCATGGCCGGATAATCAGCCGATCGGTCGCAATCATAGCAAGGGCCGGTTGATGGCATAGGTGACAATCCGTCTCAGCCGGTCGCCGTCGGCGATCAGCGGGTGATCGAAATCACCCGCAGGCAAACGCAGCATGCCAAGCCGCGTCATCATCTGTTGGCTCTTTTCGTTGACGGCAGAGGTAATCGCAACGATCCGGTCGGTCGCGATATTTGCCCATCCCCAGCGCAACGCCGCGGTCATTGCCTCAAGCGCATAGCCCTGCCGCCAAAAAGGACGTGCAATGATCCAGCCAGCCTCCACTTCACCAGCGATAGGATTATGGGCATCGCCACGCTTCAGTCCGCAAAAGCCCAGCATTGCACCGTCACTGCGCCGTTCAACGGTCCAGAACCCCAAACCTTCGTGACGAAAGCCGTCATGTTTGGCAAGCACGGCACGGCTTGCCGCTTCGTCCTTAACCGGCCCCAGATCAGCCATCACCAACGGGTCCGCCCACATGGCAAACAGCGCCGGATGATCGCGCGGTTCGGGTAGGCGCAGGATCAGCCGGTCGGTGACGATCATACCGCCTTCAATCAGCCATTCATAAGCCGCGCCGCGTGCAGCGCGTGATAGGTCAGCACGCCCGAACACCCTGCCCGCTTGAATGCCATCAAGGTTTCCAGAACCATCGGGTCGCGCTCGGCGGCCCCGGCGGCGACGGCGGCCTCGATCATCGCATACTCGCCCGAAACCTGGTAGGCGAACACGGGCACGTCAAACGCGTCCTTCACCCGGCGAATGATATCCAGATAGGGCAAACCGGGCTTCACCATGACACTATCTGCGCCTTCATCCAGATCGAGCGCGACTTCGCGGATCGCTTCCTCTGCATTGGCGGGATCCATCTGATAGGTCTTTTTATCGCCCTTCAGCAGCCCGCGGCTCCCCACCGCATCGCGGAACGGGCCGTAAAAGGCGCTCGCATATTTGGCGGCATAGGACATGATCTGGACGTTCGAATGGCCCGCATCTTCCAGCGCTGCGCGTATCAGGCCGATACGCCCGTCCATCATATCGCTCGGGGCAATGATATCGGCGCCCGCCGCGGCCTGATTGAGTGCCTGGGCAGTCAGGACCTCAGCCGTTTCATCGTTCATCACATAGCCGCTATCGTCGACCAGCCCGTCATGGCCGTGCGCGGTATAGGGATCGAGCGCGACATCGGTCAGCACGCCAATATCGGGGACGGCATCCTTCAGCGCCCGTACCGCGCGGCACATCAGATTGTCGGGATTGAGCGCCTCTCGCCCGTCCGCAGTGCGCAAGCCACTCGGCGTGTTGGGAAATAGCGCAACGCAGGCAATGCCGGCGTCGCGCGCTTCCCGCGCGCGCGCGACAATCCCGTCGACCGACCAGCGTGAAACGCCCGGCAAGCTGGCAATCGGTTCCTCCACCCCCGCCCCATCAGCAATGAACAAGGGCCAGATAAGATCGGCCGGGGTCAGAATGGTTTCGGCGTAGAGACGGCGGCTCCAGGGCGTGGAGCGGGTACGGCGAAGGCGAAGCGCGGGATAGCTGGACATGCGCTGCTTTCTGCGACGGCGCAGCGCTATAGGCAAGCCTACTCGGCGGGTTTCAAATCAACGGGCGCCGTTGGTTCGCCGGAAACCGCCATCGGCGGATCCATCATCCGCGCAGTCCGCCACGGCCCATATCGGTAAAACAGCGAGGCAAGGATCACCGATGCCAACGACCCGGCGGGAAACGACCACCACAGCGCGTCAACGCCCAATATTGGCCGCATCGCGGTGGCAAAGCCCAGTCGTGCCGGGAACATCGCAAGAAACAGGATCGCCAGCGGTCCCATCACAGCGCCATTGGCGCGCACCACACCGAACAATACCATGGTAACGCCAAAAAAGATGAACCCCCAGGTACCGATCAACTGGATATGCCGCGCAATGGGTAATGCGGGACTACCGCTGCCCAGAAACAGGGCCATGACCGTACGGTCGCTGAACAACAGCGCGAGCACCATCGATCCGGTAATGGTCAACCCAAAACCGATTCCGGCCCGGGTGATCGCATCGACCCGGTCCCATTTGCCCGCGCCAATATTCTGCGCCGCCATCGCGCTGACCGCAGCGCCAATCGCCATCGCCGGCATCTGGACGTAAGCCCAAAGCTGCAGCGTGACGCCAAAGGCCGCGCTGGTATCAACGCCTTCGCGGTTGACCAGCCCGTACATTGTCAGCCCGGCGACCGCGATCACGATCATCTGCGCGCCAATTGGCAGGCCCTTGGTTACGATCGCCCAGACGAGCGCGCGCGACGGGAACAGATAGTGGAGTTCAGGACCGCGCAGCCGCAGCGTCAGGTCCTTGGCATAGATGTAACCGACCAACCCGCCCCCGGCGAGAAGATTGGCGATCAGGGTCGCCGTTGCCGATCCCGCAATGCCCATTGCCGGCACCGGACCAAAACCCAGAATAAGCAAGGGGTTGAGCACCACGTCGAGCAGGGATGCAACCCCGCCAAAGATCAGCGGCGTCATCGCGTCACCCGTGCCGCGCATTCCCATCGTGACCAGCACCGTAAGCATCGAAAATGGCAGCGAGAGGAAAATGATCCGCAAATAGGTCAGGGCCAGGCCAAACGCTGCGCCGGGCGTGGCAAGCAGGGTCAGAATCTGGGGTGCCCATATCCAGCCCAGCGTTGCCACGACGATCGACGACCAGAAAATCAGCCCGACCGCCGATCCGAAAGCGCGCCGAGCTCCGTCAATATCGCGTCGTCCAAAGCTTTGACCAACCAGAATGGTCGCAGCCATGCCAAAGCCGAACACCGCCGCGAAGGTCAGGAACATGATGTTGTTGGCGTTGGACGTCGCGGCCAGCGCATCCTCGCCCAGAAAACGCCCGACCCAGATCGCGTTGATCGATCCGTTCAGCGACTGCAGGATGTTCGACGCCAGCGTGGGTAACGCAAATACGGCAAGCGTCTTTGCGATCGGTCCTGTCGTCAGATCATGCGCGCCGGGGCGGCTGGCCATGCGGGGCTCCTTGATTAACCTTCGCCTGTAGGCGGTTTTTCGCGGAAAGCTAATCCCGGATTTGGGCCGGGCGATCAGCGCAGCTCAACACGCCCTGCGATTAAACAGGGCGGGCCGGCGGCAATCGGTCGACTCGGGCGGCACACAGATGCCTTTGCCGACCGCGCTCACCGGCAATGGCCGGGGAACGGGACGCAACAGGACGGACCGACGCCCCTAACCCAATCGCTGCAAGTCCGCCGTCAACCGCTCGGCCTTCGCAGCCTTTTCGGCATGGTCGGCGCGCGCCTTTTCTACCGCTTCGGGTTTGGCACGTTCGACGAAGCTTGGATTGTTAAGGCGTCCAGCCAGCGAATCGCGTTCCTTTTCAGCGGCGGCTAATTCAGCCAGCAAGCTATTTCGCCGCGCATCCACGTCGATAAAGCCGCGCGTAACCGCAATCCATTCAACGCCGCCAGCTGAAAGTTGCGCCGTCGTAAAGCCGGTCCGCGTTGGAAGGGAGCATATTTCAAAACGCTCGACGTCAGCAGCGGAAACAAAGAACGTATCGTCCTGCAATTCAACCGAAACCAAAGATGGTTTGATTCGTGCCATGCGCGTAAGCGCGGCCAAGTGGGTGTTCGCCCAACCAAGTTTCTCCACTGTCGCTGTTGCGACGGCAACCGGAAGGATATCCGCCGGTCGAAATCCAAGGTCCAACCGCTCGGAACGCATCTCAGATATCGTCATTATCAGCCAGTTGATTTCGGCTGTTGCTTGCTGGTCGATAAGCTCATCGCCCAATGTAGGCCACTTCGCGACAATCAGCTCATAATCCCGCGCACCCAGCTTTGACCAAAGCTCTTCGGTAATAAACGGCATGAACGGGTGGAGCAGCACCAAAATCTGGTCGAGCACCCAACCCGCCACCAGGCGGGTTTCGGCGGCCTCTGGCGTGTTGGCGGGCGCGTCCATCTGACCAAGCACGGGCTTGATCAGTTCCAGATACCAGTCGCAGAACCGATCCCAGGCGAAATGGTAGATCGCATTCGCGGCCCCATCAAAACGGTAATCCGCCAGCGCTGTGTCAACGGCACGGACTGTTTCGACGACTTCTCCGATGATCCATTTGTTGACGGCCAGCGTCGCTGTGGGGGGCGCGATCGATGTACTCGCGACGATGCCGTTGGCCTGACAAAAGCGTGCCGCATTCCACAGCTTGGTGGCGAAGTTGCGATACCCCTCGACGCGCTTTTCATCCATCTTGATGTCACGGCCCTGGCTTTCCATTGCCGCCATGAAAAAGCGCAGCGCATCCGCGCCATATTTGTCGATCAGCCCAAGCGGGTCGACGGTATTGCCCTTGGATTTGGACATTTTCTGTCCATCTGCCGCGCGGACCAGACCATGAAGGTACAGCGTGCGGAACGGCACCTCCTTCATGAAGTGCATGCCCTGCATCATCATTCGCGCATCCCAGAAAAACAGGATGTCGAAGCCCGAAACAAGCACGTCATTGGGATATCGGCCGCCCAGCGTCGGATTGGTTTCGTCCGGCCATCCCATCGTGGCAAACGGCCAGAGCGCCGAGGAAAACCAGGTGTCGAGCACATCGGGGTCTTGCCTGAGCGTAACTCCCTCGCC
The DNA here is from genome assembly GCA_019753375.1 of Sphingomonas sp. GTDB lineage: Bacteria > Pseudomonadota > Alphaproteobacteria > Sphingomonadales > Sphingomonadaceae > Sphingomonas. The sequence continues at coordinate 16,866 of JAIELC010000016.1, forward strand.
TGCCTGTGCCTGAGCGTCCTCGGCTGTCATGGCGACAAAGATGCGCCCATCATCGCTGAACCAGGCCGGGATCCGGTGCCCCCACCACAATTGCCGGCTCACGCACCAGGGCTGGATATTCTCCATCCAGTTGAAGAACGTCTTTTCCCATGTTTTGGGCACGATGTTGATCGCGCCGGAACGCACCGCCTCAATCGGCGCCTTGGCCAGGGTAGCGGCGTCGACATACCATTGGTCGGTCAGCATTGGCTCAATCACCACGCCGCTGCGGTCACCGAATGGTTGCATGATGGTCTTGTCCTCGACCATCACCATCAAGCCCTCGGCATCGATGTCCGCGATCACCCGCTTGCGTGCTTCATAGCGGTCGAGCCCGCGATAATTATCGGGTACCAGATTGAGCGCATCGACCTCGGCCGGGTCGGCGATCGCGCCCTTTGCAATCTCCTGCGCGCGAACGGCTGCGACGGCATAGGGAGCACCGTCGGCACGCATTGCCGCTGTATCGTCCATCAGGCGGTACATTGGGATATTGTTGCGCTGGGCGACGCCGTAATCATTGGCGTCATGGGCGCCGGTGATCTTCACGGCACCCGACCCGAATTCGGGATCTGGATACTCATCGGCGATGATCGGAATCAGTCGGCGGTGCTCCTTGGGGCCGACCGGTATTTCGCATAGCTTGCCGATAATCGGCGCATAGCGTTCATCCTTCGGGTTCACCGCGACCGCGCCGTCGCCCAACATCGTCTCGGGCCGCGTGGTGGCAATCGAGATATAGTCGCGCTCTTCCTCAATCACGACCTGCCCGTTGGCGTCGCGCTCGATATACAGATAGCTATCACCCCCAGCGAGCGGGTATTTGAAGTGCCACATATGGCCCGCAACTTCGCGTGTCTCGACTTCAAGGTCGCTGATTGCTGTGCGAAGCGCCGGGTCCCAGTTAACCAGCCTTTTGGCGCGATAGATCAGACCCTGATTATAAAGATCCACAAACACCTTGAGGACGGCCTTCGAAAAGCCCTCGTCCATCGTAAACCGTTCATTTGCCCAGTCCATTGAGCAGCCAAGGCGGCGGAGCTGGCGGGTAATCTCTCCCCCGCTTTCGGCCTTCCATTCCCAGACTTTGGCGACGAAGTCCTCGCGCGAATAGTTGGTGCGCTTGTCCTGCATCAGCGCCATTTGCCGCTCGACCACCATCTGCGTGGCAATGCCGGCATGGTCGGTGCCGACCACCCACAGCGCATCCTTGCCCTGCAGCCTGGCGTGACGGGTCAGGATGTCCTGCAGCGTGTTATCAAGCGCATGGCCGATATGCAGGCTGCCCGTCACATTGGGCGGCGGATTGACGATCGTCCATGGCTGCGCGCCCGGGCGATCAGGATGAAACAGGCCGTTATCCTCCCAATGGGCATACCAGCGGGATTCGATTTCGGCAGGGTCAAAGGTTTTGGGCAGATCGGTCATGGCGCCGCTGGCTTTACCTGCTGCGCCGCAAAAGAAAAGGGCGGCCCGTTGGGACCGCCCCCCGATCTGGCATCAGCTCAGCCGGATCAATTGCCGGTCTTGGCAGTCCATTTGTCCATCCAGCCGAGCACCTCGCGATACCATTGCCGGCTGTTGCGCGGTTTGAGTACCCAGTGATTCTCGTTGGGGTTGACCACCAGTCGTGACGCTATTCCCTTGCGCTGCAGCGCGGTGAAGCTCGCCAGGCCCTGAGTATAGGGAATGCGGAAATCCTTCTCGCCGGTAATCACCAGCATCGGCGTTTTCCACTTGTCGACGTAGTTTACCGGATTCCATTTTTCGAAAGCGGCGGGATCTTCATAATAGGCCTTGCCGCCATGTTCCCATTCGTCGAACCACAATTCCTCGGTTTCATACGCCATCGCGCGCGCGTCGAACACGCCGTCATGCTGGACGATGCATTTGAAACGATCGGGCCATTGGCCCTCAATCCAGTTCATCATGTAACCGCCATAGGAAGCACCCAGCGCACACGCATTATCGGCATCAAGCCAGCCAAATTGATCGGTTGCAGCCTTTAGCCCCTTCTTCAGATCCTCAAGCGGCCAGCCGCCCCAATTGTTACGGATCGCGTCGGTGAACTTTTGCCCATAACCTGTCGATCCGTGAAAATCGACCGCCACCAGACCATATCCGGCGCCAGCAAATACTGCTGGATTCCAACGATATGACCAGCCGTTGTTGCTGCTGCCCTGCGGTCCGCCATGCACCATCAGGGCAATCGGCGCCTTGGCCGCATCGCCCAGGCCATAGGGCTTCACGGCATATCCCCACACCTTATCGCCGTTTGCGCCCGTGAAGCTGAAACGCGTGACCGCGGGCATGTCGATGCCGGCAAGTTTGTCTGCGTTGACAGAGGTCAGCCGCGTGACCTTCTTGCCCTTGAGCGCGTAGAAGTCGTCGGGCGCGGTCAGCGAGTTCATCGCAAAAAAGACACCACCCTTCATGGGCACCACCGCTGAGACATTGCCCAACTGTGTTAACCGCGTGACCTTGCCTGTCGCCACATCGATCGCGAAGATCGGATTTTCCTGCGTGTCTTCGGCGGTGACCAAAATGGTCTTGCTATCGCCCGACCAGGCAATCGAACCGATCGAGCGGTCCCAGTCCTTGGTCAAGGCAATCACGTTGCCCGATGCGAGATCGCGGACCATCAATACCTGCCGGTCCGCCTCATAGCCTGGCCGTGCCATCGCAAACCACGCCAGCAACTTGCCGTCGGGCGAAGCGGTGGGAAGATTGTCCATCGCATCGTTGGCATCGGTCAGATTGACCGGCGGCGCCGATCCATCCGCCGGGGCCGCAAAAATATCGAGATTGGTGGACAACGGTTCATCCCGGCCCGCTTCGCGCAAGGCGAAATAAATGGTCTTGCCGTCTGCGCTCCACGATACTTCCTCGCCGCCGCCAAAAGGCTTGGAGGGGCTGTCCCCTACCAAACCGCCCTCGATCGCCGTGCCGTTGCCAATTGCGACGCCGTCCTTGATTGGCAAAACGAAAAGCTGTGACCGCGTGCCATCTGCCCACGCATCCCAGTGGCGGACGAACATCTGGTCATAGGTGCGGGCCTCGCCCGCATTGGGGTCCTTCTTGACCATGGGTTGTTCCAGGCTGGGCGCGCCCGGCAGACGATCAGCCCAAACCAAAAGCTTGTCGCCAGCCGGCGAAAGCTTGAAGCCGCCGATTCCCCCGGCAACATTCGTGACCTGCCGCGCGACGCCGCCGGTTACCGATATTGCCCAAACATTGTCATCACCACCCTGATTGGCCTGAAAATAGACCGTGATTCCATCCGGAGCGAATTGCGGTGCGGTTTCATTAACGTCCGACAAAGCCGCCAGCGGTTCCGGCTTGGCGCCCTTCTTCGTAAGGTCGAGCCGCCAGAGATCAAAGCGCCCCTTATTGGCGGCCAGGTCGGTCTCCCGCTGTTGCCAGACGAGCCAACGGCCGTCTGCGGAAACCGTTGGCGCAGACGCCCGAGACAGGGTCGATACATCGTCGATCGTCAACTGGCGGGCAGCGGCGGGAACGGCACAGGCCGTGGCGAAGGCGAGCGCAGACAGGCTCGCAGCTTGAAGCATCCTCATGGGAAGCGGTTTAGAGCAAATTGCCCGACAACAGGCAACTAAAGCTGGTCGATTTCAGCGCGACTGGCCAGTAATCCTGGCAATTTCACGCGCGACCATCGTTTCAACGAGCACTGGCAGTCGTGCGTCCAGCCATTCGCGCAGCATCGGCCGGATCATTTCTCGAACCATCCCTTCCAGCGTGTTGTCACCAACGGACTCGTCGCTTCGCACCACCATCCGTGACAGCGTATCCAGCGCGCCCCGGCTGGCTTCTGCGGCCTGGGGCGATAAAATTGGGTCGGCCGCAGGTGCAGGAGCTACAACCGCTGCCAGCAGCGCCGCTCGATCGCCCAACGGGTCAACAAGCTTCTCATCGGGCATGGCGTCGCGCAATTCGAGGACTGCTTCATCCGATGCCTCATCGATCGAGGATGAGAGGTCGGGGGCAACCGAGGGCGCAGCAGACCGCACCACGCGGCGCGCACGGCTTGCGGTTGCGTTCTCGCCTTCCTCGGCGATGATCCGCTTAATCGAGGACAAAATGTCCTCCATCGACGGTTCTGCGCTTACGTCTCCCATCGAGATCCCTCTCACGGCAGCCTACTTTTGCTTACTAGGCGGTATATTTGCGGGATTAGGGCTGCTTCTGTCAACCGGAGCGCTGTCTGCCGGCGCGTCCAGCAAAGGCGCAAGCCCGGCTTTTACCTTCGCGTCCTGCGCCCGTGTCCGGGCCGTGCTGGGCGCGATCGCTTCAGCTCTTGGACCATCCGCCCAATCCGAAAGTTGACGGCGCGCATGCTCATAATGCGCAACAGGGCTGTATAGCGGTCCGCCATCCAGGCCGAGATCCTTCATTTCAGCATGACCGGTTGCCGCAAGCAGCATGAACCCTGCGACATAGGCATCGCGCCGAGCCGTCACCAATTGAACCTGCGAGCTGAGCAGCTCTTGTTCGGCGTTCAGAATCTCCAAAATCGTGCGATTACCCACGCTATTTTCGGCGCGAACCCCCTCAAGCGACAGTTTGTTGGCGTTGACCGCTACAATCGACGACTGGATCACATCCAGCGATGACCGCCACAAGGCATAGGCCGAGCGCACTTGCGACACGACGCCGCGTTCCGCCTCCGTCTTCAATTCGATTGCCTGGCTTTCGCGCGCTTCGGCTTGGCGGACCTGGGCTGCCGGACGCCCACCCTGGTAGAGCGGCAACGTCACGGTCAATCCAGCCTGCGCCTGCGTAAATTGCTGCGGCTGCACGCCGCCTGCAAAAGTGCCAAGATAATTCGCATAATTGCCCCCGGCGCTGACCGAAACTTTGGGAAGCCGGGCCGCACGCGCAACACGCACGTCATAGCGACCAGCATCGGCGGCCTTGCGCGCCGCATCAAGCGCCGGGCTGTCGGCGAGCGCCGTCTGCACCGCCTCATCGGGGCCGGCCGGCAATTTGGGCAGCTCAGGCGGCGGGGCGAGATCGCCAGGCTCAGCGCCAACCAGCCGAATATAGGTTTCGCGACTGGTGATCAGATTTGCCTCGGCCGATTGCAGATTCGCCCGCGCCTGCGCAAGCCGCGCTTCCGACTGGGCAACATCGGTCCGCGTCAGATCGCCAACCTGGAATCGATCTTTGGATGCTTGTAAATTGGTTTCAAGTACTCGCAAATTCTGATCGTTCAGGCCGACAATCGCCTGATCGCGGATGACGTTCATGTACGCCTGGACAACGCCGACAAAAAGATCGGATTCAGTCCCCCGCAACGTTGCCCGGCCCTGCAGGACCCGCGTTTCCGCACCCTTGATCGAATTTCGGACGAGACCGCCGCTGTAGATCGGCAAGCTGATCTGTGCCTGGGACGTAATCTGGCGCGAAGGAGCAACAAAGCTGTTTGCCGCCGTTAAGACATTTTCAGAATAGTTGGACTGCGACTGAAGGCTGGGACGACCATCCGCCTTGGCAATGGCCACCTCCTCATCGGTTGCGTTCAAAGCAGCTCGCTGCGCGCTCAAGGTCGGATTGGTTTTGTAGGCAGCAATCAAAGCATCCTGCAGCGTTTCCGCCACCGTTGGGGATGCAGACACCACCGCCATAGAGACACCCATCAGGAGCCGTGAAATCCGGAATACGCGCATGGGCAGCTTTCTCAAAAAACGAATGCGGCTGTCCGGGTGAACCCCGGCAAACAAACACAATCAATGTCGGCAAAATCAACAAGACCAAATCCGCCTGCGCTGCGGCAGCCCGTCGCCAGCCTTGTGACTCCGTTATCGACCAGACCGGTAACCACACGACCGCCTATCTTGACCTGATCGGCGAGCACGTCGGGAAGCTGTGCCACCGCACCGTCAATTACCAAAACGTCATAAGGACCGTGATCGGCCGCACCCTTGCCCAGCGGACCTTCGACGAGGGTGACGTTCGGGAAATCCGACAAGGCCTGACGAGCATGGCTCGCAAGCAAGGGGTCGCTTTCAACGGCAACGACCGAACCGCAAAGCTCGGCGACGACAGCGGCCGTATACCCGCCCGCCGCACCAATGAGCAGAACATGATCATTGGGCGCAATTTGTGCCATCGCCAAAAGTCGCCCCGTTGCGATTGGCAGGTTCGCATACCGACCATTGCCCAGCGGCACCGCTGTATCGCGATACGCGAGCGCGCCGACCTCCGCCGGCAAAAACCGTTCGCGTGGCACTCGGGCCATCACGGCAACAAGACGCGGATCGTTTACGGAGTTGGTTCGCAACTGACTTGCCACCATCGCATGGCGCATTGCCGCCAACCGGCCAGAGTCTGCTGCAGTCTCCATCTCGACCCCTTTCGCACAACTGTTTTAGTTATGCAACACACATATAAACCTTTGCCGCTAATATCTTGCGCAGGCCCATCCGCCAAGCGAGCCCCGCAAAAATATGCGTGTACGGCAAGCACCGGATTAATTCAGTTTCCGGAGCGAGGTTGACAGGGTCGCCAACCGCGTACATTGGCCCCCGCTCCGGCCCGATGGCGGAGTGGTGACGCAGAGGACTGCAAATCCTTGCACCCGGGTTCGATTCCCGGTCGGGCCTCCACTCAATAACGCGCTGTACTTGAACGCTGCCTAACCGGCAGCGGTCAGATTAGACATGGGCGCCAATCGAGGGCAGCGCCCGGCCCCGCCGATATGGCCGTCGAACCGGCGGCTGATGAATCGCCTCGGCTTGCTTGGTAACCGCGCGGCGATAGGCGCTCGGATCAGCGCCATAGCCATCCCGAAAGGCCCGGCTAAAATGGCTCCGGCTGGAAAAACCAATGCTGGCGGCAATAACCTTCACCGGCATATTCGTTGACCGCAGCATTTCCGCTGCCTGATGAAGGCGGGTTCTTGCAACAAATTCCATCGGGCTCATCGTAAACGCCTGGGAGAATTCGCGGGCGAAGGCCGACCGGCTCATTCCCGCCACCGACGCGAGCGCGGCGACGCTGTGGCGGGCCGCCGGCTTGTCGAGCACTGCCGTAACCGCCTTGCCCAGGCGAGGATCACGCAGCGTGCTCAACAGGCTCGATTCGTGCTCACTCCGCGCGAAGTGGCGCCGGAGCATGACAAGCAGGCAGGTCTTCATCAACGCGCCGGTCATGGCCCGGGATCCGATTCCGGGTGCGTCTCGCTCGGTTGCCATCATCTGGAAATTTGCTCGGACAACATCGGCGTCCGACATGTCCTCCACGATCGGCCGGCGGATCGTGTCAAGCAAACCGAACGACCCGGAGATGCTGGCGTTGATCAGGCCGCACACAAAGCGCAAATCCCCGCAGCCCCCAGTCGTCGTATCAAAGCGAAGCATGCCGTTCGCGCCTGACGAACAATGGTCCATGGCGATCATTTCGGTGCCCAGCCCGTTGTCCACGCCAATTGATTGCGGGATGCCCGGTGGCACCAACACGATGCTGCCGGGACCGCACATGATCGGCAAATGGCCGGGAATGGCCAAGTGCATTGTCCCGCTTAGAACATAATGAACCTCAATCTCCGGTCCGCCCCGCGCAACCAGTTGCGTCCCGCGCTGTACTTCGCAAATCGCAAACGATTCAACGCCGACATCCAGCGTCATTAATAGACGATCCAAGATATGTTCGGACACTGATCGATCACTCCCTAAATTCCTGCAGCCCCGATCTAATCGGAACGGCAATCTTTGCGCGCGCGACGAACGTCGCACGGTTACAGGATAGTAGAGCACCCGATCAACAAGTGTTGTCCTGTTCTTGCTCTTTTTGAAAAAGCCTTTGGGTTGGCAAGGACCAACTAGTCTGGGATTCAGCTGATCATGCCAGCGCCGCCGTCACTGCGTGCGAGCATGCGACCGATCGCGTCGAACAACGAATCCATGGCAACTGGCTTAAAAAGCACTTCATCCGCGCCCTGGCTAAGGCAGCGATCGCGTAAATCCACGGCGGTATCCGCGGTCACAACGATGACCGGAAGGGCAGACTTGGCGTCGGCTCGCGCACGAATATGACTGATCGCGGTCAGGCCATCCATGCCCGGCATGCGCAAATCCATCAGCACAATATCGAAATCTTGCGAATCGATCAGCTGCAGCCCCGTTTCAGCATCTTCGGCCCCGGTCATGTCCGCCCCGGCAACGTCGAGCATGTCTTTCACCACGCGCCGGTTCATGGGATCGTCTTCGACAAACAGGACTTTCATTGCCGACGTACCCGTCCGGTCCCGATTGTAAATGGCATGATGAACATTATCCTGAGCCTATCGCTTCAAGCTGCATTCGACACAATGTGCCGATTGCCGCCATCCGCGACATTTGCCCCCGCATCCGGATACAGCATTTCAGCGAGGGCCGCACCACTAATTGGCTTAAAAATAACGGTATCAATCCGCCACGTTGAAAAGGCTGATTTATCTTCGCTTTCCGCGTTGGCCCAAAGCAGCACAACTGGCGCGTTTTGGTCTTTCGCCGCCGTAACGAGGCCCGCAATCGCGGGCGATTCGATCCCAACAGCGCGCACAACAGACTCGTCGATCAGCACTTTGGCGACGTGATTCGACGCCATCGCCGTTACTGCATCCTCGATGGATCCGGCCATTGTTACTGTCCCCGCGCGCGGTTCAAGCAGCGCCTTCAGCATGCTCCGCGTGATGGGATTACGATCGACGATCAGCAATCCCTCGCTAGCCGCGTTCAGCTCAACTGCCTGCATGCTTGGTTCGGCCAATGTCAGCGGCACGGTAACAGTAAAAGTCGAGCCCTGTCCTTCGACGCTGTCAACGCGTACATCACCTCCCATGGCCTGAGCCAGATTGCGGCAAATTGACAAACCAAGCCCCGTTCCGCCGAACTTTCGTGTCGTCCCGGCATCAACCTGACGAAATGACTCGAAAATAATTTCGAGCTTATCAGCCGGAATCCCGATGCCGGTATCTTGGACGCTCAGCGACAATGTCCCCGGCTCTGGCGCAGCCGCAAGCAGGGTTACCGACCCGGTAGCGGTGAATTTAAGCGCATTGGACAACAGATTGAAGACAATCTGGCGCAACCGGGCAGCATCGCCCTCGACCATAACCGGGCAATCGACGAGATCGAGATTAAAGGCGAGGCCCTTTGCTACCGCCTGTTCCTGCCAGAGTCGCGATACCTCGGACAGGGTGGCCTTCAGATCGAACGGTGCCTGCTCCAGCGTCAGGTTGCCGGTCTCCATTTTCGCCACATCCAGAATGTCGTCGACCAACGCCCGCATCGTCACGCCCGCGCCATGGACAACTGAAACCCGATCTCGCGCGCCGGCTGGCAAATTGGGATCTGCCAGCATGACCTGGGTCATCCCAAGAATGCCGTTCAATGGCGTGCGGATTTCATGGCTGGTGGTCGCCAGAAATTCGGTTTTGGCAGCCAGCGCCTTTTCAAGAGCGCGATTGGTCGACGCCAGATCGATATTGGCTTCGCGAACTTCGTTGCGGCTGCGCTGGATCGTCAAAAGACCGATAATCAACAGTGACACCACAAACAGGGTGGCCAAGACCACACCCGAAAAAATGGTCCGCTGGAATTGCGCGCGCGACCGTTCAAGCTCCAAGCTCCGTTGCGCTTCGGCGCGGCGAAGCCGGGCAATTTTCAGGTCTTGATTGGCGAAATCAAACTGTGCCGCCATTAGCGAGTTGTTGGCAGACGCCGCCAGCTTTGAGGTTTCGTCATCAAGCCGCTTGATCGATGCAAGATGGGCAAGCGCTTGCGTGCTATTGCCCAGACGGCGATATACTTCGTAGGCGGTTCGATGCGCCTCAATGTAGAATAAAGGCGTTTTTGTAATGTCGGCGCCCGCAAAGGCCTTGGCGATGTAGTGCGCAGCCAGCGATAGGTTCCCGCGTTGCAGTTCGAGCTGCGCGGCAACGCTCCATGCTTGCGCCATTGAGCCCCCGTCGAGGCGGCGTGACAATGCCATCGCCTCAGCACCCATCTTTTCGGCGCCAGACAGGTTTCCTGCGGCAAGTTCGCCGCGTGCCAGATTGCGAAGGATTTGAGCCTCGTAGACCGGACTACCCAATTGTCGGGCGAGTTTTAATGCCTCGCGAAGCTGGGTCTGCGATTCATCAATACGGCCCAATTCCTTCAGCGTCGTGGCGCGATTGTTGTAGATGGACAGCAGCAGCTTGGGATCAGCCTGATAAACGTCAAATGCCTGACGGTAATATTTCAGCGCAGGCTCGTAATTTTGCGCATCCTGATAAAGCGAAGCAATGCTCAATAAAGCAATTGCCTGATTGCGACTGTCCCCAAGCCTTCTAAAAATATTGTGGGCGCTTTGGTAATCGGCAAGGGCACGCCCGACGTCGGCAGTCGCTAGGTGAATTCTACCTTGGGATAAAAGCAACTCGCCAGTCAAAACCGAACTTTGCGGCAACCGTCCAACAATTTTCTGGGCATTGTCGATTAGTGGGATAGCAGCTGCCGGGTCCCCGAGACGCACGTACGCCTCACCTCTTAGCCATTGAGCAGTGGCGATATCGAGCATTTGCTTTGTACTTTTAGGCTCATGCACAGCTAATCGTTCAATAAGAATCGATTTTTTTATCGCTGAATTAGGATCGATGAGCATTGCTGCCTTGGCATCATCAATCGCCTCCGAGATGTTATCACTGGAGGATTTCTTTATATCTTGAGTGACTTGCGCTGAGCAAGGGGTTGCTAGTGGCAAACTCGCAAGAGCAAGCCATGCAATCAACCACCTGAATTTAGGCACCTGCATCAACCGCGCTCCAGCTACCTAAACGTCTTGCGCTAAAGTGTTTAACCGAGCGCTAACGTTGCAGCCTATGCTCGTTTCCAGAAGCTTTCGGGGCGATTGAACGATGCACGCGGGCTGGCCGTGGCCGAGAGATGCCGGTCTTCGTCCAGATATTGAACCAAGGCCACAAGCGATATCGGGCGGCTGATCAGAAACCCCTGGACCATGTCGCAGCCCATCACGCTCAACAAAGCAAGCGCGGCCTGGGTTTCCACGCCCTCAGCGGTCACTTCCATTTCCAGCGCATGGGCCAAATCGATGGTTGAGCGAACAATCAATGGATCGCGGTTGCTGCTGGTCAGTTGCACCACGAACAATTTATCGATCTTCAGTTCACTGGCCGGCAATTGCTTGAGATAGGCCAGCGAAGAAAGGCCAGCCCCGTAATCGTCGATCGCCAGCGGTATCCCCATCTCCGCAAAGACCTGAAGGTGATTGATCGCGGTCTGCGGGTCCCGGATCACCGATGTTTCGGTAATCTCAAACCCGACTTTGGCGCCGCCCAATTTCACCATTTGGCAGGCGCGTGCGACGAAGGCTGGATCCCCCAGTAATTGGCCAGAAATGTTGATGAAAATCGTCAGATCGTGGCCCAACGCTGCGAGCGCCTTCTGGTCGGCGATAACCTGCTCAATGGTCCATAGGGTCAGGGGACCGATAATCCTGGCTTCTTCCGCGATAGGGATGAAATCACCAGGCAGAATAAGCCCGCGAAGCGGGTGCTGCCAGCGAACCAGGGCCTCGACACTCGTAATTTCCTGCCGCCTTAAATGTACCTTTGGCTGATATTGCAGAAACATCTGCCCCAGCCCGACAGCCGCTTCCAGGTCTCGGATCAGCGTAAGCCGATCGAATGAAGGGCCATCGGCCGCAAGATCACGAACGATCAACCTTTGTTCGGCGCGGGCTTCGGCAACTGCCTGCTCGGCCTCTTCCGCAAGGCGCACGTCGTCAGCTTGCGACACGGGCGCTGCAGCCGCACCGATGTGCAAGGTCACAAGGTGCGACTCGCCGTCGAGATTGAGCGGCAGTTCGAACGCTTGCCGGACCAAGTCGAGCGCCACATTCAATTGGTGAATGTCATCGCCTTCCAGCATCAATTCGATCAAGCGGCGCCCCGCAACACCGATCCGAGCATCGGGCAAATGCAACGAAATTCGGTCGGCGACATCGAGCACCAACTGGTCGGCCCGGGGGGCACCGAGATGTCGGCGCAAAGGGCCAAAATTTGCAATTTCGACCAAGCCGACGAACCGCCAGGGCTTGATCACGACATCGCCAACCAAGGTAGCGCCACGATCATCCGTCTGGGCAACCCGCTCTGACGGGATTGCCAGGCTGACCGGCGTGACCGGCGGTACTTCACGCGGCACGTGTGGGCTTGCTGACCCAAGCGGCTTGCGCCGTGCGTCCTCCAGGTCGGGTGATCCGACACTTGTCTGCGTTGCTCGCGCCATTGGCATCGGCACTACGGCACCAGTCTTGAAGGAAGCGTTAAGGCCCCCGCCAACGAACAGCTGTGCTGCCAAGTCAAAGAAATCAGGTTTGATTTATGCTTAAAGAATCGTTAAGCATGTTTAGCAACTTTAGGGTTGCGTATAAGGGAGAAAGCAAATGTTCCGTTTCGTTTTGTCGTTCCTGTACGGCGAACAAATCCATCCTTGGTAACTCAAGGCACGGCCCGATTTTTGGCTTTAAGTTCTGATATATCAGGATTTAGGCTGGAAATCGGGCCGACCATTGGTCGATTGACAGCATCGTTCGTGGGGTTTCAGCCGCGACGTGGGGGCTGTATGGTGTTTATATGAAAGCTGTTGGGTTTCATTTGTACGCGAGTCGCGTTTGCTGCTGATTGGCTAATCAATCTTGGCTAGGCTGATCGCGTGCCAAGGGCTCAAAGGCGATGTTCGCTGCTTTCCTGAATTTGAAGCAGAAAGTTCATCGATTGGCCGTGAGCCGATTAGCGACCGCTCCATTCTTTCAGACGAACCATGAAATTTGCGCCACGGCGCAGTTGCTCCAGCTCCAGATATTCATTCGGCTGATGCGCCTGCTCGATTGAGCCCGGGCCACAGATGACCGTGTCAAATCCAGCCTGCTGGAATTGGCCGCCCTCAGCAGCATAGGCCACCACCCGCGACGCGCCATTGTCGCCCGCCAGCGACCGCGCGAGCATGGCGGCCGCGCCGTCGGAACGAAGGGCCATGGCCGGTGTTTCGGAACGCCGCACCACCTCTACCCCGCATTCCGGGAATCGCTTTGAGATTTGCGCGTGTACTTGGGCTGCCTTAGCCAGGAATGGCGCAACAATTGCGTTCGGATCTTCGCCTGGCAGCGTCCGCAAATCGAAAACAAAACTACATTGTCGCGCCAAAATATTGACGGCGGTGCCGCCATTAACCTGGCCGATGGTCAGCGTCGAATGGCTTGGAACGAAGCGCCCATCTGGATCGGTATCGCGAGCCAGTTCTGCGGCCAGCAAAACCAATTCGTGCATCAATTCGACCGCAACCATATTGGCGGAGACGCCCAGGTGTGTCAGGCTGGAATGGGCCTCGTGCCCGGTCACGGTTACCCACCAGCTCGAAATCCCTTTATGACCGCCCACAACCTCCATGTTGGTCGGCTCTCCAACGATGACTGCGGCAGGCGTTGGTAATTGCCGGGCGAGCTCCTTGATCATTGAGGGTGCACCCAGGCACCCGACTTCCTCGTCATAGCTGAGCGCGACATGGATGGGCCGGTTGAGTCCGGCTCGGGCAAAATCGGGCGCAGCTGCGAGCGCAAGCGCAATAAAGCCCTTCATGTCGCACGTCCCGCGGCCATAAAGCCGACCTTCACGCTCGGTCAGTAGGAAGGGGTCGCTTGTCCAGGGCTGGCCGTCGACCGGCACCACATCGGTATGCCCGGAAAGCACAACACCCCCTTCGACCATTGGTCCAATCGTCGCGTAGAGATTTGCTTTGGTTCCATCGGCATTGCTGACCCGGTGCGTCGTGATGCCCAACCGTCCCAACCAGTCTTCGACAAACGCGATCATCGAAAGATTAGACAGCCGTGACGTCGTGTCAAACGCGACGAGTTGGGCGAGCATAGCACGAGCGCGCCCGGCCAGATCGTCGATCGAATTGACGGACTTGGTCATGCGCTCAGCCTAAGCCATTCGCCGCCCAACGCAAATCGGGCGGGAATCATCGGTCTCAAGCAGGTTGAGGTACTTTAGCGGTGGCAATCGGCGCCGAAGCGGGAACAGGGTTTGAAAATTCCATGCTGTCATCCACCGACCCAAAGCGGAGCGCCATCAGATCCTTGGCGTAATTTTGATGCACCTGCCACGGCTGCTTGTTGCCCTGTTTGGGAAAGCGATCCATCGCCCGAGTAACATAACCCGATGAAAAATCGAGGAACGGTTTTGCCTCCAGATCATCTTGGATTCGCGGTGTCGCCTGGCGCAGCCCGCGCTTCTTCATCGTGTTGAGCAACCGGCAGACATAGGCACAGGTAAGATCCGCCTTCAGTGTCCACGACGCATTGGTGTAGCCAAATGACGATGCCAGATTGGGCATATCGCTGTACATCATGCCTTTATAGTTGAAGGTCTTGGTAAGATCGCGCACCTCACCGTCCACCGTAAAGGCAACATCGCTCAACAATTGCAGTTCAAGCCCCGTTGCCGTTACCACGATATCGGCATCGATCCGATCGCCCGATTCCAGCGCGATCCCTGCCGCATCAAAATGGTCGACCCGATCGGTGACGACCGACGCCGTTCCGGCCTTGATCGCCTCGAACAGATCAGCGTCGGGTACCAGGCACAATCGCTGATCCCAGGGATTATAACGCGGCGTAAAATGCCTATCGACATCGTAATCCGGGCCGAGATGCTCGCGCACCATATCGATAATGCGCCCCTTCACCATCGCCGGCTTTTGACGGGCAACGCGGAAGAAATACATGCCAAACAACACATTTTTCCAGCGCGTAAGGGCATAGGCAAGCTTGCTGGGCAGTATCCGGCGCAGCCAGTTGGCAATGCCATCTTCAGCGGGGCGCGAGACCACATATGTCGGCGATCGCTGGAGCATCGTCACGTGCGCTGCTTGTTTGGCCACCTCGGGAACAATCGTCACCGCCGTCGCGCCCGATCCGATGACGACCACCTTCTTGCCCGTATAATCGAGCGCGTCAGGCCAGAATTGCGGGTGGATGATCTGCCCGGCAAAGCTGTCGACACCGGGAAAATCCGGGGTGTGGCCCCGCGCGTAATTATAATAGCCCGAGCACATAAAGAGGAAATTGCAGCTATACTGAACTTCATGGCCGTCGGTGACGGCGGTGACCGTCCAACGCGCTTCATCGGTGGACCAGTTGGCCGCCTTCACATGGTGGTTGAAACGGATATGCTTGTCGATTCCATATTTGGCAGCGGTCCGCTTTACATAGTTCAGGATATTGGGACCGTCGGCGATGGCCTTGGCTTCTGTCCAGGGCTCAAATGCATAGCCAAGCGTGTACATATCGGAATCAGATCGGATACCCGGATATCGAAACAGGTCCCAGGTGCCGCCCATGTCGGCCCGACCTTCAAGGATCATGTAGCTGCGATCAGGGCTCTTGTCCTGCAAATGATAGCCTGCGCCGACACCGGAAATCCCAGCACCAACCACGATGACGTCGACATGATCCATTACGGCATCTCCCATGCCCATACCTGATATTCGATTTTGATTTGCAACGCAAAGGGAGAGGTTGTTGGCGGCAGCGATTTACCCCGCCTTTACGTGCGTGCGATACGCATGCAGCAAGGGCTCGGTATAGCCGCTGGGCTGCGCCACGCCTTCGAAGACAAGGGCGCGCGCCGCTTGCAAAGCAATGCTGTCGGGGTGGCCCGCCATCGGCCGATAGAGCGGATCGTCGGCGTTCTGCGCATCCACCTTTGCCGCCATTCGGTCGAATGCGGCATCGACATCCTCCCTTGTGGCAACGCCGTGGAGCAGCCAGTTGGCGATGTGCTGCGATGAGATGCGCAGCGTCGCGCGGTCCTCCATCAGGCCGATATCGTTGATGTCGGGCACTTTCGAACAGCCAATGCCCTGGTCGATCCAGCGCACCACATAGCCGAGTATACCCTGCGCATTGTTGTCGAGTTCGCGGGCGACTTCTTCCGCTGTCCAGTTGCGTCCGCCCGCAAAGGGCACCGTCAACAGGCCATCGAGGGCGGGGATCGCCTCCCCCGCAATCTCGCGTTGCCGGGCGAAGACATCGACCTTGTGATAGTGCATCGCGTGGAGCGTCGCCGCCGTAGGGCTGGGCACCCAGGCGGTGTTGGCGCCGCTCATCGGGTGGCCGATCTTTTGCGCCATCATGTCGGCCATCCGGTCGGGCGCGGCCCACATGCCCTTGCCAATCTGCGCCTTGCCCGAGAGACCATGCGCGAGGCCGATCCGGACGTTGCGGTCTTCATAGGCCTTGATCCAGGCACTTGCCTTCATCTCCGCCTTGGGGATCATCGCGCCGCCATGCATCGCGGTGTGCATTTCGTCACCGGTGCGATCGAGGAAGCCGGTGTTGATGAAGACGATGCGATCCTTCACCGCATGGATGCACGCGGCGAGATTGGCCGAGGTGCGGCGCTCCTCATCCATGACGCCGACCTTGATGGTATGGCGCGCCAACCCCAACAGGTCCTCAACCGCATCGAACAGGCGATTGGTGAAGCCGCATTCCTCCGGCCCGTGCATCTTGGGCTTGACGATGTAGACGCTACCGGTTCGGCTGTTCTTGAGCTTCCCGAGCCCGCGCAGATCGTACAGCGCGATCGTCGAGGTCATGATCGCGTCGAGAATCCCCTCCGGCGCCTCGCTGCCACCCGGCAGGTGGATCGCGGGCGTCGTCATCAAGTGGCCGACATTGCGGACGAACAGCAGCGAGCGGCCGGGGAGCACCGTCCCTTGATCATAGACCCGGTCGGCATTGAGCTTACGGGTAAGCTGCTTGCCACTCTTTTCGAACGTTTCCTCCAGATCGCCTTTCATCAGCCCGAGCCAGTTGGTGTACGCAGCAACCTTGTCCTCCGCATCAACCGCGGCGATCGAATCTTCCAGATCGCAGATCGTCGTCAGCGCGGATTCGAGGATGACGTCGGCGATGCCGGCGGGATCATCGCGGCCGATTGGCGACGTGCGATCGATGACGACTTCAATGTGAAGGCCGTTGTGACGGAACAGCATCGAGTTGCCACGCAAGTCGATCCATTCAGCGACGCTCTTGTCCAAGAAAATGGTCGCGTCCTCTGGCGTGTCGAGCGTCGCCCAGCTAGCTCCTTCGAGGGGCACCGCCTGATCCAGAAACGCCTTCGCCGCCGCGATTACCTGCGCGCCGCGCTCGACATCATACCCGCCCGGCTTGGCCGCGCCCGGCAGCGCATCGGTGCCGTAGAACGCATCATACAGGCTACCCCACCGCGCATTGGCGGCGTTCAGCACGAAGCGCGCGTTGAGGATGGGCACCACCAGCTGCGGCCCGGCCATTGTCGCGATCTCCGCATCGACATTTTCGGTGCCGATGGTGAACGGCGCCGGCTCGGGCACAAGATAGCCAATCTCGCGCAGAAACGCCTCATCGACCGCTTCGCCAGCCTGATAGCGCGCATCGATCTGCGTCTGGAGCGCCTCGCGCTTCTTTAAAAGCGTGGCATTTTCAGGTGCGAATTTGGCTAAGATGTCCGCAACGCCCGCCCAATAACCGTCGGGCGCGATGCCAAGGCCCGGCAGAACCTGTTCCTCAAAGAACGCCGCCAGTTCGGCGGCGACGGCAAGGCCGGCGCGATCAACGGATGCGGACATGATTCCTCCTTGGATGGCAATGATCGGGCCCGGGGAGGCGCGCTGCGCTTAGGCGATGCACTGCCCGCGTATCAACCCCGTTCTCGGTCAAGATCGGCCGCCGCTGCCTCAATTTGACCGAGCATGGTGGTGAACTGTTCAATCTCTTTGGCAGAAAAGCCGGCAAAGACCCTGGCCTCCAGCTCCAGCGCCTTGGGCGCGACGCTGTCGTACAGCGCGCGCCCTGCGATGGTGAGCGAGAGCAGATGAGATCGCTGGTCGTCGGGGTTGGGCTGGCGCGTAATCAACCCGCGATCAACCAGCGCAATTGCTGCGCGGCTGACCATCACCTTGTCCATTTGCGTCTTCACGCCGAGCGCCTGCTGCGTCATCGCCTGGCCTTCAGCAATAACCGCGATCAGCCGCCACTCAGGAATCTTTAGGCCGAAAAGTGCCTGGTAGGCAGTCGCCACGGCTGCGGAAACGCGGTTTGAAGCAATCGACAGGCGATAGGGAAGAAACGTGTCGAGCCGCAACCCGCTCATGTCGCCCGTTCCGGGATTACCATGCTGACGACCGCCAATGCCAGTGCCGCACCCACGCCGGCCCATAATACCGAAAAGCCCAGCGCCATATAGGCGGCCGCGCCGATCCATGCGCCGCACATCAGGCCAGCCCACAGCATCAGATGCGGAATCCAGCCCCCGCCGGGACCACCGGTAATCGCCGCGGCAATCTGCTGCCCAACACGAACCAGCGTGCCCGTCATGTACGTAATGCCGACGCGGACCTCGCCATCGCCGCTCAGGACCGTATTCTCCATCCCCATGATGAGCGCCAGAAACGCCACTGCAGGTCCAGGCTGGGCGCGACCGTCGAGAAGAACGCATCCGCCAAGCAGGGCCGCAATCAATATCAGGATGACCGGGCGGCGCCACTGCCCTGCGGCGCGCGCCACCAAACTGCCCAACGCAACGCCGCCGACGAACATCACGATCAACCGGATCGCAACCGCGGCTTCGCCCGACAGGGAGGCCAGGCCGACCCCCAGCCGCGTTGTGTTGCCGGACATGAACGATACGAAAAAGCCGCCTGTCGCCAGGAAGCCTATCGCGTCCACATACCCGGCAAGCGCGGCAAGGCCGATGGCAAAGGCGCGATCCGTGGAATCATATCGGGTCACGCGGTGATCGATAGCTATCCTGTACGCGATATGCCATCCCCTTGAAGGCCGTATATCCGGCAATATCCGCCAAAGTCTTTACAGCTCCAAACACGATCGATATAGTTTCATTTGATACCAGTTGCCTTTAACCGGAGCGCTGCATGACTGATCTGTTCGACAATCCGATTGGCCTGGATGGCTTCGAATTTGTGGAATTCTGCGCACCAACCAAAGGCGTGATTGAGCCGGTATTCGAGGCGATGGGATTTACCCATATTGCCCATCACCGGTCCAAGGACGTTGATCTGTGGCGCCAGGGCGGGATCAATCTGATCGTCAATTACGAACCCCGCAGTCACGCTTCCTATTTTGCGGCTGAACACGGCGCATCGGCATGTGGCATGGCGTTTCGGGTCCGTGACGCGCAAGCCGCTTACGCCGCCGCAATTGAACGCGGAGCGGAACCCGTCGAGAGCACAACCGGCGTGATGGAACTGCGGATTCCGGCTTTGCGCGGCATTGGCGGGGCGTTGATCTATCTTGTCGACCGGTACGGCGATGAGCTGAGCATCTACGACATTGATTTCGTCTATTTGCCCGGGGTTGACCGGCATCCGGTGGGCGCGGGTTTCCGGCTGATCGATCACCTGACGCACAATGTCTATGGCGGTCGCATGGCGCATTGGGCCAATTTTTACGAACGCATCTTCAACTTTCGCGAGATCCGCTATTTCGACATCAAGGGCGAATATACTGGCCTGACCAGCAAGGCGATGACGGCGCCTGACGGCAAAATTCGCATTCCGCTGAATGAAGAAGGCAAGGCGGGTGGCGGTCAGATCGAAGAATATCTGCGCGCCTATAATGGCGAGGGTATTCAGCATATCGCGTTGATTTGCGACGATCTGATCCCCTGCCTTGATCGGCTGCGCGCGAACGGGGTGCCGTTGATGGCTGCCCCCCCTGCCACCTATTACAAGATGCTCGATGATCGTCTGCCAGGCCACGGCGAACCCGTTGCCGAGCTCCAGGCGCGCGGTATTCTGCTCGATGGATCGACCGAAGGCGGTGACCCGCGCCTGCTGTTGCAGATCTTTGCCCAGCCGCAAATCGGCCCGCTATTCTTTGAATTCATCCAGCGCAAAAAGGATGAAGGCTTTGGGGAAGGCAACTTCACCGCATTGTTCAAGTCGATCGAGCAGGATCAACTGGAACGCGGTGCGATTGCGCTGAAGGAACCCGCCGAATGACGCCGCCATTTTCGCTTAGCCGGATTCACCACGTTGCCTACCGCTGCCGCGACGCCAAAGAGACCGTTGAGTTTTACCAACGCGTATTGGGCATGCGCTATACCAACGCCTTTGCCGAGGATCACGTCCCGTCGACCGGCGCCTATGACCCCTATATGCACGTCTTTCTCGACTGCGGCGGCGGCAATGTGCTCGCCTTCTTTGAACTGCCCAACCAACCGGAGATGGGCAAGGACCCCAATACCCCCGCCTGGGTGCAGCATATCGCCTTCGAAGTCGCCGATGTCGACACGCTGAAGGCAGCGAAGCGCCATATCGAAGCGCAGGGCATCGACGTGCTTGGACCAACCTTTCACGGGATTTTTCGGTCGATCTATTTCTTCGACCCCAATGGCCACCGGCTTGAGCTGGCGTGCAATATTGGCACGCCGGAACAATATGCGGAACTCGAACGCGTTGCGCCGCTAATGCTGGAGGAATGGAGCCAAACCAAAAAGGCACCACAGCATGCCCAATGGCTCCATGTCGAAGCGAGCGAATAGATTTAAAAAACGCCAGCACCGTTTTTGCAAGCGCGGTGGCGGCAGCGCGCCAGCCAACAATCCGCAACGCCACGATCCGTGGCCAATTGATTGAGGTTTTCGTTGCGCAACTGATCCGACATTACCCACAATGCAGTTGTGATTCTTAAATAATATTAGTGTATCGCGTTCTTATGATCGGTTGCCTATTTGGACACTATACGGACAACGCGACGTTCAGCGGCGGTGTCTTTTTCGGGGAATGCGATCGATGCGGTCACGCCCTGATCAGGGCGCGCGGCGGTCGCTGGCACCGCATTCCCAAGAAATATGTCGTCGCGATGAACGAGACGGGGCACCATGCGGTTTCCCCCCGGACTCTTTTGAAAAAGAGTCGCAAACATGCGCCATTGCTGCACCGTCTGAGGCCGCAAAGGCGGGATCCTTATCAGGGCTATTTTGACTGAATTGCCGGTCAAAGCCCAAGGTGATGATTGACTGGAACCATGGCAGGCATACCGGGCCCGTCATACTGCCACAGATATCCCGCATCGATCGCTAGGGACCAGCGACCCGCCCCCCTCACCCTCCAGCGCCCGATCGTCCCGTACGACTTTAAAAAAATGCCCCTGTCGATTCTGCTTCCGTTCGCGCGTCTCCCAACTACGATCGCAGTTTCGCGATCGGCCAGATGGAGACCGACGATGCAGTACATGCTGATGATCATCGAAGATGAAAGCGCCTATACCGCGCCCGGGGCGATGGACGCGATTATTGCGAAACATATGGAATTTGGGATGAAGAATGGGGCCGCTATTATCGGCGGCAATGGTCTGTACCCTGCCCTGACCGCGACAACGCTGCGCACCACCAATGGCAAGCACAGCATCCATGACGGCCCCTTTGCGGAAAGCCGCGAGCAGCTGGGCGGCTATTATGTCGTCGACGCCGCCGACCTTGATGCCGCGATTGCCATCGCTAAGCAGGTTCCGCTGGCGGGTGACGGCGCGATTGAAATTCGCCCTGTCCTTCCCGGCCCGACGGCCTGAATGAACGGGCGTGCGCTGGCCTAAGAGAGACGCGATTGACCAGCGCACTTGATCGCGCAGCGCGAGCGGATAGTGGCCGCATCATAGCTGCACTCGCCGCTCGGTTTCGCGATCTTGATCTGGCCGAGGACGCGTTTGCCGATGCTTGCCTAAAGGCAGTGTCCGCATGGGAAGACGCGGATCCACATGATCCTGCTGCGTGGCTGTACCGGGTGGCAGAACGCTCTGCGCTTGATCGGCTGCGGCGCCGGGCCGTTCGGGAACGGGCTACGCTGCCCGAACCCGAACCCGAGCCCACGGTGGAGGAGCTGATGATGGCGACGCCGATCATCCCCGACGAAAGGCTGAGGCTGATCTTCGTCTGCTGTCATCCAGCGATCCACCCCGATGCGCGCGCCGCCCTTACACTGCGCCTGGTTTGCGGGCTGACGACCGAGGAAATAGCCCAGGCGTTCTTGCTGTCTGAACCCACCCTGGCGCAGCGGCTGGTGCGCGCCAAACGCAAGATTGCCGGTGCGGGCATTTCTTTTGACGTGCCCGGTCCGGATGCCTGGCCCGACCGGATCGACGCCGTGCTGAGCACAATCGACATTGCGTATGCCCGCGCGCATGCTGATGCGGCGGGCACCGGCGTCTATGCCGGCTATGCGCGCGAAATGCTTGGCATCACCGCGATTTTGGCCGAGATGCTTCCGCGTGAGGCGGATGTTCTTGCGCTCGCCGCGACTGTTCGTTTTGCGGAAGCACGTCGGCCCGCCCGTTTCACGCCGGACGGCATGA
This sequence comes from Sphingomonas sp., assembly GCA_019753375.1. GTDB lineage: Bacteria > Pseudomonadota > Alphaproteobacteria > Sphingomonadales > Sphingomonadaceae > Sphingomonas. Next base: position 39,330 of record JAIELC010000016.1, read on the forward strand.
TGGTGCCGCTGGCAGACCAGGATCCGGCGCTCTGGGATACCACGCTTATTGCGGATGGCCGGCGCTATCTTTCGCTCTTCCTGGCTCAAGGACGAACTAGTGCGCGTGGTCTGGTCGCACTGCTGCACGCCGAATGGTGCTTGCGCAAATCGCTGGCGACTCCGGCCCCATGGCGGGCGATTCTGACGATTTATGATGCGCTGCTGCTGGTTCGCGACGATCCCATTACGCGCCTGAACAGAGCGGTGGCGTTAGCCGAAGTCGCCGGTCCCGTGGCCGCGTTGAAGGAAATCGATGAACTGCATGCGCCAGCACTTGCCGCCTTCCAGCCTTTCCACGCGGTGCGCGCGGATTTGCTTGCCCGGTTAGGGATGCGTGCCGCGGCGCGCGCTGCCTATGACGCGGCGCTCGCGCTGAAACCCGAAGCGGCAGAGCGGCGATGGCTCGAAAGCCGCCGCGAACGGATGAACTAACCGCAGCCGATAAGGCCGATTACGGGGACAATGATAGAATCCGTGCCGTTTCCGGTAATCGTCAGGATACCCGACGGAATCGATGCACCATTGGTAATGTCGGCGCGTTCGACGATGGTCAGCTCTGCAACGATCCTCGCCGTCCCGCTGGCGAAGCTGCTTTGTGTCGCGACGCCGAACTTGCTGGTGCCCATTGCGCTGGTGCGGGCAAGATCGCCCACCACGCCGCCTGGGGCATAGCGGATCAAGGCAGGATCGGTTGAAATCATCGCAATCAGCGTTTGGTTGGCGGTGGTTGTCCAAAGAAACGCTGCGCATTTGCCCGGCGGCAAATCCTGCGCCGGCAACCCGCCAATCGGTAACCCGTCAACAGACATTGGTGGTCGCGCAGAAATCCCTTTCGACCGCAGACTCGGCACTCGTTGCTTCGGGCGCGCTTCTACAGCCTGGGTCGCAATGAGAATGGGGATCAGGAGCCAAGGCGATTTCATCCTTGCATCCATAGCATGACAACCCAGCTCGGATAAGCAGCGATCGCCAACAGCGTCCCGAAGGGCAACCGATCATCCGATTGCGCCCCGCGCCCGGTCAGGGTCCAGAGCACAACCACGCCAAGGCCAGCCATGCTGGCCAGCACGACAATGATCGGCAGCATCTGCCACCCTACCCAAAGGCCAATCGCGCCCAGCATCTTGGGGTCTCCACCGCCTAGTCCGTCGCGTCCCCGAATCGCGCGGTAGCCAAACGCAACCGTCCAAAGCGCCGCGAATCCCGCGATACCGCCGATGACGCGTTGGCCAAGGTCGGGGCCGATGCCCGCTACACCGACTGCAATTCCACTAGCGGCAAGCAACGCCGTCAAGCGATCGGGTAGCCAGAACGCCCGCACATCGAGCATGGCCAACGTCAGCAATAACCAACCAAACAGCGCGGCTGCCAGACCTGGTGTGCCGGGCAGCAACAAGCCTGAAACACCGCCGACCGCCATCGCCAACAGTTCGATCGTCAAATGGACGGGATCGATTCTGGCGCCGCACGTCCTGCACCGGCCGCGTAACCAAAGGGTGCTGAGCACGGGTATCAGCTCGAACGCCCCCAGCGTGCGACCACAGCTGTCACACCTGGATCGTCCCCGCAGCACGGATTGATCCTCGGGCCAGCGGACCACCAACGCGGCGATAAAGCTGCCCAGCAACACGCCCAGTCCACTCAACAGCACAGCCCACGGCCAGGCAGCGGCAGCGTCGATGGAGGGCAAAGTTGGTGCCATGATGATCGCGATAGGCGATCCGTTCTTGCCAATCCATCCGCGCGTTTGAAATGCTCCCATGAAGCGCCTAGATCGCGGGCGAGTAGTCATGTTTCCGGAGCGCACCCCATGGTCACCGATCCCGTCGTCATCCTGTCCTATGCCCGCACCCCGATGGGCAGTTTCCAGGGGGCGTTGTCCGGAGCATCGGCAACCGATCTGGGCGCGACTGCGGTCGGCGCGGCGGTGGAGCGAGCGGGCCTGCACGGCGACGCGATCGAGCGCATCTATATGGGGTGCGTGTTACCGGCCGGGCTCGGCCAGGCACCGGCGCGGCAGGCGGCGCTCAACGCGGGCCTTCCACAACATGTCGAAGCGACAACCGTGAACAAGATGTGCGGATCGGGGATGCAAGCCGCGATCCTGGCGTCAGATGCGCTGGCGGCCGGATCGGTTGACCTCCTGATCGCGGGCGGCATGGAGAGCATGACCAATGCTCCTTATCTGTCGATGCGGCATCGCGCCGGTGCGCGCATTGGCCACGATGTCCTGAAAGATCACATGTATCTTGATGGCCTTGAAGACGCCTATGAGCCCGGCAAGCTGATGGGCAATTTTGCCGAGGATACCGCCGCCGAATATCAGTTCACGCGCGAGCAGCAGGATAGTTACGCCATCGCCTCGCTGGAACGCGCCAAATTGGCGCAGTCGAGCGGCGCGTTCGATCGCGAAATTACGCCCGTTGAAATCTCGGGGCGCAAGGGTCCGATAACAGTGTCCCTGGACGAACAACCCACCAAGGGCGATCCAGGCAAGATTCCATCGCTGAAGCCCGCATTCTCAAAAGATGGAACAATCACCGCCGCCAACGCGTCGTCGATTTCCGACGGGGCGGCCGCGCTGGTGATGACGCGCCAGTCGGTCGCCGACCGGCTGGGTCTGCAGCCCGTTGCGCGCATTGTTGCCCATGCCGCGCATGCCCACGCCCCTGCGCTTTTCACTACTGCGCCCGTGTTTGCGATGCGCAAGGCGCTTGAACGGGCCGGTTGGACCAGCAGCGACGTCGATCTGTTCGAGATTAATGAGGCCTTTGCCGTTGTTGCCATGATCGCGATGCGCGACCTTGGCCTGAGCCACGACACCGTCAACATCCACGGCGGTGCGTGCGCACTCGGCCATCCCATCGGCGCATCTGGCGCACGCATCATGGCGACTCTTATTTCTGCGCTACAGACAACTGGCCAGCGGCGTGGTCTTGCGTCGCTGTGCATTGGCGGCGGCGAGGCGACAGCCGTTGCGCTGGAATTGATCGACCAATGATCTGCGTCATGCCGCAATTTCCCGGAGCGTCGTTGTGGCCGTAGTCGTCACCGGTGCCGCAGGATTTATCGGCATGCACGTATCGCTTGCCCTCCTTGCGCGGGGTGAAGCGGTTATCGGTATCGACAATATCAATGATTATTACGACCCGGCGTTAAAGCATGCCAGGCTTGCTGAAATCGATCGGCACGGCGGCGATTTCACTTTCCACCGTCTCGATTTTGCCGATGACAATGCACTGATCAGCGTGATGGAGCATGCCGATTTCGACCGCGTCGTGCATCTCGGCGCACAGGCCGGGGTTCGTTATTCGATCGACAATCCAAAGGCCTATGTCCGGTCCAATCTGGTGGGCCATATCAACATGGTGGAGCTGGCCCGACAGAAGGGTGTGAAGCATTTCGTCTATGCGTCGTCCTCATCGGTATATGGCGGCAACACGTCGCTGCCATTTCGTGTCGAGGACCGGGTGGATCACCCGATGTCGACCTATGCCGCCACCAAGCGCGCGGACGAATTGCTGAGCGAAGCAATCGCCAATGTTCACCGGCTGCCGCAGACCGGGCTGCGGTTCTTCACCGTCTATGGGCCGTGGGGTCGCCCCGACATGGCACCCTGGCTGTTCACCGATGCGATATTGGCGGGACGCCCTATCCGAATATTCAACCATGGCCAGATGAGCCGCGATTTCACCTATATTGATGATATTGTTACAGGCGTGCTGGCAACCCTTGACCGGCCGCCCGCAGATGATGGCAGCGCCAAGGCCGGAGGCAGCACCACGCCGCATGCGATCTATAACATCGGTAACAGCCGGGCCGAACCACTCGAGACGCTGATCGACCAATTTGAACAAGCCTGCGGCAAACCGGCGATCCGGCTTTATGAGCCAATGCAGACCGGCGACGTTCCAGCGACCTTTGCCGATGTCAGCGCGCTGCAACGCGATACCGGTTTTCATCCCGCAACGCCGATATCAGTCGGCGTACCGCGCTTTGTTGAATGGTTCCGGCAGTATAGCGGCCGGTGACGGTCAGCCCCGCAAACATCAGATCCGCGGATGCGCTCGGTTATTGCTGCTCGAGCGCCAGCGTCAGATACCGGCTGAACGGGTCCTCTTCATAATCCGCAAAGGGCGGACACGCTGTAAAGCCATGGCGCGCATACAGCCGAAGCGCCGGTGCAAAGGCCGGCGCTGATCCCGTTTCCAGACTCAACCGCGTGTAATGGCGCACGCGCGCCTGCTCGATGATATGTCGCAGCATCGCCGTGCCCGCGCCGCGCCCTAACGCGCTGGGGTGGGTACGCATCGATTTGATCTCGCCGTGATCGGGCGTCAGCTTTTTCAGCGCCCCGCACCCAACCAGCGCGTCCGCTTCCCAGATCGACCAAAAAGTGATGTCGGGCACCTGCAGCCGATCCACGTCCATTGCGTGAACACTGCACGCCGGGCTGTGCGCGTGCATCCCCGACAAATGCAAGGCGATCAGATCACGGATCTGCTGGCCGGACAGGTCATCTTCGATAATCCGAAACGCCATCGCTATTCCCTACGAGAATGTTTCCTCGGCAGCGACACCCCAAATTCGGCTCTTCTCCACAAATCCGGCCCGCCCGCGAACATCAAACCAACACCATGTGCGGCTACATTTGCTCACCCTGCCAACAACCCCGGGAGCAGCGCGCCATTCTATCTCGCTATCAAAATTGGGCGCCGCAAGCAGGTCGACCGCCGTTCCCGTGACAATCGCGGTACGATGCTCGCTCAGCAGATTTGCCTGCATCCACCCTTGCGTCCCATCCGGGTCTTCAACCTTTCGCCATTCCTTGTAGATATCGACGACTTTGATCGGGAGATCGGCGCGTTGGTACAACCAACTTGCCGGATAGTTACGACCCGGGCCCGTCCGCATCCGCGCCTTGCTGGCGGCAATCGATGCAAAATACGGCAGCTTACGCTTCTGCGCCGCTGCCGGATTCAGGTCGAAAATTACCACCGCAAACAGGACAACCAACGGCAATAGCCGAACCAGGAATCGCATTCTTCTAACCCTCGCACGTCATTCTTTCGTGTATCGCGAAGCGGTGGCTGGCTTCAACTACCGTTGACGCCGCGATTGAGACCCGCCAATCCTGATCTATGCCAGAGTTGAGACGCGCCTTGCCCAAGTTATCAAATCCCAAGGTCGTGGTTACGCGCGAGCTGACTGATGCGGTGATGCATCGGATGGCCGAATTGTTCGATGCGTCGTTGAATCACCGCGATCAATCGATGACCCGCGCTGAGCTGGAAACCGCGGTGGCCGATTGCGACGTGCTTGTCCCGACAGTCACGGACACGATCGACGCTAGCTTGATCGAAAAAGCAGGCAGCCGGCTGAAACTGATCGCCAATTTCGGCGCTGGCGTGAACCATATTGACCTGAAGGCGGCCCGCGCGCGGGGAATTATTGTCACCAACACCCCCGGGGTTCTGACCGAAGACACCGCCGATATGACCATGGCGTTGATCCTGTCGGTGCCGCGCCGCTTGGCAGAGGGCGAAAAGCTCGTTCGGTCCGGGCAGTGGAAGGGCTGGAGCCCGGGCGGCATGCTTGGCCACCGAATTGGCGGCAAGGCGCTGGGGATCATTGGTATGGGCCGGATTGGCCAAGCCGTCGCGCAACGCGCCCGCGCCTTTGGTTTATCGATCCATTATCACAATCGCCACCGCTTGCCGGCGGTGCTGGAGGCGCAGCTTGCCGCCACCTGGCACGAAAATCTCGATGAAATGCTCGCGCAGATCGATATCGTGACAATTCACACGCCGCGCAACGCCGACAGCGAGAAACTAATTGATCGCCGCCGGATCGCGCTGATGCGGCCCCATGTCTATCTGATCAACGCGTCGCGCGGCGGCATCGTTGATGAAGAAGCGCTGGTGGAAGCGCTCGAGGCCGGAAAACTGGCCGGCGCCGGGCTCGATGTCTGGACATTCGAACCCGTCATTGATCCGCGCTTGCTGGCATTGCCCAACGTGGTGATGACCCCGCATATGGGGTCCGCCACCTATGAAGGCCGCGCTGCCACGGGGGAGCGTGTGATCACCAATATTCGCATGTGGGCCGACGGTCACCGCCCTCCCGATCAGGTGCTGGAAGGCTGGATCTAGCCTGGAGCGCGTTCGGTTTTGATTGAATCAAGGCCGGCGCTCCAGGTCGTTGATTTGCCGCGTTTTCCGGGTCGTCAGCTGTGTCCACCAGACTTAAAAACGCTCTGAAGCATCGTGCCGTAATTTTGGATCACCTGTCATTGCGAGCGCAGCGACGCAATCCAGACGATTGTCAAGCGGCACGATGGATTGCGTCGCTGCGCTCGCAATGACGATTCATATTTCAAGCACGATGCTCTAGGCGCGTCCGCACTATTCGCTGATCCGGCTGGTCATTGCCCCATCTGCGGCAATCTCGGCAGATGTGAAGGGCAATCGGTGCCATTTCTTGGCGGAAAATGCGCGGGTTTGATCGGCAAAATAGGGAGATGCCGGGTCGGTCGATTGTGAATAGCTCAGCAACGCATCGGCAACCGGCCCTTTGTCATCGAACGTTACGACCTGAATGTAACTGGTACCGTGGAACGGCACGATTCCTCCCTGCGCTTTTGCCGATTGCTGCACGTTCAAGATGCCCAATTGCCCGCTGCCGCCATGAATCGGCACATGGTCGGCGCCGCGGACCGCAAACTGAACACGGCTCCACGGCGCGTCGATCGCAATGCCCTCTTTCCCCAGCCGATCCACCGCAGACCTGAGCGCCGCGACAATTTTTCCAGCCGCCTCGCCATCGGTCCTGAGATCACGAGGCGTGTGGACAGGGTCGGCAGGATCGAAGGGCGTCGCCCAACTGGCGGCTGAAGGCTTCAATGCCTCGAAGAACGCCATGAACAGATATGCGCCGCGGCTATCCAGATCATAGCGACGGTCCCATTTCTGCAACACCTGGCACGGATCGGCCAGGTCGGGTTGATCCTTGCAGACACGCAACAAAGGGTCGACCATCAGATCCGCAGCCAAACTCCTGTTGGCGAATGCCATTGCTTCAGCAATCTTCTGGGTAATTTTTGTACCCCCCAACCCATCGGATCCATTCAGTCGACGGGCAATTTCAACGAGGCCTGACCGCGTACGGAGCGACCGCTCGGTTCCCCATAACCCAAGAATTGGCGATAATTGCCGGTACGGGGCGGCGGCATTGCTCAACCAATAATTGTCATTGCTGTTGGCGACGTAGTCGCGCCGTTCCCATATCGCTTGTTCGCTGGCCGGCATCAGGCCGGGCGCAGCGGTGCCCGGGCTTGAGTCCCACCCGCAGGCAGATCGACTGCCATCGAGCAGGATCAGCCGGCTGGCCAGCGTTGCCGACAAGGGCGTCGCGCAGTCCACTGCCTTTTTGGCCGACACGTTCGGGACCGCCGTAACATCGGCATGTAAGACCGCGCCAGTTCGGTCTGTCGCGATTGTGTTAACCCACGGAATGCCAAGCGACCGGGACACGGCATGCTTGATATCCGCAACACTGCGCGCCTGATCGATTGCAATCCAGGTATCGAGTGATCGTTGATTGTCACGATTGGCATCGGCAAGCGCAAAGGCCTTGCCCCTCGTCCATACAAAGCCGGCCAAAGGATTGAACACCACTGGTCCATAACGCGTTTTGTAGAGCGTACGAACCACGGGTGCTGCGCCATCGGGCATCGGGACGCTGACGCTTATTTTGCCCATTTTTTCCGATTTGCCATCGATCAGATAGGCCGTCGCATCAGCGGGATCGAGTTTCAGTTCAAAGATCGTGAAATGGCGCGCCGCCGTAACAGTATGCGTCCAGGCGACATCCTTGTTGAAGCCCAATGTTACGGTCGGCGCTCCGGCAATCGACACCCCCATGACGTCCAGGACGCCAGGAATCGTCAAATGCATTTCGTAGAATCGCGATGGCCCATTCCAGGGAAAATGAGGATTGCCGACGAGCACACCCCGTCCATTTTCGGTCAGTTCGCTCCCAAAGGCCCATCCATTGCTCCCAAAACCGATGTCGCGGGGTTCAAGCGGATCGATCTTTGGAAGGCTGGGGCTGGCTGACGATGCTGCGGCTGGTGGCGCTGCGGCGACCACCATGGGGGCCAGCGCGAGCGAGCTTGCAAGCAGCATCTGCTTTTCAGACAGCCGCAGCAGATCATCGCGCGCGATTGGGCGGACCCATGGCTTACCCCGACATTCAGCCGGGACGCCCATCGGCCCAAGATCTCGCAGGAGGCGATTATAGCCGGCGACATAGCCCGTCATCAGCGCGCGCGCCGCCGCTGACTGTTTCAGATAGCCTTTGCGCAATGCCGGGAGATCGATGACCGACCGAAAGAACACGTCCGACGACAGATTGTCGATCTTGTCAAAGCCCAGCGTCGCGACATTTTTTGGCCCGAAGAACCTGGACCGATCACCGGCAATCGTCGCATATTCCTCGGCAAGCATGCACAGATTGTCCTGCGCATATGCATAGCCGACGCCGTAACCAATGCCGGACCAGTTGCCGGCACGGATATGCGGAATGCCGTAAGATGTCCGAGTAATCGAAACGGCAAATTTCGGGCCTTTGGCAAGAGCGGGGATACTCGTTGTCGCCGCCAGCGCCGCCACTGCGCCGCAAACCCAATGCCGCATCCCCATTCTCCCGGTCGCCTTATTTTGACCGGAGGGTAGGCACAAACCGGACGATGAGCAATGCGCCTGCGGACGGGGTTACAGCCGCTTTACAGCCCCAGCGTCATCGCGCGGACCATGCCACTGGAAATTGGGGCATCGAAGCGACAGCCAATTTCACCATCCTTGGCCCAGACAACCGTCGCCGAGATCGGCGTACCGCCCTGGAAGCGCAACCAGACGCGGTCGTCCTCGCGCTTAAAGGGAGCGCAAACCAACTTGCAGCCATAAATGGACAAATCCTGCAATGCCGCTTCGATCGGATTTGCGCGCGGGCGACGCACGGTCGCTGACTGGACAAAAACAGGATTTCGTGACGCCCGGCGCTGTTCAACCAGCGCTGGTTCCGGCGTGCGATATTGCGAAGACGTCCGGATTCCCAAGGGCCCCTCCCAATGGCAGGCCCTCACCTTCGCGCCACAACGGTGAAAAAATGGTTAACATCAGCAAAAAGCGTGCTTTTTTATGTCGTCAGTCGCCGGTCAGGATGCGATCCACCAATTGCCTTACCGTCGGCACGAACCCATTCGAATAAAACGGGTCCTTTTTGAAGTTGTAGGCACCGTGCCCGGCAAACATCAGATTTTGATCCGTATCGCCACCATGCGCGATATCCTGGAGCGTCTTTTGAATACAGAAACTGCGCGGATCGGCGAGACGACCCGTGGAGTTGGTTTCACTGTCCATCCACGAGGAAAAGGCACATTGGCTCAGGCAGCCCATGCAATCAGACTGATCCTTGCGGATCGTTGCCTTATCGTCGCTGGTAACAAACACCAGCGTGTTGTCGGGCGTTTTCAGCGCCTCGGTAAACCCGTCGCCAAACCATTGGCGTGCCCGCAAGAGATCGTTCCGCGTAACCCAGAAATTCTTGCCCTTCACCCCGACGTCGAGCTGAAAAATATGGTCGCCGGCCGCTTGCGTTGAAAAAGGAATCTGGCGCTCGGATCGCGCCTCCAAATGCCGCAGGAAAGGATTACGCACCGCGCTTGAATAGAAGCCGGTGGGCGAAAAACGGTGCAGCAGCACCTCCCCTTCCTCTATCCTGGTCAGCTGGTCCTTCCAGCTATCCGGGATCGGGCTTTCGCGCGTCAACAGCGGACGGGTCCCAAACTGAAAAGCGATGCTTCCCAATTCGGGGTTATCGATCCAGTTGTTCCAGTCGCGCAGATACCAAACCCCGCCGGCCATCACGATCGGCACCTCGTCAGAAATACCGCCTTCGCGCATCGTTTCGCGCAATGCCTTGACCCGTGGATAGGGATCCTCCGGCACGCGAGGATCTTCGGCATTGGACAGACCATTATGTCCACCGGCCAGCCAGGGATCTTCGTAGACAACCGCAGCCAACCATTCGGACGCTTTGGAATAAGCCCGCTTCCACAGCGCCCGGAACGCGCGTGCAGAACTGATGATCGGCAGATAGTTCACGTTGTAGGACGCCGCGATCTCGCTGAGCTTGTACGGCATGCCTGCACCGCAGGTGACGCCGGCCACCATCCCGCGCGTGCGCTCCAGCACCCCGTTCAGCACGCGCTGGGCGCCGCCCATTTCCCAAAGCACGTTGATATTGATCGCGCCCTTGCCACCAGCAATATCAAAAGCACGGCGAACTTGCTGCACCGCACCCTCGATCGCGAACTCGATCAACTCTTCGTGCCGTTCGCGACGGGTTAGTGACCGATAGATTTGCGGGATAATCTTGCCATCGGCATCGTAGCTGTCGGCATTGACCGCCGACACCGTACCAATGCCGCCAGCGGCAGCCCAGGCACCTGCCGATGCGTGGTTGGTTGCTGCCACGCCCTTGCCACCCTCGACCAGCGGCCAGACTTCGCGGCCATTGTAGACGATTGGCTTCAGGCCCTTGAACACGTGCACGCTCCTCAAACTATCCCCGCCCATATAACGGCTAAATTATGGCATGCGAGCCTTAAGACTTAACGTAATGATGCGGTAAATACGTCCTCTTGGCCCAAGGCATTGCCATAGAGGCGTGCATAAGCGTGCACCATCGTCGATTCATCGTATAATGCCAATGCCTTGGATCGATTGGCTGCCCCAACGCTTCGGCGCAGATCAGCATTAACGGCGAGCGCCTCAATTGCGTTCCGAAGCTCCACTTCACCCCCATAGAGAGGAATAAACGGCCTGTTCGAGTGGTCGACCATATCCGCAAGATCACCCACAGATGGCGCCACAACGGGGAGTCCCGCTGCCATTGCTTCAACCACCGATATCGGAAACTGCTCGCTTTTCGACGACAGTGCAAAGATGTCGAACAGTCCAACGTAGCGATGTGGATCCGGCAAAAAGCCTGGAAGATGGACCCGATCGCGCATGCCCATCGCCGTGGCGGCCGCCTCGATTGCGGCCTTTTCTGGGCCATCCCCGACAATGACCAACTGGATACGCGCCGAAACGCCACCGACAGCGCGAACCAGTTTCGGCAAATCCTTTATGTCGCGAAGTCCGGCCATCGTTCCGATCACCAGGTCCCCAGGCTTTTTGCGAAACCCAGGGATTGCGCGCTCTTGCGGACGCGCTTGGTAATTTATCAGCGGTATGCCGTTAACGATCCGGTGCACCCGATCAGACGGTTGGTGCCAGGCCCGCCGCGCTATTTTCTCCAGCGATTGCGACGGGACCACGAGCGCGTGGGCCGCAGGGAGCGCAATGCGGCGATACATGTTGCGTTCGAACTTCAGTCCACCGGCTTCATCGCTGTTGAAGCCGTCCTCGTGATGGATGATCCGTGGCATCCCCTTGCTGAAAACGCGCCGCGCCATCACGCCGTCGATGGCGCCCCAATTATAGCTTAGCACCAGATCAAAACGCCGCATGTACCGTGCCAGTGCTTCGTAGCGTGCAACCGATGGCTTACCGGTCAGCGATGGCGGGTCCTGCGCGATCTCGTAGCGAACCGATTTAGAGATGGCGTCGCGCGCACCGATCTGATCGGTAACGCCAGACACGATTGTATGGCGCGCCGCGTCGCCGAACAGGTTCATCAGCCGGACCGCGCGCGCCTCTTTGCCGCCCAAATTGAAACTGGAGTGAAGATGTAAGATGTGGACCGACATCAGGGTATGGCCGGCTCCACAAGCACGCGGTCGAGCAGCCTGTCGATCGCTGCCCCGACAATTGGTTCATCAAGCGTAGGGGCATGCCCCGTATCAGGAACCGTGATCAGCTCTGCCGAGCCAAGCCTCTCGGTCATCCGATGCGCCACGGAGTCGGACAAAATGTCTGATAGGGCTCCCCGCACAACCAGCACCGGTACATTGTTCAGTCGATCAAACGCCCCCCACATATCGGGTCCTGCTTCGTTGCCGGGTACCCGGAGCGGTTCGGCGATTTTCAGATCATAGTCGAGCACGATCCGCCCCGCGCTGTTCAGCCGGTAAAGGCGCTTGGCCATCGCAAGCCAGTCGCTGAGCTGGTAGTTGGGATAGACATCGCCATTGGCCTCGGCGAGCCCGCGGGCAGCATGCACCCATGTTGGCCAGCTGCTCGACTTGCCGACATAGCTGCGGATGCGCGCCAATCCACCTGCCTCAACTTCCGGCCCGACATCATTCAGCACCGCACCTGCGATTGTGCCGCGGCCAGCGCCAGCCAACAGCATGGTCACGATCCCACCAAGCGAGGTGCCGATGGCGACAAAGCGGTTAATCCCGAGTTCGCCGAGAAGCGCATCAACATCCTGCACATAGGCTAACGGGACATAGGTCATAGAGTCCTTGGCATAGGCGCTTTCGCCACGACCGCGCAGATCCACCACGACGACGCGCCACTCTGCCGACAACCGATCAGCCAGCAGATCAAAATCCCGCGCATTGCGGGTGAGCCCGGGCAGACACAGGATCGGTGGGCGCTCAACGGCGCCGTCCGGTGATCGAGCGGGGTAATCGCGTGCATGGAGCCGCAGCCCGTCATTCGACCACCAATATCGATTTTCATATGTGGCCATGGTTGCGTCCTTGGGTGCCTCGCCTCCATATCGCCGGATGGCTTCGAACCCGCAACCCGCTCGCTATCATGCCGATCCGGCAATTCTCGAATTGGGCAACGACTTTTACGATCCGGTCAGGCCCGCCGAGTTCCCGGAGACCAGACTGCGCTTCCGTAATGATCGCGCAGCGGCACAAATTGGCCTGCACGACCTGAGCGATGGGGCATGGTGCCAACACTTTGGTCGCTTTTTTCCGCTTGCCAACAATTTACCCAATGCGCTCGCCCTAAGATATCACGGCCACCAGTTCCGCGTATATAACCCTCAGATCGGCGACGGTCGGGGTTTTCTGTTCGCTCAGTTGCGCGACGACCGCAATCGCCTGATGGATTTGGGCACCAAGGGTTCAGGCACGACTCCCTGGAGCCGCTTCGGCGACGGACGGCTGACTTTGAAGGGAGGCGTCCGCGAAGTCCTCGCAACCGAGATGCTCGAGGCGTTGGGCGTCACCACATCGCGGAGCTTCTCGCTGATTGAAACGGGTGAGGCGCTGGAGCGCAACGACGAGCCTTCGCCCACGCGATCGGCCGTATTGGTGCGGCTTAACCACAGCCATATTCGGATCGGCACATTTCAGCGTTTGGCGACGCTTGGGGACGTTGAGAATCTCAAAAAGCTGATCGGCTATGTGCTCCGCCACTATTTCGACGATGGAGGATCGGGCGACAATGCAGCGCTGCGGCTGCTTGATCACGTTGTTCGGCGCACCGCCCGCCTGGCCGGTCAGTTCATGGCTGCCGGATTTGTCCACGGCGTCCTGAACAGCGACAACATCAATGTAACGGGCGAAAGCTTTGATTACGGCCCATGGCGGTTCACCCCCAACTGGGATCCGGGTTTCGTTGCCGCCTATTTTGACCATAATGGTCTTTATGCGTTCGGCCGCCAGCCTGAAGCGATCCATTGGGACGTCATGCAACTGGCCGGGACGCTGCTGCCCTTCGCCGACGAAAAGGCGCTGATCGACGTTCTCGACCGCTTTGGTGACGCCTATCAACCAGCGGTGACAGCGGCAATCCTCTGGCGCCTTGGCGTGGAGCCCGCTGATGCCGTGCGCGATCAGGCGGTGATCCAGGCAATTGAGCGCGGGCTGCGCGCCGCAAACACGGGGATTGACGACTTTTTCTTCCGCAGCTTTGGCGGGTCCATCCCCGTTGATCTTGGTGACAGCTTCGCGCCCGCCCGCGATTTGCTGACTGGCTATCGGCCGCGAAAAGGCCGGGATCACCCCTATTGGCAGGATACCGCGCCT
>JAIELC010000072.1 GCA_019753375.1 Sphingomonas sp.
GCGTATCGACGCAGCCGGCGACTATATGGTGATTTATACCGGCGACAGAAATCTGGTGCTGCGCGAAACGATGAAGGATCTGGAAAAGCGGCTCGATCCCCGCCGTTTCCAGCGTGTCCACCGGTCGACCATCGTCAACCTTGATCTGGTCAAAGAGGTAAAGCCCCACACCAATGGCGAATGCTTTCTGGTGCTGCAATCAAATGCCCAGGTGAAGGTCAGCCGGAGTTACCGCGACGTGGTGGCGAGGTTTGTGCACTAAACGGGAGACAGCGCGCGACCGCAGGGCGCATGGCGCCAATCCTCGCCCGCAAATACGACTATCGGTGCCGCCGAATGATTGCTCTGGCTGCCCGTCCTGGCCAATGGCGCGCCGAATCACTGGCAGTGCGCGCGCGCCGTTGGCATGATGCGGGGCGGAGGGTGTTTCATGTCGGATAAATTCAACGCTTTCGCCAAGCTCCATATCCCCGGCGACCCCATCATATTGTTCAATGTGTGGGATGCCGGCAGCGCGGCGGCGGTCGAACGGGCGGGGGCAAAAGGAATCGCGACCGGCAGCTGGTCGGTCGCTGCCGCGCACGGTTTTCTCGACGCCGAATCGCTGCCGCTTGATCTGGCGCTCGCCAATGCGGGACGGATCGTCGGCGCGACCCGCTTGCCGGTGACGATCGATTTCGAAGGCGGCTATGCGACCGATCCGGGACGCGCAGGGGCCCATGCCGCGGCACTTGCCGCCACCGGCGCGATCGGCTGCAATGTTGAAGATCAGGTGATCGGCGCTGCCACCCGGGCGCTCCACCCGATCGACGAACAGGCAGCACGGATCAGGGCGATGCGCGCCGCAACCGGAGATGCCTTTTTCATCAACGCGCGCACGGATGTGTTTCTGCAATCCCCGCCCGACGCGCATGACAAGGCGCGGGCCGATGCCGCCATCGACCGCGCCCACGCCTATGCCGACGCGGGCGCAAGCGGGTTTTTTGTCCCGGGGCTGATCGATCTGGTACTGCTGGAACGCATTTGTCGCGCGTCTCCCCTGCCGGTCAACTTCATGGCGTTTGCCGGCGCGCCCTCGGCCGCACAGGTCGCCGCGACCGGGGTCGCCCGGATCAGCCATGGGCCGGGGCCATACCGACTCGCATTGAAGGCGTTTGAAGATGCCGCCCGGGCCGTTCTGACGCGCTGATCAGCGACCATCAGCCACCCGGATCAGGCCTGTTCGTCATCCTCGGCCGGGCGTTCAAACCACGCCTCGACCGGGCCGGTCAGCTTGATCGTCAGCGGTTGGCCGTAACGATCGACCTTCTTGGCCAGCGCAACACGAATCCAGCCTTCGGAAATGCTGTATTCCTCAACATCGCGGCGTTCGGTGCCCTTGAACCGGATACCGATGCCACGCTCTAGCGCGGACTGGACGAAATGCGGGCTGCGCGGATTGACCGACAGCCGGTCGGGAGGAGTATCGCTCATGGCGCGGGCTATTGGCGCAACCGCGCGCAAATTGCCAGAGGCCAAACGCGGAGGCGGCTGAAACGTCGCTCTCAGCGCTGAACGCAAAGGGGCGGCCCAGTGGTTCCCGGACCGCCCCATTCGCATCGTCGTTACCCTTGCGGGTTGCAATCAGCGGCAGACCCGCACCCGTACCGGCGCACCATAATAAGGGTCCCAGCGCCGTTCGACATAGCAGCGTGGATACGCCTCACGGTAGCGATAGGCGTAATAGCCATTGTCCGGATAATAGCCGTGATCATGATAGTAACGGACATCGTAATCGCGCGGATAGCCGCGATTATAATAATAGCGGTCGCGGTACCGGTCATTGTCAGATGCGATCGCCGCGCCAATTGCCAAGCCGACAATGCCCGCCGCCACTGCAACCCCGGCATCCCCGCCATGGCGATAATGGCCACCATAGCCACCGCGATAATGCTGCGCCTCAGCCGGCGCCGCAGCGGTCAGCGATGTGGCACCCAGTGCGACCGCCAGGCCGACCTTTTTCATCAATGCGTTCATGTCCCAGTCTCCCTAGTCAGTTCACCGGCTCGACTCGTGCGACAGCTGCACAAACTCCATCGAGCTTGATCGCTCGTCTATGCGGTTCGGGCTGAACCGCGCCGGAATGTGCCGTTCATGCGGGGTTTAGAGTTTATCCGGCGATGTGGCAGGGGTTGGGCCTGACCCACTGCCCGGCTTGCGGCCGCGGCCATCATATCGGTAGAGGCAGACCATGGCTTACTGGTTTCTCCGCTCCGAACCCGATGTGTATGGCTGGGATCATCTGGTCCGCGATGGCACGACCGAATGGGACGGCATCCGCAACTATACCGCGCGCAACTTCCTGAAGGACATGCAGGTCGGCGACCGCGCGATATTCTACCATTCCAATACCGAGAAAGCGGCGGTCGGGATCATGGAGATCACCCGCCGCTGGCGCCCCGATGGCCCGGATGAAAAATGGGCCAGTGTTGCGGTCAGGCCGATCGAACGGCTGCCGCGCCCGGTCACGCTCGCCGAGATCAAGACCGAGCCGCGCCTCGCCCGGATCGAGGTGTTGCGCCAGAGCCGGTTGTCGGTCACCCCGGTGCGCGATGACGAATGGGCGGTCCTGCTGGAAATGGGCGGGCTGTGACCGGAAGGCCAATGATGCCTCGGCTGGCGTGCGTGGTCGGGACCGCGCTGCTGCCGGTCGCGCTGGCTGCCCAGACAGCCAGACCCGCCGCCAAAGCACCGGCGGGGTCAAACAGATCCGAACCATCAATCGTCCGCGTCCGGCTGGAGACGTCACGCGGGCCGATCCTGCTCGCGCTTGATGCCCGGCGTGCGCCCGGCACGACCGCCAATTTCCTGCGCTATGTCGATGACGGTCGGCTGGATGGCACCACTTTTTTCCGCTCCGCCCGCAGCAAGGCAAACCCCGCACGCGGTTTTGTCGAAGGCGGACTCGGCACCGATGCCAGGCGCACTCTGCTATCGATCCCCATCGAGCCGACCACCAAGACCGGGCTCCACCATATCGACGGTGCAATTTCGATGGCGCGCAGCACACCCGATTCGGCAACCGGCAATTTTTCGATCTTCGTTGGCGCGGCCCCGGGGTTTGACGCGCGGCCCGGCAACCCCGGCTATGCGGTGTTCGGCCGGGTCATCGGCAACATGGCGACGGTCAAAACGATCCTGGCGGAATCGACCGGTGGTGGTACCGGGGTGATGAAGGGTCAGATGATCCTGAAACCCGTCATCATCCGCCACGCGGTGCGGCTCGACGGCACGCCCAAACCCACCAAATTTCCCCGCACCTGGCTGTTCAACTTCGCGCAATAGTGGCGCCGGGCGCGGGATACCGGCGTTGAAGCCTGGTCAGCGAGCAGGGCTGATGCCCTGCCCGCCAACCCATGGGATCAGAATTTCGCCGATACCTGAAAACCATAGAAGCGCGGTTCGGCCGGGCCACTGCGATACGGCCACAGCGTGTTATGTCTGCAGGACAGCCGCCAAAGGCCCGGTCTCGGTTCCGAATCGGGCCGCGACCCAGCACTATAAGCCATTTATAGGGCGGTTTGCATCGGTTCGGCGCACAATGTGCTCAAAGTAGCGGCTTCGCAAAGACTGTGGTCTTGCCGCCGTTGGCCATCTACCAGAAAGGGGCGACGACTCGCGGGGGCGGCTGTCGAAGGTTGAAGGAGCAGTTTAATGCCTGTCATTTGCACCCGATCAGGGACATTGTTCCTGCTCGCCGCGCTTACCATCCCCGTAGCGAGCAGCGTCGCAGCGCAGGAGCAGCAGGGGACGCCCGATCCCACCATCGTCGTTACCAGCGAGCGCATTCCCGATCTGACCAAATTGCCAGCGGGCCCCGAGATCAAGGGGATCATCGCCGCACGCAATGGTGAAAAGATGAAAGTCCGGGCCGCGGACGGCACCAGCACCGTCATCGCCATCGCCGAGGGCACCCGGATCAGGGCCGGCGGCGGCTTGTTCGGCGGAAGTCGCAGCAACCTGACCGCCAGCGCGCTGCTCAACGGCCTGCCCGTTACCGTCAAGACCGTGCAGGCGACCGATGGACTAATCGCGCTCGAGGTCACGTTCCGGAACAACGACCTGAAGACCGCGAACATGATCCGCAACGGCACCGATCAGCGCTTCGATGAACAGACAGCCGCGACCGAGGCGCTGCGCGGCAGACTGGGCGATATCGACAAATACAATATCAAGAGCACAACCAACGTGTACTTCGATACCGGCAAGGCGGTGCTTTCTGCCAAGGCCAAGGCCGATTTGTGCACCACCGCCGCCGAGGCAGAGGGCGTGGACAACGCGCTGATGCTGGTCGTCGGTTATACTGACTCAACCGGCACCGACGAAGTCAACCAGCTGCTGAGCGAAAAGCGCGCCGGGAGCGTCATCAATTATCTGCAACAGGCCTGCCACTGGAAGCCTTATCGCATGCTGACCCCCACCGGTATGGCGGCCGCCGACCCGTTGGCGAGCAACGACACCCCCGAAGGCAAGGCGCAGAACCGCCGTGTTTCGGTCAACATCCTGGTCAGCAAAGGGCTTGACGGGCTGTAGGGTGCACGGGGTGGGGAATGCCCCCACCCCGCTAGAGCGTTTTCAAGTCAGATGGAAACAGCTGATGACTCGGAAAACGCGGCAAACCAAAAACCTAGAGCACCGGTTTTGATTCAATCAAAACCGGTGCTCTAGTTGGCCGCCAGCACAGTCGCCGGCAGCGCCGTTGCCGCTAAGACGCGCGCGCTGGCGCGGCGCGAAGCGCGCCTACGCCGCTTGCTTGGCGCGGCTCGCCTTTTTGCGCTCGTGCGGGTCAAGATAGCGCTTGCGCAGGCGTATCGACTTCGGCGTCACCTCGACCATTTCGTCATCGTCGATATAGGCGATCGCCTGTTCCAGCGTCATCCGCTTGGGCGGAGTCAGGCGGATCGCGTCATCCTTGCCGCCACTGGCGCGGAAATTGGTCAGCTGCTTGGCCTTCATCGGATTGACTTCCAGGTCATCCGTCTTGGCATTTTCGCCGATGATCATGCCTTCGTACAGGGCTTCACCCGGCGCCACGAACATGATGCCGCGTTCTTCCAGCGGACCCAACGCATAGGCATTGGCTTCGCCAGCGCCATTGCTGATCAGCACCCCGTTCTTACGGCCTTCGATATTGCCCTTGTGCGTCCCGTATTTCTCATACAGCCGGTTCATGATGCCGGTACCGCGCGTGTCCGACAGGAATTCGCCGTGATAGCCGATCAGTCCGCGCGACGGCGCGCTGAAGGTGATGCGAATCTTGCCGCCGCCCGATGGGCGCATGTCGGTCAGTTCGGCTTTGCGGGTCGCCATTTTTTCAACGACGGTGCCCGAATATTCCTCATCCACATCGATGACGACGGTTTCATAGGGTTCCTGCTTGCCGCCGTTTTCGTCTTCGCGGAACAGCACGCGCGGGCGGCTGATACCAAGTTCAAACCCTTCGCGGCGCATCGTTTCAATCAGGACGCCCAATTGAAGCTCCCCGCGGCCGGCGACTTCGTAGCTATCCTTGTCGGCGCTTTCGGTCACCTTGATCGCGACGTTTGATTCGGCTTCGCGGAACAGGCGGTCGCGGATCATCCGGCTTGTCACCTTGGTGCCTTCGCGACCCGCCATCGGCGAATCGTTAACGGCGAAACGCATGCTGAGCGTCGGCGGATCGATCGGCTGCGCGTGGAGCGGCTCGCTAACGCTTGGATCGCAGATGGTGTTGGCCACGGTTGCGGTGGTCAGACCGGCGATCGAGATAATGTCGCCGGCATTGGCCTCATCGACCGGCAAGCGTTCCAGTCCCCGAAACGCCATGATCTTGGACGCGCGGCCCGTCTCGACGATCTTGCCGTCAGGATCGAGCGCATGGATCGGCATGTTGGTTTTGACGCTGCCCGAAAATACCAGACCGGTCAGAATGCGGCCAAGGAAGTTATCCCGGTCGAGCAGCGTGACAAGGAATTTGAACGGACCGTCCGGATCAGCCGATGGCGCGGGAACATGCTCGACAATCTTGTTGAACAGCGGATCGAGCGTGCCTTCACGGACATCGGGATTGTCGCCGGCATAGCCGTTGCGGCCCGATGCGAAAAGCACAGGAAAATCAAGCTGATCGTCATTGGCTTCCAGGCTGACGAACAGATCGAACACTTCGTCCAGCACTTCCTGGGCGCGCGCGTCGCTGCGGTCGATCTTGTTGACGACAACGATAGGACGCAGCCCCAGCGCCAGCGCCTTGCCGGTCACAAACTTGGTTTGCGGCATCGCGCCTTCGGCGGCATCGACCAACAGGATCACGCCGTCGACCATCGACAGGATGCGTTCCACCTCACCGCCGAAATCGGCGTGGCCGGGCGTATCGACAATATTGATCCGCGTCTTGTGGCCGTGATGGTCGTCCCATTCGATCGACGTGCACTTGGCAAGAATCGTGATGCCACGCTCTTTTTCCAGGTCGTTCGAATCCATTGCACGCTCTTCGACGCGCTGGTTGTCACGGAAGGTGCCGGATTGGCGGAACAACTGGTCGACAAGGGTTGTCTTGCCGTGATCGACGTGGGCGATGATCGCCACGTTGCGGAGGCTCATGATGGATCCTGATGCTGGAGCGGGATTGTAGGGCGCGCGCATAGCGTAAAATTGTGCGCTGCGCAAAGGGACGCGATCACCCACGATTGCGCGGTTGATCCGCCTTGCCTAAGCCAACCGCCAATGAGCACGCTTTTTCGCCGTCTGGTCCCCGACCGGTTCATCCTGATTCTGGTCGCAACGTTGGTGGTGGCGACGCTGTTTCCGGCGACCGGGCGCGTCTTGACCACGATCGGCTGGGTTTCCAACGCGGCAATTTTCCTGCTGTTTTTCTTGCACGGCGCACGATTGAGTCGCCAGTCGGTGGTCGATGGCGCCCGGCGGTGGCGGTTGCAACTGGCGATCCTTGGCTTTGGCTATGGCGCGTTTTCATTGGTCACGCTGGGGGTAACGCGCGCGCTGACGGGATGGCTCGCGCCCGAATTGCTGATGGGCCTGATCTTTCTGGGCGTGCTGCCAACGACGGTGCAGTCTTCCATCGCCTATGCCTCGATCGCGCGGGGCAATGTTGCGGCGTCGGTGATTGCGGCGGCCGCGTCGAACCTGATCGGGGTTGTGTTGACCCCGGCGTTGTTCGCCGTCCTTGCCAGCACTGCCTTTGGCGCCATATCGCTCTCTGGCGTCGGCAAGATCGCGTTGCTGTTGCTGCTGCCCTTTGCGCTTGGCCAGTTCCTGCGGAACCAGGCGTTACCAACGATCCAGCGCCACGCACGCCTTGCCGGGATGATGGACAAGCTAACCATCGTCCTGGCGGTGTTTGTCGCCTTTTCTGACGCCGCCACCCAAGGCTTGTGGAACCGGGTCAGCCCGTCGGCGCTGATCGGGCTGGTGATGGTGGCATTTGCGCTGCTTTTATTGGCCTTCGCGGCGGCATGGGGTTTGGGCGGGGTGATGAAACTGGACCCGGCGGACCGCGCAACCATGTTGTTTTCGGGCGCCCATAAAAGCCTGGCCACCGGCGCACCCATGGCCCGCATCCTGTTTCCGCCGGCATTGGCAGGGGCGGTGATCCTGCCGTTGATGCTGTATCATCAGATGCAATTGATGCTGTCTGCGATCGTTTCTGCCCGGCTTGCGCGCGATAGATAGCGTATTACATTTGTGGCACACTTGAATGCCGGCGCGATGCGTCTAGAATCACGCTTGTCCAGCGTATGGAGACACTGATGGCCACGACGCCCGAAACAATGACCGCCGACCAGCCTTTAACGCTGACTCCGCCTGATCCGGTGCCGGTCGTGGCACCCGAAAAGGCAGCCGGGCTGGTGCCGGTGGATGCCGGCACCCGCAGCCAGCTGGAAGAAAAGGTTGACGGCTTCATCACCGATCTGGTCGCGCAGGACGTCAATTCGCCCGAATTTGGCAAGCGGGTGGATGCCATTGCAGCCATGGGTCAAAAGGAAATCCGCGATGCGTCGGGCCAGTCCAACCGGTTCCTCGACCGGCCGGTCAAGGCGATGGACAAGGATTCCGGCGTCGGCAGCAATCTGGCCGAGCTGCGCCGCACCATCGAACAGCTCGATCCCGGCAAGGGCGGCAGCCTGACCACCAGCCGCAAGCTGTTCGGGGTGATCCCGTTTGGCAATAAGATGCGGAATTATTTCGACAAATATAAGTCGTCACAAAGCCATATCTCGGCGATTCTGAAAAGCCTGGGTTCGGGTAAGGACGAACTGCTGATGGACAATGCGGCGATCGACACCGAACGCGCCAATCTGTGGACGTCGATGGGCCGGCTGGAGCAGATGATTGTCCTTGCCAAGACCATGGACGCCAAGCTGGAGGACAAGGCCAATGAGCTGGATCACACCGATCCCGCCAAAGCCAAGGCAATCCGCGAAACCGCGCTGTTCTATGTCCGCCAGCGCACGCAGGATCTGCTGACCCAGATGGCGGTCACGGTGCAGGGCTATCTGGCGCTTGATCTGGTCAAAAAGAACAATGTCGAGCTGGTCAAGGGCGTCGACCGGGCATCGACCACAACCGTTGCGGCGCTGCGTACCGCGGTTACGGTGGCGCAGGCGCTGACCAACCAGAAGCTGGTGCTCGAACAAATCACCCAGCTCAACGCCACGACCGCCGGGATCATCGATTCGACCGGGGCCCTGCTCAAAAGCCAGACCGCGGCGATACATGAGCAGGCGGCGGCATCCACCATCCCGCTCGAAACGCTGCAGCGTGCCTTCCAGAATATCTATGATACGATGGATGCCATCGACACGTTCAAACTGAAAGCGCTCGACAGCATGAAGACGACCGTCACCGCGCTTTCGGGTGAAGTCGAAAAGTCCAAGGGCTATATCGCCCGTGCCGAGGGAGCGACGCAAAATCAGGTCTCTGGCCCGGCGGACACGTTCAAGCTTGAGGCGGTGTAATGACCGATGTCGACCGGCAGATTGCGCGTTCTGCCGAACTGCTGAACCGGACTTCGGCGACCTATCGTCAGGGTTTGGTGCGCCAGCAGCGGACGCAAAGCATCGCCCGCCGGCTGACCCGGATCGCGGTTGCCGATGCGGCTATCCTGATCGCGGCTGTGATCATCGGCTTTGTGATGCCGCTGGGCATGTTTGGCGCCCTTGCGGTCATGGGGTTGCTGATCGCCACGACGTTGATGCTCGCCATCTTTCCAACGGCATCGGCCCCGACGCCCGAAAAGCTGCGCGACGTCGATATTCGCGCGCTCCCGGCACAGACCCAGGCCTGGCTGTAGACACAGCGCCCCGCCCTGCCCGCCCCCGCCATTACGCTGGTCGATCAGATCGGCGCTCGGCTCCATACCTTGTCGCCACAGCTGGCAATGCTGCGTGACGAAGACCCCGCGGCCCAGGAAGTACGCAAGCTGGTCGGCGAACAGCTACCCGAATTTCTAAAGGGCTATGCACAGGTCCCGCCGCCGCTGCGCGGGGTTGAACGCAACGGGCGCACGCCGGATGCGCAACTGGTTGACGGGCTGAAGGTAATCGATGATCAGATTGCTGAAATGACCGCGCAGCTTGCGCAGGGGTCGCTCGACAGCCTTGAGACGCGCGGGCGCTTCCTTGAGATCAAATATCGCGGAGATGATGCGTGACGCGGCCGATGACGATCGATTTTGTCTCCGATGTCTCGTGCCCTTGGTGCGTGATTGGGTTGGGATCGCTGGAAGCGGCGATCGACAAGGCGCGCGACGTGATTGATCCGACCATCACCTTCCACCCGTTCGAGCTCAATCCGGCCATGGGGCCCGACGGGCAAAATATTGGCGAACATATTGCCGAGAAATATGGCTCGACACCCGAGCAATCCGCCAGCAATCGCGCGCGGATCAGGGACAGCGCCGCCGCTTTGGGGTTCACCATGAACACCGGGCCCGACAGCCGCATCTACAACACGTTCGATGCGCATCGATTGCTGCACTGGGCCAAATCCCAAGGCGCGCAGCACGCGCTCAAGATGCGGCTCTTTCGCCTCTATTTTACTGAAGGCGGCAACCCATCGGACCATGAACAGCTGGTCGCCGCGGCGGTCGATATCGGCTTGGATGGCGATGACGCGCGCGACGTTCTGGTATCAGACCGCTATGCCGGCGATGTGCGCGCCGAAGAACAATTCTGGCAGCAACAGGGGATTACTGCCGTGCCGGCGGTCATCATCGACCAGAAATATCTGATCATGGGTGGGCAGCCAGCCGAAGCGTTCGAACGGGCGCTCAGGAAAATCGCGGCGGAAAGCTGACGCTATTTCGCGGCGTCAATCGCGATCGTGGCAGTCCCTGGCAGCTCCGCCTTCATCGACGCCGCGACCATTTCTGCGCCTTCCATCGCGCGCAACACATTGCCGCCGGCCAGCTTGGCGACATCGGTATCGCTCCAGCCGCGCCGCATCAGTTCCATCAGCAGCGCGGGATAGGTATCGACATCTTCAAGCCCCACGGGAAGGTCGTTGCCCAACCCATCAAAGTCCGATCCCAGCCCGACATGGTCGACGCCTGCCACTTTGGCGATATGGTCGATATGGTCGGCAACTTCGGCAAGCGTGACCTTGGGCTTGGGATGATCGGCCATCCATTGCTTCAACGCTGCGTCAGCCTTTTCCGGCTGGCCGATATAGAGCCCGCCAAAGGGCGGCGTGTTCAGCCTTGCCCGTTCAGCGGCCAGATCCGCCGACCAATGGCGGGCCGCTTCCGACACATAATTGGGGGCAAAATTGACCATCACCACGCCCCCATTGGCGGCGACGAGTTTCAGCACCGTGTCCGACACATCGCGCGGGTGATCATCGAGCGCGCGGGCGCTGGAGTGCGAAAAGATGACCGGCGCCTTGGTGATCCGCAGCGCATCGATCATCGTTGCTTCGCTGACATGGCTCAGATCGACCAGCATGCCGAGCCGGTTGAGTTCATGGACCACTGCCTCACCATAGGCGGTCAGTCCGTCATGTTTGGGATTGTCGGTCGCTGAATCCGCCCAGTCGATCGTCAGCGAATGGGTCAAGGTCAGATAACCGGCGCCAAGCCGGTGATAGGTCCGCAGCACCGACAGGTCGTTGGCGATCTGCCCGCCGCCTTCGACGCCCATCAGCGACGCGATCTTGCCCGCCTTGTGGATGCGGCGGACATCGGCGGCGGTCCGCGCCAGTTCAAAGCTTTGCGGATAGCGGGTGACAATATCGTAGACCAGGTCGATCTGGTCGAGCGTTGCCTTGACCTGATCAAGCGGTGGCAGGCTGGCAGGAACATAGACCGACCAGAACTGGCCACCGACCATGCCCTTTTTCAGGCGAACAATGTCGGTATTGTATCGCTTGTCGCCGGTGTCGGGCAATTTGGTCAGATCGATCGTCCAGCGCTTTTCCCCCGCTTGTCCGGTCAGCGTTTCCGGCCAGTCATTGTGGCCGTCGATCAGCGGTGTCGCCTTGAGCACGCGGGCCACGCGCGCTGCATAATCGGACGATTTGGCGGTTTGGGCGCCGGCGGGGGTGGCGATCAGCGCGACGAGCGCGGTAGCGGCAAAGATTTTGTCCATGGCCTGAGCCTAGGCACCGGATCCGCAATCGGCAAGTCAGCGCGGCGCGAGCGCCTTTGCCCGATCCGCCAGCCGGTCGACCGCAGCCGCATGAATGCCTGGCGTCGTGGCCAACAGCCCGAACGCCTGGGCGCTGGGCGTGTTAAAGGCAATCATGTTCCCAAAGGCATCCGATACTTTCGCCCCTGCTTCGGTCGCGATCAGCGCGGCGGCCGCGATATCCCATTCAAATCCCCAGCGCAGCGTGGCGACCAGATCCGCCTCGTCGGCAGCAACCATGCCAATCCGTAGCGCAATCGAATTGGGTTTATCGACCATCACCAGATCGGCATCGTTGCGCGGCAATTGATCGGTCGGGACACGCGACCCGACGAAATCGGTGCGATTGCCGGCGGCTATGGTGACGCCATTGCGGGTGGCGCCGCCGCCCAGCACGGCGCGCCATTGTTCGTGCCGCGCGGGCGCATCAAGGACGCCGACAACCGGCACGCCGCCATCAACCAGCGCGATCGACACCGCCCAGCCCGGCCGGCCGCGCAGATAATCGCGCGTGCCATCAATCGGATCAACCACCCACAGCCGGTTGCAGGCAAGCCGATCAGGGTTGTCGGCAGTTTCTTCCGACAGCCAGCCGGCGGCCGCATCGATCGCCGTCAGCCGCGCCTTGATCAGCGCGTTCACTTCCAGATCGATATCGCTGACCGGATTGCCCGGCGATTTTTCCCAGCGCGCAAAATCATCGGTCCAGCGCGCAAGTGCCAGGGCGCCTGCTTCGGCCGCGACGTCGGCGATCGCATCGGCCAGGCGGTTGATCAGGCCATTGTCCAGATCGTCAGCCACTCGCCACCGTCATCCCATCAACTCTAAGCGTCGGGGCATTGATGCCATAGCGAAACGTCAGGTCATTGGCGGGCGTCAGCTGGCGGAACATATCGATCAGATTGCCCGCGATGGTGAATTCGGCGACCGGCGTGGTGATCTGGCCGTTCTGGATACGAAAGCCCGATGCGCCGCGGCTGTAATCCCCGGTCACGCCATTGACGCCCATACCGATCAGTTCGTTGACGTACACACCGTCGACAATGTCCTCGATCAGCGTTGCAACGGGCATGATGCCGGGTTCGAAATACAGATTGCTCGTCGACACGCCCGGCGCGCCGCCGCCGCCGCGGCCGGCATGGCCGGTCGGTTCCAGCCCCAGCTGGCGGGCCGATGCGCTGTCGAGCAGCCAGGTTTGCAGCACGCCATGGTCGACAATCGCGACCGGGCCGACGGGCAAGCCTTCGCCGTCAAAAGGATGGGACCGCAGGCCGTGCGGCTGGTGGGGATCATCGCGGACGGTAATGCCAGCGGCGAAAATCGCGGTGCCCAGCGCATCGATCAGAAAGCTTGTCTTGCGGGTAATCGACGATCCGGCAATGGCGCCGACAAGATGGCCGAGCAGGCTGTTGCCGACGCGCGGATCGAACACCACCGGCATCATGCCGCTTGCCAACCGCCCCGGGTTGATCCGCGCCACCGCGCGCTCACCGGCGCGGCGTCCGATATCGGCGGCCGCGTCCAGCCGGTGCAGGTGCCGCGCACTGTGATAATCATAGTCGCGTTGCATATCGCCGCCGCTGCCCGCCAGCACGCTGGCCGAAACGCCGTGGCTCGACACGGTATAGGCCCCGGCAAAGCCGTGGCTGGTGGCCAGCGCCATCACCGACCGGCCGACGCTGGCGCTGCCGCCTTCGCTGTTGGTCACACCCGGTACGGCGCGCGCCGCGTCCTCTGCTTCCATCGCCCTGGCGCGCAGCGCTTCGGGCGCGACATCGCCGCCATCGTCAAGGTCGAGCATCGGCGGCGCGCCCTTCATCAACCGTCCTTCGGGCGCCAGACCTGCCCAGGCATCCTCGGGCGCCTCGCGCGCCATCGCGATCGCGCGATCGACCAGAACCGCCATTGCATCACTGGAGAGATCCGACGTTGACGCGCTGGCGCTGCGCTTGCCGACAAATACCCGCAGCCCCAGCGCTTCGCTTTCCGATCGACCGACATCTTCAAGCTTGCCCAGCCGAACCGATACATCGGTGGACGCATCGGCGTGGAACACGGCATCGGCGGCATCGGCCCCTGCCTTGACGGCGCGGGCGACAATTTCCTGTGCCCGGTCACGGGCCTGATCAGCAGTCTGCATCGTCGCGACTTAGGAGCGGATGCGCCGAATTCAAAGTGCTGATGCGCCGCCAACGACCACACAGGCCGCAAACATCAGCAACCCGGCCAACCGGTTCGACCGAAATCGCGCCAGCGCACCTGCCCCATCATCTGGATCAAGCGTTACGACTTGCCAGCCAAGGTGCGTCGCCACCGGCACCAAGGCGACCAGCACCAGCGGATCGGGCCGGACAATCCAAAAGGCAGCCGCCCAGAATCCGACCGCAACCGCATAAAAACCCGCCGTCCCGGCCTTGACGTGACTCCCCATCGCGCGCGCTGATGATCGGATGCCGACCAGTGCATCATCCTCACGGTCCTGCAACGAATAGACGGTGTCGTAACCAATCACCCAGGCGATCGATCCGGCATAGAGCAGCAGGCCAGCCAGCCCCAGCGTTCCCGCCACATCCGACCAGCCGACCAGCGCCGCCCATGAAAACACGATCCCCAGCCACGCCTGGGGCCACCAGGTAAGGCGCTTCATGAAGGGATAGGCCGCCACAGGGGCGAGGCTGCACATCGCGACCACGGCCGCATAGACATGCAGCTGGACCAGAACAACCAGCCCGATCAGGCACAACATCACCAGCCAGACCCACGCCGCCGTTACCGACACCGCGCCGCTCGCGAGGGGACGGCTGCGCGTACGGGCGACTTTACGGTCAAGGTCGCGGTCGATGATATCGTTATAGACGCACCCGGCACCCCGCATCGCAATCGACCCGAGCAACAGCCACAGCACCAGATCCCAGCGCGCGACGGTGCCCCCTGCCAGTGCCACCGCCCAGCCACCGGGCCAGAACAGCAGCCACCAGCCGATCGGCCGATCAAACCGGGCCAGCATGGCATAATCGCGGATTGGCGGCGGCAATCTGCCCATCAGACCGCGATGCTGGGTATCAGGGACGATCTCTGCCGGCGTTGCCATGTCCGTTGCGGTACGAAGCGCGCGGGTCCAGTGCAAGTGGGCGATGACTATCGACAGGCGTGTGACCATCGACAGGCGTGTGGCTAGAAGAACAGCTTTCTGATACTGACGCGGACCGTGCGCCCGAACGGATAGACATAGCCGGGTTGATAGTTGATCGGCGTCAGACCGTTCTGATCCGTCACGCGCTGGCGTTGATTGAACAGATTGTTGACCCCGATCGACAATCGGCTGCCGCGCAACCAGGGATGCTTCTTCACCAGATCCAGCCGCTGCCCGAGATCGGCGAACAGCCGCAAATTGATCGTGGCGAGGTCGGAAAAGTGCAGATCCTGCGGATTGCCGGGCGTGCCCCCGGTAACATCGGTGGCACTGCGCCAGTCGGCGGATATGCGCGCGCCCAGGCCATTGTTGCTGTAGCCAGCCTGCGCTTCCAGTTCATGCCGCGACTGGCCGCCACTATTGCCGACGGCATCGCCGTTCAGCAGATCAAAGCTGGGACCGCCCTGCTGGACCAGCACGCGATCGGTAAAGTGCCAGGTGTGATACAGCGCAATTTGTAGCCGCCCGCCCCCCGCACCGGCGCCGCCGCGCCCCCCGAAGCCGCCCCCACCAAAGCCGCCCCCACCAAAACCACCCCCACCAAAACCACCACCGCCAAAACCGGCCCCACCCGGCCCGCGCTGGGCCGCGCCACCGCCATCGGAGGCAGTGCGCGGACGATCTCCACCCGGCGGCCGCAAACCTTCAAACGGATTTGGCCCTTTACCCGCGCGAAATGCCTCAAGCTGTTTTTGGATCTTGGACTTGATCGGTTGAGAGAAATTGAACCCCCAGCGCAGTTCAGAGCGGTTGCTTTCCGCAAAATTGATCGGGCGATTATCGATCCGGAACAACTGCCCCGAACCATCGCGGGTAAATCGCGACGGGAAAGCGGCTTCGATCGCGGCAGTCGCGACGGGAAAATCAGCGATCGGGTTTTCGACCCGCTCGTGGACATAATTGGCGATGAAGGTGAAATCGGCCTTGCCGAACGGCGTCAGCGTCAGCCCCAGCTTTTGCACATGGCTGGTCGATCCGATCAGGTCGCGATTGCCCCCGCCCAGCGTGGTAACGGTCGCCGTGGTCCCAAGGGTATAATCGAACACGCGGACATTGGGGGTCGTAATCAGCGGATTGCCCAATTGCTGCGTGGTCGGGGCACGATCCTGATCGGTCGCGGAGCCGATGAACCGCACACCTTTGATAGGTTGCCAGTTGATGCCATAGCCGATCGTCTGAAGCGTGCCGAAATCGGAAAGATGGTCGCCGGCGATATTGAAATTGACCGACAGGTCGCCAATCGCCCCCAGCACGCGCTTTGACCGGCTGGTCAGCGGCACGTCGATGTTGAGCTGGCCATTGCCGATGTTACGGCCCAGATCGGCATTGCTGGCGATACCGCCGCGCACCGACTGGCTGCTGAAATCGGTCAATTGCCCGCCAATGCGCACCGCTGTCGATACATTGCCGGCGGGAAGCGACAGCACACTGCCGTTGAACAGGGCATCGAGCCCGCCAATCGTCGATGTCGAAAACGCGCGGTTGATCGACCCGGGGCCAATATCGCCGGGCAATAACGGCCCGAACGGGTTGGCGGTCGGGTCCCCGGCATTGATCCGGGCCTGAAACGCGGATGCATCGACCGCGCTGTCGGTGAAGGTCTCATTCTCGACCCGGTCAAAATTGCCCGTCACCGTCCAGCGCCAGCTGCCAAGGTCGCCATTGACCGTGCTGCCCAGATGCACGGTAAAACTGCGGTTGCGCTGTTGAAGTGCGTCAAATCCGCCGCTGAGCAACCGGTCGACAACCACAGGGGTCGAAAATGGCGAAAAGGGATTGCCCGCCGGCACCGCCAGCGCGACGGTTGGCAATCCTTGCAATCTCAGGCTGTCGGCAAGCTCGATGCGGCCGTTGACGGTGGCCTGCACCTTTCCGATCGGGCGCGCGTACACAACATTCGCACTGAAATTGCCCGTGGCAGGAATCAGCGATCGATATCGCCCCTGATCGGTGACATTGGGCAGATTGGCGGTCGCCGCGAAGGCCGAGAGTGGCACCACCCCGCCGCCGGCGGCCGCCGGCACGCCCGCAATGGTAACGGGCTGACCCACAAGCGCGGTCAATCCGGGGTCGATGTCGGCGCCCGGTAGTGGCGACACGACGTTACCCGCCACGGCAAAATTGCTGGGCTGCTGGATGATGCCGCGCTGATTTTCCGTCAGTGGGTCGGTCGATTCATATTCCAGATGCAGGGTGAACCGATTGTCGCCACTGATATTCAAAAGATTGCCCTCGGCCTGCGGGGTGTTGCCGCCGCCTTCGGTTGTAAAGCGATCCTCCAGTTCGGCCGTGGTTGCACGAAAACGGCGACGAAGAACAAAATTGACGACCCGCTGATCGGCCCGATAGCCATATTTCAGCGCAACTTCTTCTGGCAGGATATCGACGCGCGCGATCGCTTCGGTCGGCAAGTCACGGATTTCCTGAAATCCTGAAACCCGTTTGCCGTTCAGCAAGACCACAGGCGCCCCGCCACTGCCGCGGCCACTGCGGGTTTGTGGGGCAAGTTCGGCAAGCAAATCCGCGACAGAGCTGACACCATATGACCGGATATCGGCGGGGCTCAACTGCTCCTCGGGCGGGATGTCACCGATCGCCGATCCGGGCAGCTTGCGGCCGCTTTGGACGACAATATCGGGTTCATCGGCATTCGTATTGTCGTCTGATGCGGGTAACTGAGGTCGCGGGGCAGGCGCAGACTGCGCCATCGCCGCCGATGACGCCGAAGCCAAAAAACCCAACAGCAACAGATAAACAGGCCGCATCAATACTCCATTACGCAGGGCGTGGCGGCGGACCCCTAAGAGCCAATTGTCGCAAAATTATGCCAGTAATGGTTTTGACGCAGCGGTCGATACGGGAACAATGTCGGGTCAGACTCTGACAATACCCAGGTCGATGAGGCTGCGCGCGCTGTCGATGATGGTATCTTCGGCTGGTCGGGGTACCCAGCCAAGCACCGCCTTGGCATGATCGCCGGGCGTTTCACGGACTTTCCCAAGTTCGCCCGTTACCATCCGCAATGCAGGGTCAAAGACGCTGCCGATCTGCAGGATGAAATCGGGCAGGGCGCGGGTTGGCACTTTTCGGGCCGCGACGCCCAGCCGATCGCGCAGGATTTCGGCAACCTGCTTCATCGTCAGAAATGGCCCGGACGCGATGAAGCGTTCGCCATCCATCCCGTCCGCCGTCAGCGCACGGACATGCAAGTCTGCAACATCGCGCACGTCGACCACGCCGAACCCGAAATTGGGGAGGCCGGGCAGCGACCCCGACAGCAGCCGCGTGATGATTTCAATCGATCCCGAAAAATCAGCGCTCAGCACGGGACCAAGCACGGCGGCGGGATTGACCGAACAATATTCCATCCCCGCCCCTTCAGTGGCCATCCAGTCACGCGCCGCCCGTTCGGCCAGCGTCTTCGACTTGGCATAGGCATGGACTTGCGGCCCGTTGACGTCGGTCCAGTCCGCCTCGGTATAGCGCCCGATCTTCTTGCCGTGCCCATAGGCAATCGCGGCGACCGACGACGTCATCACCACTCGCTTGACCGCCGCCGCCTTGGCGTGGCGAAGCGCGCGGAGGGCGCCTTCGCGCGCCGGGACAATCAAATCGTCTTCATGCTTGACCGCACCGGTGGGCAATGGCGAGGCGACATGGACAACATGGCTGCACCCGGTCACCGCGTCTGCCCAGCCGGCATCGCTCAGCAAATCCGCGGCAAAAAATCGCAGCCGATCAGCCGGGACGTCAAGCGCTGCACGCACCTCGGGCTCGCGCGCCAGCGATCTTATAGTGGTGTTGACGGACCATCCCTCGGCGATGAGCTGGCGAATGACAAAGCTTGCAATGTACCCGCTGCCGCCGGTTACCAGGGCCGTTCCCGCCATTTTTCGCCTCCCGAAATTTCGTGTGATGCATTTTACATTGAAACTGGTTGACTGCCAATCACGCGACCGGGTGGAATACCCTTGCCGCGCCGGGCAATGATGCGGCAAAAGCGATCAATGTGTGCTGATCATCTGCTCACCGTTACCGACCAGCCCTGGCCCCAGGCAGGACGCGAACGACTGATCGTGCCGGCGCCGGTCGCGATCATCGGTACCGGTCAGTCAACCGGCGAGCACGAGGCGCTGGCGCGGCTTGGTCCGGGCACGGTGATGATGATGGGCGACAACCCTGCGCTGCCGCGCATGCCCGAAGCGCCAACGCTGCTCGATTTCTTTCGCTTTCGGGTAACCGGCATCACCGAACGCCACCTGCTCAGCTCGGCAAAGCGCGCGCTGGATGACGGGCATGACGAAAAGATCGTCCTTGCCTGTTTGCTCCACGATATTTCCAATGCCTGTCTGATCCGCAACGACCATGGCTATTGGGGCGCGCAGATGATTGCGCCCTATGTCGATGAAGAGGTTGCCTGGGCGGTGCAATATCATCAGGCGCTGCGCTACTATGCCGATGAGAGCGTGGGCTATGCCTATCCCGAAAGCTATCACCGCTTCTTCGGAGAGGATTTTGTCCCGCCCGACTATATTCGCCGCGACGCCGACTATGCCCGCGATCACCGTTGGTACATGAGCGCGCGGATCGTGACGCTCAACGACATTTATTTCTTTGATGACGATGACGACAAGCCCGATGCTGAGATCTTTGCCGACATTATCGGTCGGCATTTTCGTCAGCCTGATCAGGGTCTTGGTTTTGACGGTTCCCCGGTCGCGCATATGTGGCGAACGATGATCTGGCCCAATAATTTCCTGTGACGGGGTGGTGATGACCAACAACGATCTTTACCCCGTCCCCGCCGACTGGGCGGCCCGCGCGCGCATCAATGCCGCTGGTTATGAGTTGCTCTACGGCCGGTCGCTGGCGGATCCGGGCAGTTTCTGGCTCGAACAATCGCGCCGGCTCGATTGGATCAAACGGCCTGAGATTGCCGGCGACTGGTCGTTCAACGAAAAGGATTTTCACATTCAGTGGTTTGCCGATGGCAGGCTGAATGTTGCCGCCAATTGCGTCGACCGGCACCTGGCCAAGCGCGGCGATCAGGTTGCGCTGATCTGGGAACCCGATGAACCATCTGAAGCGCCGCGCCACTTCACCTATCGCGAGCTGCACGCCGAAACATGCCGCTTTGCCAATGTCCTGAAGGCGGCCGGCGCGGCCAAGGGCGACCGCATCACCATCTATATGCCGATGATCCCCGAAGCGGCCTTTGCGGTGCTGGCCTGCGCGCGGATCGGGGCAATTCATTCGGTGGTGTTTGGCGGATTTTCCGCCGAGGCGCTGGCCGGCCGGATCACCGATTGCGATTCAAAGCTGGTCGTGACCGCCGACGAGGGCCGCCGCGGGGGCAAACGGATTCCGCTAAAGGCCGCCGTTGACGCCGCCGCCGATCATGCGCCGGGATTGCAGAAGGTCATTGTCGTGCAGGCCACCGGCGGCGACGTAACGATGCAGCCGGGTCGCGACATCTGGTATCACGAGGCCGCCGCCGAGGTGGCCCCCACCTGTCCGCCGGAAGCGATGGGCGCCGAAGATCCGCTCTTCATCCTCTACACCAGTGGATCGACGGGCAAGCCCAAGGGCGTGCTGCATTCGTCGGGCGGCTATCTGCTCTGGGCAAGCCTGACGCATGAATTATGCTTTGATTACCGCCCCGGCGATGTCTGGTGGTGCGCGGCCGATATCGGCTGGGTCACCGGGCACAGCTATATCCTTTATGGCCCGCTGGCGAACGGCGCGACGACGCTGATGTATGAAGGTCTGCCCAACTGGCCCGATGCCAGCCGCATCTGGCAGATCGTTGATCGGCACAAGGTCCACACCATCTTCACCGCGCCGACCGCGCTGCGCGCGTTGATGAAGGATGGCGACAGCTATGTGAAGGCGACCAGCCGGGCCTCGCTCAAGCTGCTGGGCACGGTGGGGGAGCCGATCAATCCCGAAGCATGGCGCTGGTATCATGATGTGATTGGTGACGGACGCTGCCCGATCATCGACACCTGGTGGCAGACCGAGACCGGCGGCGCGATGATTGCGCCGATGCCGGGCGCGACTGATCTGAAGCCCGGTTCGGCGACCCGGCCAATGCCCGGTGTCGACCCCCAG
Organism: Sphingomonas sp.; assembly: GCA_019753375.1. Lineage (GTDB taxonomy): Bacteria > Pseudomonadota > Alphaproteobacteria > Sphingomonadales > Sphingomonadaceae > Sphingomonas. Next base: position 20,965 of record JAIELC010000072.1, read on the forward strand.
ATTGTCGATGCGGACGGGATCGTCCAGAATGGCGCCACCGAAGGCAATCTGGTGATCGCGCGGAGCTGGCCGGGGCAGATGCGCACCGTCTGGGGCGATCATGCGCGCTTCTTCCAAACCTATTTTACGACCTATCCGGGCAAATATTTTACCGGCGACGGCGCCCGCCGGGATGCCGATGGCTATTACTGGATCACCGGGCGGGTCGACGATGTCATCAACGTCAGCGGCCACCGCATGGGCACCGCCGAAGTCGAATCGGCGCTGGTCCTGCATCCAAAGGTCGCCGAAGCCGCAGTCGTTGGCATGCCGCATGACATCAAGGGGCAAGGCATTTATGCCTATGTAACGCTCAACGCCGGCGAAGCCGCGTCCGACGCGCTGCGGGCCGAATTGCGCGGCTGGGTCCGTACCGAAATCGGCCCCATCGCCACCCCCGACGCGCTGCAATTTGCGCCGGGCCTGCCCAAGACCCGATCGGGCAAGATCATGCGCCGCATCCTGCGCAAGATTGCCGAGGGCGATACATCCTCGCTTGGCGACACATCGACGCTCGCTGATCCGGCGGTCGTTGAGGATCTGGTGCGCAACCGTATAGTCTGAAAGCAGGCATTGCCGATCGCACTTTGCGGCGATATAGGGCAGCAATACACCTAGTGAGAGGAGATCCCATGCGTTCTACTGCATATCGTCGGCTGACTACTGGTATTGCAGCATTGGCACTGGTGGTGCCGATGGCGGCTGTCGCGAAGGCCAAGGCCGATGGCGCGGCAAAGGCGCCCGCGGCGACCACCCCCGCTGCCAAGGCCCGCTACGGCAGCTTTGGTATCGATCTGTCCGCCAATGATCCTGCGCTGAAGGCAGGTGATGATTTCTGGACCTATGCCAATGGCAAATGGGCCGCGCGTACCCCAATCCCTGCCGACAAGAGCTCGGTCGGCTATGGCAATATCCTGACCGACGAAGCCGAGGCCAATGTTCGCCTGATCCTCGACGATATGGCCAAGAACCCGTCAAAATATGGCGCGACGGGCAAGCAGGTGGGCGATTTCTACGCGAGCTGGATGGACGAAGCCGGCATCGAAGCCAAGGGCACCAAGCCGCTGCAACCCTATCTGGACAAGATCGCTGCGGTAAAGGATCTTACCGATCTGCAGACCTTGTTCGCCAGCGTCGGGTATGAATCGCCCGTCGGCATTGGCATTTTCCCCGATCTTGCCAATCCGACCCGCTATACGGCCGCCGCCGGCCAGGGCGGCCTGGGCATGGCGCGCGACAATTACCTGCTGCCCGGCGACAAGTATGACGCCTATCGCAAGGCGTATCGCGGGTATATCCAGCAGATGTTCGAGCTGGCCGGTATCGGCGATGCAAGCGCCAAGGCCGATGCCATCTTTGCGCTCGAAACCGCGATGGCCAAGGAACAATGGTCGCCCGAGCAGAGCCGCGACATTGCCAAGCTGAACGATCCGGAGGATCTGGCGGGGCTTGAGAAAAAGGCGCCGGAATTCGACTGGGCGCTGATGCTGAAGACCGCCGGTGTTGATGGATCCCCCACCATCCTGATGGCCAACAACACCGCGATTACGGCCATGGGCAAAATCATGGTCGCGACGCCGCTGGCGACGTGGAAGGACTATCTCGCCTTTCATTTTATCAGCGACAACGCCGCCTATCTGCCCAAGGCATTCGATACCGCGCGGTTTGACTTCTATTCCAAGACGCTGGCGGGCGTGCAAACCCAGCGCGATCGCTGGAAGCGTGGCGTCCAGCTGACCAACGGCGCGCTCGGCGAGGCGGTCGGCCAGCTCTATGTCGACCGATATTTTCCGGCATCCGCGCAAGCGAAAATGGCCGAGCTGATCGAAAATCTGCGCGGCGCCTATCAGGAGCGGATCAGCAAGTCGACCTGGATGGACGAGGCGACCCGCACGGCCGCGCTCGCCAAGCTGGCCGCGTTTGAACCGCGCATCGGCCATCCGGAAAAATACCTTGATTACACCAAGTTCCAGGTGGTGCGCGGCGATATGATTGGCAATGCCATGCGATCGGCCGAATTCGAACACCAGCTGCAGCTGGAGCGGTTTCCAAAGCCGGTTGATCGCAGCCTGTGGGCAATGACGCCGCAAACGGTGAATGCCTATTACAACCCGCTTGCCAACCAGATCACTTTCCCGGCTGCGATCCTGCAACCACCTTATTTCGATCCCAATGCCGATGCGGCCGTCAATTACGGGGCGATTGGCGCAATCATCGGCCATGAAATGGGTCATGGTTTCGACGATCAGGGCAGCCAGTTCGGCCCCAGCGGCAAGTATGAAAATTGGTGGACGCCGCAAGCCAAGGAAGCGTTCAAAGTCCGCACCGCGGCGCTGGCCGCGCAATATGATCAATATGAACCGATCGCCGGTACCAAGATCAACGGCAAGTTGACGCTTGGCGAGAATATTGGCGATCTGGGTGGTGTCGAAGCAGCCTATGCTGCCTATCACCGCTATCAGGACAAACATGGCAAGGCGCCCGTGATCAATGGCCTGACCGGCGATCAGCGCTTTTTCCTGGCCTATGCGCAGGCATGGCAGCAGAAGCGCCGCGACGAAATTGCCCGCCAGCTGTTGCTGACCGATCCGCACAGCCCGGCCTATTTCCGGGTGAACGGCATCGTTCGCAACGTTGATGCCTGGTACACCGCGTTCAACGTCAAACCCGGCGACAAGCTGTATCTGGCCCCGGAGCAGCGCGTGCATATCTGGTAAGCCCAGTATCGGTCGGGCCCGCTGGCTGACGCCGCGGGCCCGATTATGCTTTTTCGTCGACCCGCGTTGTGGCAAGGCTCCTGCCAGCACAGGAGAGGGCCATGGGCCGATTCCAGATCACCCCGCTCGCCGATGCCTGCGGGGCCGAAATCAGCGGCGTTGATATCAAGGCGCTGAATGAAGAAACATTTGAGGCAATCCGCACAACGCTGGCGGAGCGCGGGGTCATCTTCTTTCGCGATCAATCGTTGACGCCGGAAGACCATATCGCCTTTGCACGGCGCTGGGGCGGCATCGATCTCAACCAGTATTTTCCCGCCAATGGCGGCCATCCCGAAATTGCCGAAGTGCGCAAGAGCGAGTCGCAGACCGTCAATATCGGCGGCGGCTGGCACACCGACCACAGCTATGATCCGATCCCGGCAATGGGATCGATTCTGGTCGCGCGAGAAACCCCGCCCGAAGGCGGCGATACGCTATTTTCCAATCTGGCGGCGGCGTATGACTCGCTGTCGACCGGGTTGAAGGGCATGCTGGCGACGTTGAAGGCGGTTCACTCAGCGGACCATATCTATGGCCCGGACGGGGTGTACGCCAAAACCGATCAGGCGGCCGATCTGAAGGGGCAGCAACTGCATGCCTCTGCCGTGCACCCGGTGATCATTCGGCATCCCGTTACTGGTCGACGCATCCTGTACGTCAATCCAGCCTTCACGCTCTATTTTGAAGGTTGGACGCGCGAAGAAAGTCTGTCGTTGCTTGGCTATCTTTATTCGGTGGCCATGCGACCCGAATTCCAGTGCCGCCTGAAATGGTCGCCGGGGTCGGTGGCGGTCTGGGACAATCGACTGACCTGGCATTTTGCGATGAATGATTATCATGGTCACAAACGATTGATGCACCGGATCACCCTTTCCGGTGTTCCGATCCATTGAACATGACTGGCCCGCTTGGCCCCGGATTTATTTCATCAGCACCAGTTCTTCAGCCATGGTCGGGTGAAGCGCCACGGTCTGGTCAAACGCATCCTTGGTGAGCCCTGCTTTAATCGCCACCGCTGCCACCTGAACGATTTCGCCCGAGTCCGGACCGATCATGTGCAGTCCGACCACCCGGTTCGATGCGGCGTCGCAAACCATCTTGTACAGTGCCCGCTCGTTGCGCCCGGCAAGGACGTTTTTCATCGGACGAAAGTCCGATGTATAGACTTTGACCGCGCCATATTTCTGTTTCGCCTGGCCCTCGGTCAGGCCAACCGCGCCGATCGGCGGATGGCTGAAGACGGCCGACGGAATGCTTTCATAATCGACGCGCGTCGGCTTTTTGCCAAAGAAGCTATCGGCAAATGCCTGGCCTTCGCGGATGGCGACCGGCGTCAGCTGGACGCGATTGGTCACGTCCCCAACCGCAAAGATGCTGCTGATATTGGTTCGGTTATCGGCGTCGACAACAACCGCACCCTTGTTGATCTCAACCCCAGCCGCCTCAAGCCCCAGCCCTTCGGTATTGGGCACGCGGCCAATCGCCAGCATGACGCAATCGACCTCCATCGTTGCATCATTCGACAGCGTGACCTTCAGGCTGCCGTCCGCCTGCTTCACGATATTTTTGAAGGTGGCATTGAAACGGAACTGGATGCCCTTGCCCATCGAAATCTGAAGCAGGCGATCGCGAATTTGCTCATCATAGCCGCGCAGAATGGCGTCGCTGCGATTGACGACCGTTACGTCGCTGCCAAATTCGTGAAAGATGCCGGCGAATTCGTTGGCGATATAGCCGGCGCCCGCGATCAGCACGCGTTTGGGCAAGGCCGGCAGGTGGAACACATCATTTGATGTGATGGTGTGCTCGACACCCGGAAAGTCGAGCATCTGCGGCCGGGCGCCGGTTGCGATCAGGATCTTTTCGGCCGTGATGATGCGGCCGCTGGCCAGTCTTACGCTGTTGGGCCCGGCAATTTCGGCCCGTTCCAGGAAAGTCTCGACCTTATGGCTGTCCAGCGTCGTGGTATAGGCCGCGTTCAGCCGGTCCACTTCGGCCAGCACATTGTCGCGCAGCCGCACCCAGTCAAAAGCGCAGTCGGGCACGTCCCAGCCAAACCGCCGGGCGTCGGCCAGATCCTCGGCAAAATGGGCGCCATAGACGAGCAGTTTCTTGGGGACACAACCACGGATCACACAGGTGCCGCCGACACGATATTCCTCGGCAATTGCGACTTTTGCGCCGTACGCCGCTGATACCCGCGCCGCCCGGACGCCGCCCGACCCCGCCCCAACAACGAACAGGTCGTAATCAAAATTGCTCATATCTATCCTTTACTTATCCGCCAAAGGCCCGCCGAATTAGATCGGTGGTCGACGGATCAAATTCCAGTGCCCCGCTCCCGGCCGCTTTGGCCATTTCCTTGCCGAGCTCAACGCCGAACTGGTCGAACGGGTTGATGCCCAGCAGCACGCCGTTCACAAACGTGCGCTGTTCGTAAAATGCGATCAGCGCGCCCAGCGTGCGCGGTTCGAGCACATCGATCAGGATCGTCGATGACGGCCGGTCGCCCGGATAAGCGCGCGCGAGGTCCGCATCATTCGCGCGACCCTTCATCAACGCGGCGCCCTGCGCAAAGGCATTGAGCAGCAGCTGGCGGTGATGGTCTTCATTCAGGGCATCGCCGGGTTCGGCGACCGCAACGAATTCAACCGGCACCAGATGCGTGCCCTGATGGAGCAGCTGGAACACGGCATGCTGGGCATCGGTACCCACGCCGCCCCAGGTAATCGGCGCGGTCGCCCGACCAACTGGCTGGCCGTCGATGCCAACGCTTTTGCCGTTCGATTCCATCTCCAGCTGCTGAAGATAGCTGGGCAACAACCGCAGGCGTTCGTCATAGGCGAACACCGCCCGCGTTTCGCAGCCCCGGTTCTGGGTGTAATAAAGGTCGGCAAAGGCGGCGAGCACCGGGGCGTTTTCATGCGCCGCGGCGAGCCGGAAATGCCGGTCCATTTCACCCGCCCCTTCCAGCAATTGTTCAAACGCATCCCAGCCGAGCGCCAGCGCGGCCGGAAAGCCGATCGACGACCACAGCGAATAACGCCCGCCGACCGATTCGCCGAACGGCAGCACGCGGGTATCATCGACGCCCCATTCGACCGCCTTGTCGGGCGCAGCGGTCAACGCGATCACGCGGCCAAACGGATCCTCAACGCCGCCTTCGCGCAGCCATTGCAGCGCGCTGTTGGCGTTCAGCATCGTTTCCGTTGTGGTAAAGGTTTTTGACGCCAGCACGACCAATGTTGCGTCCGCTTCGAATTTGGCGAACGCTTCTTCCAGCGCCACCCCATCGACGTTCGAAACGATCGCCACATCATAACGGCGGTCGTCTCGACCCAGCGCGTCGACGATCAGGTCAGGCCCCAGCGCCGATCCGCCAATGCCGATGTGCAGAATGTGGCGGACATCGCCAAGCGCGCCCGCTTCGATCGCGTCGATCAGCGCGCGCATCCGGGCGTGGAGTGCGGCCGCGCGCGCCACGCTTTCCGGTGCCCCTTCGCCGCGCTCGGCGGTATGCTCAACCGCGCGCCCTTCGCTGGTGTTGATCGTGTCGCCGCGGAACATCGCCTCGCGCTTTCCGGGCAGATCCTGCGCCTTGGCGACCGCTTCAAACGCGGTCACCGCGGCGGGCGTCAGGTGCGTCTTGCTGAAATCAAAATGCAGGCCGGCAACATCGACCGAAAACCGCGCCAGCCGACCGGGATCGCCGGCGAATAACGTCTCAAGACGATCGCGCCCCAGCGCAACGATCGGGCTCCAGTCGGCGGCCATGGCGATTCTCCAGCGGCAAAGGCGTTTCCCTAGTCATGATCACCCGCCAATGCCACCGCCACGGCGGCAGTCGCGGGCCGATGATGCACTTTTTCAGGCCATAGCCGCCGATAACCCTGCCCGACTTCGGGACCGCGCTGTTGGGCTGCCCGCTTGACGACGCGGTCGCAGACCACCAAAGCGCGGCGGATGACTGACCCCGAAACCACCCAGCCTGATCTTGTTGCGTCGCCAGGCGGCGGGACCGATGCTGTTGCCGCGCCGAAACCCGCCGCCAAATCGGAACTGCGCGAAACACTGGGCTTTTTGCTGAAGCTGGCGATTGCCGTCGCGATCCTGCGCAGCTTCATTTTTTCGCCGTTCAACATTCCGTCTGAATCGATGCTGCCGCGGCTGTACATCGGCGATTATCTGTTCATTTCGAAATGGAACTATGGCTATTCGCGCTACAGCTTGCCGCTGAGCGCGCCGTTGATCCCGGGCCAGATTTTTGCCCGCCTGCCCGAGCGCGGTGACGTTGTCGTGTTCAAGGCGCCGCCCGCGAACAGCGAGGATTACATCAAGCGCGTGATCGGCCTGCCGGGCGATACCATCCAGATGGTGCATGGCCAGGTGATCCTGAACGGCGTCGCGGTCAAACAGGATGCGGTGCCCGATTTCACCATTCCGGTCAGCCCGAATTACCAATGCCGTGCTGAATTTCAGGACAGCGATGCCAAGGGGCGCCCAATCTGCCGGTACCGCGCCGTGCGGGAAACGCTGCCCAACGGCAAAAGTTACATCACGCTCGACCGCGGCCAGACCTCTGCCGACGACACCGATGTCTACACCGTGCCGGCAGGCCATGTCTTCATGATGGGTGACAATCGCGACGACAGCGAAGACAGCCGGTTTGCGCAGGAAGTCGGCGGCATCGGTTATGTCCCGGTGGAAAATCTGGAAGGCCGCGCCGTCATCAAATTCTGGTCGACCGACGGATCGGCGGCGCTGTTGCTGCCCTGGACCTGGTTCACCGCCGCGCGCTGGGACAGGATCGGAGGCGGCTTTTGACCGACGGCGGGATCACCGCCTGGCTCGCCGACAGCCTGGGCGCGGCACCCACCGATCTGGCGCTATATCATCGCGCGCTGACGCACGGCAGCCAGGCGGCGGCCAATTACGAACGCCTGGAATTTCTGGGCGACCGGGTGCTCGGTCTGGTCATTGCCGAATGGTTGTTCGACCTCTTCCCCGGCGAACCGGAAGGCGCGATGTCGAAGCGGCTGAACGCGATCGTCACCGGGGCTGTGTGCGCCAGCGTGGCGCGCACCATTGGGGTCCAGCCATATCTCAAGCTTGGCAAGCAAGCGCGCGATGATGGGGCATCGGACAGCGACAATGTGCTGGGCGATGTGATGGAGGCGCTGATCGGTGCGCTCTACCTTGACCACGGGCTGGTGCCTGCGCGCAAAGCCATTCGCCGGTTATGGGCCACGCACATATCCAGCCACGCCGTCGCGCCGCAGCACCCCAAATCGGCGCTGCAGGAATGGGCGGCCGCGCACAACCGCCGTCCACCCGACTATGCGGTGATCGACCGGTCCGGCCCGCAGCATGCCCCGGTCTTTACCGTGCGTGTTACCATCGGCAGCCTGGCTGAGGCGATGGCCACGGGGACATCAAAACAGGAAGCCGAAACCGCAGCCGCGGCGGCATTGTTGGAGCAATTGGGATCATGACCGAACAATCATGCGGTCTGGTCGCGGTGGTCGGGGCGCCCAATGCGGGCAAGTCGACACTGGTCAATGCGCTGGTCGGTCAGAAGGTGGCGATCGTCAGCCCCAAGGCCCAGACCACGCGGACCCGGCTGATGGGAGTCGCGATCGAAGGACCAGCGCAGCTGCTGCTGGTCGATACGCCGGGCATTTTTGAACCCAAGCGCCGGCTCGACCGCGCCATGGTCGCGGCGGCGTGGAGCGGCGCAGAAGGGGCCGATGTCATTGCGCTGATCGTCGATGCCAAAGGAGGGCTTGGCCCCAAGGTCATGCCGATCGTCGAGGCAATCGCTGGCCGGCGCGAGCCCAAATATCTGATCCTCAACAAGGTCGACATCGCCGACAAGGCGCGGCTGCTGACCCATGCCCAGCGGCTTAATGAAGCAGCCGATTTCAAGGAAACCTTTTTCGTCAGTGCGCAAACCGGCGATGGCCTGCCCGAACTCAAGGCAACGCTCGCCGCCACCATGCCCAAGGGGCCGTGGCACTTCCCCGAAGATCAGGTGTCTGACGCAACCGAGCGCATGCTGGCGGCTGAAGTGACGCGCGAGCAACTCTATCTCCAGCTCCACGCAGAACTGCCCTATGACAGCGCGGTGGAGACCGAACAATATAAGGAGCGGGAGGATGGATCGGTTGAGATCCATCAGCAGATCCTGGTCGCCCGGCCTACCCAGCGCGCCATCGTGCTCGGCAAGGGCGGCCAGCGCATCAAGGAAATCGGCGCGCGCGCGCGCAACCAGCTCGCCGAGCTGCTCGGCCATCCGGTGCATCTGTATCTGCACGTGAAAGTGAAGGAAGACTGGGATAACGACCGTCAGGTATACCGCGATATCGGGCTGGATTGGGTAGAATGAGCCGCACCGTCAAAGCCGCCATTGTGCAGGCCGCACCAGTGCCGCTTGCGATTGACCATGGCATCGCCATGCTGGCCGATCATATCTGCGACGCGATCGATGCCGGCGCGCAGGTGGTGGCGTTTGGTGAGACATTTCTGGGTGGCTATCCGCTCTGGCTTGATGAGGCACCGGGGGCAGCAATCTGGGACCATCCCGGCACCCGCGCCCTGCACGCGATTATCCTCGATCAGGCGATCCGGCCCAATGATCCCCGATTGGCGCCGATCCAGACCTTGGTTGATCGGTCGGGCATCATCGTTTCGGTCGGCGCGCATGAACGCGTGCGCACGACGCTGACCAACACCCAGTTTATTTTTCGCCCGAATTTTCCGCCGATCGGCCATCGCAAGCTGGTGCCGACGCATGGCGAGCGCCTGATCTGGGGGCGGGGCGACGGATCGACGATCGATGTTCATCAGGCCGAATGGGGCAATGTCGGCAATCTGATCTGCTGGGAACACTGGATGCCGTTCGCGCGCGCGGCCATGCACCATCAAAGCGAAGCGATCCACATCGCCGCCTGGCCATCGGTCCGGGAGATGTATTTGATTGCCAGCCGACATTATGCGTTTGAAGGACGCTGCTTTGTCCTTGCGGCAGGCACGATCCAGACCCGCGATGATGTGCTGGCCGGCCTCGAACTGGTCGGCGGCGATGCCGATGCGCAAGCGCTGATTCTCGATATGCCGGCGGGTCAGCTGCAATTTGGCGGCAGTGCCATTATCGCGCCCGACGGCAATATCATCGCGCAGGCAGGCGACGATGCCGACATATTGGTCGCCGATCTGGACCTGGCAGCGATCGGCCGGGCGCTCACCTCGCTCGACACGGATGGCCATTATGCCCGGCCCGATATTTTCGAATTGCGGATCGACAAGCGCGCCCGTCACGGCGTGACCGAGGCGGAAGACCCGTTGGCGTGACCGCCGTGGCGATGGTGCGGGGGTCCGATCCGCGCTAACGCTTCGCCCGGATCGCTTCCCCCTGTTGATCCAGCACTGGTGGGGGGATAGTGTCCCGCACCGCCGCCGCGCCAAATTTCACCGGCGCGCGCATTTCATAATAGGCGCCTTCGGTCGGATGGGTCCGACGCCGGAAAAAGCCGGTCGCCTGCAAATGCGGATCGTTGAGGATGTCGTCAATGTCGCGCGCGGGCTGCGCGGGCAGATTGGCGGCGGCACACCGGGTGGCAAGATCCAGCGTCGTGAAACCCGGCGTCAGCCGCGCCACTTCGGCATAAAGCAACGCCAGGTTGCGAAACCGATCCGCTGGTGTCGCGAATTCCGGCGCGTCCAGAAACCCTGGATTACCCAGCAACGTCAGCAACGGCAGCCAATCACGGTCGGTATAGGCAGCGATGCTGATATAACCGTCGCTGGTCGGAAAGGGCTGGCGATGCGGATCAACCTGCCGCGCATAGCAACTGGGGGCGTTGGGCGGATCAAAGGTCAGGCCGCCCAGATGTTCGATCAGCATGAAACTGGTGAACGCTTCGAGCATCGGGACTTCGACCAGCTGCCCCTCGCCGGTGCGCATCCGGTGGATCAGCGCGGCGAGCACCGCATAGACGCCGTGGAGCCCCGAAACCTTGTCGGCGATCAGCGATGGAATGTAACGCGCCGCCGGATTGCCATCGACCCGCCGCGCCAGGCTGGTGGCACCACTCGCTGCCTGAATGACATCGTCATAGGCAGGCAAATCGGCATAGGGCCCGTCCTGACCAAACCCTACGCAGTGCAGATAGATGATGTCGGGCTTCAGCGCGCGGACGCTGGCATAATCGAGCCCGAGCCGTTCTGCCGCCTTGCCGCGCACGTTGAGCACAAACACATCGGCTTCCGCCAGCAGCGCGCGCATCACCGCCGCATCACCGGGCTGTTTCAGATCAAGCATCACCGACTGTTTGCCGCGATTTATGGCCAGAAATCCCGGGCCCATGCCGGGCGTGACCGCTGGCTTGCCGGCGCGACGAAACAGGTCGCCCCATGGCGGTGCCTCTACCTTGATCACCTCGGCGCCCAGATCGGCCAGCGTCTGGGTACAATAGGGTCCAAATACCACGCTGGTCAGATCGATGACCTTGATACCGCTCAGCATCGGCTGGCCGTCACCCGGTGTCATGCGGTCGGCCCGATATGATCGATCATGTTGATGTCTCCTTCGCGCGCAATGCCAACCGCCAGCCCGATGGGATCGTGGCGCAGCATCGCCGTCAATATTGCGGTGTCGTCGCGGCGAATGCGCGCCAGCACCCGGCTCTTGTCCGTGGTGGTCGCGATGACATAGCCGCGGACCGGAACCCCCCTGGCGAATGTAACACCGTAGCTATCGATTGTGGCATCCACCGGCCCGTCAACCAGACGCGGCGTCGGATCGGCGGCGATTTGCTGCACCAATGCTGCACTGGATTGCGGTTGCCAGGCGATGGGCGCGACCGCCGAATAAACGCCCGCTGCCTCCTTTGACAGGAATCCGCCATTGGCCAGCACCAACCCGAAGGCGTCGGGCGCGGCGCGCAGCCGTTCGGCCATCGACGCAATCGCGTGCAGCGAGTAACTGTTACCGGGACCACCAAAAAACGGCAGCCCCCCGGTCACTGTCGCGGGGATGGTCCGCCAGTCGAGCGCCAGCGCCTCGGCAGCGAGCAGCACCGCGCATGGAAAGCAGCTGTACAAATCAAACCAAGCAATATCCGCTGTCGTCTTGCCCGATGTCGCCAGCGCATGCGCCAGCACCAGTTCAATCGCGCGTGACCGTGACAAATCGGGCCGTTCGGTCGGAACACGATCCGCCACATCGGCATGGCCGTGCAGATAGAGTCGCCTCTGCTGCGGCACCCCAAGCCGATCGGCCTCGGCCACCGACGTAAGCACCACGGCAGCGCCCTGGTTCACCGCGTCCTGCGCGACATGCCATTTGAGATAGGGATCAGCGACCGGATAATTTTCGGCTGACGGCGTCATCAGAAACTCGACCGACCGTTCGACGGGAAATTGACTGTAAGGATTGCGCGCTGCGATCGCTGAAAAGCCGCTCCAAAGCTCCGCCATCAGCGCCGCATACGCCCGGCGCCCCAGCCCCATTCGCGCCCGCAGCGCATGGTCAAACGCTGGATAGGTCTGGGTCGGCATGCCCAGGCCGTTGGTCAGTTCATAGGCGGACAAAAGCCGCTTGCCGAGGCCGCGGTCCTCCAGTGTCGTGCCCGTGCCCGTGCCCGTGCCCGTGCTCGTGCCCGTGCTCGTGCCCGTGCTCGTGCTCCGCGACCAGTCGAGCGTCAGCCCGCGCCGCTGCGCGACCTTTTGTGCCGCGGTTGCCTCACTGCCGGCGATCATCACCGCCCGCGCTGTGCCCGCAAAAATCGCCGCGGCTGCTTCATTGACCAGCGCCTGGGGCTGATCGCCCCCGGCCACCGAATAAATGGCGTCGCGCGGCATCAACCCAAGATCATCGGCGAGCGTTCCCGGTGGGTTCGCGCACCGCCCAAAGGGATAGATCGACCCGGGGACCGAATCGGCCATCGTTCTGATCACGTACAGGCAGTCGATCGTCGCCATCAGGCCATCGGCCGCGCCGCTATCGGCCAGCGCGATACGGGCGGCACGCGCACGCAGGCTGGCGGGATCGGGCGCTGATCGGGCGTCCTCCCCATCCCAATGATCAACCGTCTGGCCCACCCCGACCAGCACCGGCGTACGGGGATCGATCGCGGTCATGCGGCAACACCGGCCAGGACGGCATCGACCCAGGCGGGGACCAGCAACCCTGCCGGGCCGATCCGGCTTTCGTGAAAGAAGCTGCTGCCCTCCGATGGATCAAGATTGAGTTCCAGCGTGGCCGCGCCATAATGACGGGCACTGCGCACAAAACCCGCAGCGGGATAGACGGCGCCCGACGTGCCGATCGAAACAAACAGGTCCGCGCGCGCCAGCGCGGCTTCGATCATCTCCATGGCGTAGGGAATTTCGCCAAAGAACACGATGTCGGGCCGCAGCATCGGCGCCCCGCAAACGCTGCAGCTGGTGCCGGGCGGCAAGGTGCCCTGCCAGGGCTGCCGGGCAGCGCAGGCCGCGCACAGCGCTGATTTCAGAGCGCCGTGCATATGGATCATCCGCCGCGTCCCAGCCCGTTCGTGCAGGTCGTCGACATTCTGGGTAACGATCAGCAACGCGCCCGGCCAGGCCGCATCGAGCCGCGCCAGTGCTCGGTGCGCCGCATTGGGTTCTACCGCCGCCAGCGCGGCCCGGCGCAGATCATAGAAATGGTGAACCAGATCGGGATCGCTGGCGAGGGCCTCGGGCGTGCAGACATCGTCGACCCGGTGGCCTTCCCACAGACCGCCGGGCCCGCGAAACGTCGCAATCCCGCTTTCGGCCGAGATACCGGCGCCTGTCAGAACAACGATCGACCCCGGATCCCGCATCATCCTGCGATAGCGCGTGCCGTGGAGCCGCAAAAGCCCCACGGCACCCCCTGGGCCTCGGCTAAGTCAGAATTTATACCCGACCTGAACGCCGTAAAGGCGCCGCGCACCCGGCGAGATGAACGATCCGCCGAATTCGATCGCGGGGATCACTTCTGCCAGATAGGCCTTGTCGAGCAAGTTGTTGGCAAACGCCGTGACCCGCCAGCGTTCGCCTTCGAGGCCAAGCCGCAGATCGACCACGCCAAAGGCATCGCGCCGCGCCACATCATAGCGCGCATCACCGACAAAGCCGGGCAGCGCCAGGGCCGATATCGGCAGCAGCGCGCTGAACAAGGTGGGCTTGGTCTGATCCTGCACGGTGTGGAACCAGGTCGGTCCGGTCAGCCGGTAATCGACGCGTGCCGTCACTTTCATGTGATCGCTGACGGGGACATTCCACTGGCTGCCCAGATTGACCGTATAGTCGGACGTATAGGGTGATTTGTTGCCGACGGTATCGGTGCGCGAGCTGTTCTGCTTGATTTCCGAATCGGTGATGTTGCCCGCTGCGGACAATTCCCACCACCGCGCGACTTTCCAGCGCAGGTCGATTTCACCGCCCCAAAGATCGACTCGGTCGATGTTGGAGACCACGCGCAGCAGACCAAAGGAGCCGACGAAGAATTCAAAGAACTGCATGTCGCGGACTTTGGTATAATAGCCGGCGAGGCTGTAGGTTACCGGTCCCAGCTTGCCCTTGATGCCGACTTCAAACGCGCTTGATCGTTCCTTGCGATAGCGGTCGTTGATGACGACGTTGGCGTTGATCGTGCCGGGGGTTACGCCATCGTTGAAATTATTGGCTACGATCGCCGCGGCGCCCTGATTGTTGAAACCGCCCGATTTGAAGCCAACGCCCCAATCGGCGAACAAATTGGTGTTGGGCGCGATTTCCCAGCGCGCGGTGATCTTTGGTTCAAACTGACGGAATGTCTGCGATTGCGGGGCAATCGCCCCCCCGGTCTGGCCGGGGTTGATCGGCCCGCCGGTAAAGGGATCGGTCGCGAGGGGGACGATGTTGGTATCGGACCGTTCCTCGATATCATAGCGCAGCGCAACGCCCAGCGTGATCGGCGAAACCGGTTTATATTCGGCCGATCCGAACACCGCATAGACATTGGTCTTGAACTTGTCCGCGAACAGCTGCGACGTGGGATTGGATGAGGTCGGCGCGTTGTAGAGCTGCTTGATCACCCCCGCGCCGGTGTCCCCGCCCAGGCTGACGCCAACGGTGCGGTCGATATGGAGATAATAGCCGCCCGCCTGCCATTTGAACGGGCCAGAACCATTGGACGCCAGCCGCACTTCGGTGCTGACATCGCTTTGGTTGCGCAGCTGATACTGTGTGCCGTCACAAGTGGTCGGGCTGTACGGACCAAAGGTCGATCCCGTCGCCGGCGCAAAGATGAACGGGACCGGCGACGAACCGATGAAACCCGGCTGATTGACCGGGAAACCGGTATTGGCCGTGGTCGATGCAAAGCAGGCATTGACCGCAGCCGTCCCGGCTGGACTTGCGGCGCCGATATAGCGGGCAAAATCGGCCGAGGTGCCATCCGCCACCAGATTATTGCGGATATCCGAATACAGGCCCCACCAGGTCAGCGTCGCCGGCCCGAAATCATGATCGAGCTTGAGCGATGCTTCAAAGGTCTTTTGGTCATTGGTCGGTCGGATATTGGAATAATAACGGAAGACATGCTTGTTCACGTCTTCATAAAAGGCCGGATTCACCCCGGCAAAATTGGGCAAGTGGAACGAGGCGTTGAAGTTGATCGACGCACCGCTGAGTTCGCCATAGCGCAGCTTGGCATCAAGCTTGGTCGATGGCCCCAGATCGGCGATGACCCGACCATTGATGTTCCAGACCTGTTGGTCATCAACCGTTTTGCTGTTGAGGAAAATGTTCCGGTAAAAGCCGTCGGTCGTCCGGAAATCGCCCGACAAGACAAAGCCGATCTTGTCGGTGAGTGGCCCGGCGATATAGCCGTTGACGGTGGCCGCATTGACATTGGCATAGCTTGCCTCGATCGCGCCTTCCAGACGATCGCCCGGCTTCAGCGTCTGCAGCACGATTGCGCCGGCGGCCGCGTTGCGACCGTAAAGCGCGCCTTGCGGGCCTTTCAGCACTTCGATCTGGCGGGTCGTCCCCTGATTCTGGTCCAGCGCTGCGGTGTTGGTTTTCAAAATGCCGTCGACCACCAGAGCAACCGAGCTTTCGGCGTCGCGCGCGCCGTTGATGCCGCGGATGTTGATCTGGGTATCGCCCGCCTCGGCGGTGCTCGTCACAATCGTGACGCCGGGGGTCAGCTTGATGAAGTCGGCGGCGGTCTTGATGTTCGCCTTTTCAATCGTGTCGGCGTTAAAGGCGGTAATCGATGCCGGCACCTTGGTCAGCGATTCACTGCCGCGTAGCGCGGTGACGATGATTTCGCCATCGGCGGGTTGGTCGGGGGCGGTCGTCGCTGGCGCTTCCTGCGCCATCGCCGTCGATGAATAGAGCGCTGCGGCGGAAATGCCGGCCAGCAACATCGCGTTGGTCATGCGTCTCATGGTCGAACGGTCCCCTTTTCGCTCCTCAGACGAGCACATTTGCTCCGCTGAAATAAACATAGACTTCCTGGAATCGGCCATCGCGGACGCGCCAGAAATTGGTGTTATTAAAGGTCGTTACCTGACCATCGGCCGCAGTCAGCACGGCTTCAAAACTTGCGGCGATACGGCCATTTTTCTCATCCACTGTGCAAGTGAAATCACGGTGAACAATTGTTTGCCACGCCCCAAAGAAATCGACGAACATTCGCTGGATCGCCGCTTTTCCCGCGTGCCGCGTAAAATCCGTCTGCACACAGAACAACGCTTCATCGTTGAAACAATCTAGCGTGGCATCCAGCCGCTTGGCATCGACGCTGGCGAAATAGCGGTGAACGGCAAGATCGATCAGCGCCTCACGGCTCAGGGTTGGCTCATACTGCATCAGCCATTCCCTTCCTTCAGCAAATTGTCGCCGCTCATATAGACATAGACACGGTGGAACCGATCGCCCTTCAGATAGAAGCGATTGCAGTTCTCGTATCGCAGTTCACTGCCCCCGTTGGGGGTGATGAGGACAGTGAACTGCGAACAGATGGCGTTGCTTTGCGGATCGGCAGTGTGCACGAAATTGCCGTGCCAGATGCTGGAAAAATCGTTGAAAAGCCGTTCAAACATGGCCCGGATCGCGGTATCGCGCCCATTGTGGACCGTGTTTGACGTTACTTCGGTTAAAATGGCGTCTTCGGTGAAACAATCGAGCACCTGGCCAAGCCGCTTGTTATCGACACCGTCGAAATAGCGCTTGGTCACGATATCGATATAATCCGGATAAGGCAGCACAGTCTGCCCTGCCCCGCCCTCACGCCACGCCATCGTCATGTCCACCCCTTGGTTATATCTGCGTCCTTGGGTACTTCGGGCGATGGAAAGGCGCGCTTGCTGTGCGACAAGCCCAGCGTCACCAGCAGTTCGGCCTGTTTCCACGCCACCACGCCGGGGTTGATCACCGGGATCGGCAGCAGCTTGGCAAGATGCGCGGCGGATTGATGCATGGTGGTGGATCCCAGCACGATCACATCGGCGCCGTCCTGATCAATCGCGGCTCGCGCTTCTGCTTCCAGCTTGGCGAAGATCACGTCTTCCTTGCCCGCGAGCAGCTCGGTCACATCGGGCCGGGTGTTGATCGATCGCAGCGACGCGCACCGATCGTGCAAATGATAGTCGGTCAGCGTCTTTTCGTACAAAGGGAACCATTCGGGCCACATCGTCAAAATGGTGAACCGCTTGCCGAGCATCATTGCCATATGAAAAGCCGCTTCGCCCGGCCCGATCACGGGAATAGAAAGGCGCGACCGCAGCGCGCGAACCCCGCTGTCGCTGACGGTATCGACCACCACGGCAGCGAACCCGTCCTCTTCGGCGTGCAGCCCGGCCTGAAAAACGGTCCAGTCCATCAGCAGCATATCGTGATAGCTGTCGCCCAGCGCAGCACCCCATTTTACGGCTTCGAAGACGGGCTCAAAACCCGGCGCGATCGTTTCCGGCGCCAATTGACCACGCCGATTGGCAACGCCGGCGGCATCCATGGGTATCGGTACAATGACCTTGATACGATGGTGTGCGCTGTCCAAGACTCCCCCTTTCCGAATGCAAGACTATTGTATACAAATATCGAGCGTCAAGCCCCCAGACCAATCTTAAGGATCAGCAATGTCCCGCGCGTCCGAAAATGCCTATCGGTTTATCCGGGCTGAGATACTTTCCGGATCGCTGGCACCGGGAGAACAGCTGCGCGAAGAGCAGCTTGCAGACGCCTGCGGGGTATCACGAACCCCGGTGCGCGAGGCGTTGCGGCGCCTGGAAGCTGAACGGTTTATCCAGCGCAACGATAGCAAGCGGACCTTCGTCACCGATTGGTCCTTTGACGAAATTGAAGAGAGCTTCGCGCTCCGCGGCATATTGGAGGGGCGCGCCGCCGTGCGCGCGGCGACGCGTATTTCATGCGCAGAGATTGATCGGCTGGAAGGGCATAACAATGCCATCCGCCGTGCACTGGACGGGAAAACACCCGATATTCCGATGTTTCTGGACCATAACCGGGCGTTTCATGGCATTATTCTTGAAGCCGCCGCGTCACAAAACCTGGCGCAGTTGCTGAGCCGGATCGTTGAACAACCCATCGTTGCGCGGACCGCGCGGCAATATGACAAGGCACAGCTTGCCCGGTCACTGGCCGAACATGACGAGCTGGTCCTTGCTTTTCGCCGGCACGACCCGGTCTGGGCAGAAGCCGTGATGACCGCGCATATTCGTCGCGCATTTCATGCCTATAGCGACGCGCGCGGCGCCAATGTTCGGCTGGAGGCCGCCGAATAGCCGCCCTTGACTTGCGCCATTGGGCAGCTAACTTTGTATACAAAGGAGCGGTCATGCATATCGAGATGGTCGAAGTCGGCCCGCGGGATGGCCTGCAGAACGAGGCCGTGATTGTATCGACCGACGACAAGCTGGCGCTGATCGCCCGCCTGATCGACGCAGGTTCGCGGCGCCTTGAAGTGGCGAGTTTCGTCAACCCCCGGCGCGTGCCGCAAATGGCCGACGCTGAGGCGGTATGCGCGGGCCTGCCCTACCGGCCTGATGTTACCTATATCGGCCTGGTCATGAACGCGCGGGGCGCGGAGCGCGCGCTGGAGACGCGGATCGACCAGTTGGGTGCGGTATGCGTGTCGACCGACAGTTTCGCTGCCGCAAACCAGGGCCAGACCAGCGACGAATCGGTCGAGGTCGCGTGCGACATCATCGCGAAGGCGCGCGCGGCGGGACGGACCGGTCAGGTGACAATCGCTGGCAGTTTTGGCTGCCCGTTTGAAGGCGAGGTAAGCGAGGACCGGATCGTCGCAATGGCCGAAAGACTGGCAACCGCGACGCCTGTCGAAATCGCGCTGGCCGATACCATTGGCGTGGCGGGCCCGGGCGCGGTGCACCGGCTGGTGTCGCGTGTCCGCGTCGCCATTGCCCCTATTCCGGTCCGCATTCACTTGCACAACACCCGCAATACCGGCCTCGCCAATGTCTGGGCGGCGGTGGAAGCGGGCGTCAGGACCGTCGATGCGTCGCTTGGCGGGCTGGGGGGCTGTCCGTTCGCCCCGGGCGCGGCGGGCAACGTCCCGACGGAGGACGTTGTCTATATGCTGGATCGATCGGGCATGGCGACGGGGCTTGATCTCGACAAGCTGTTAGCGGCCAATGCGTGGTTTGCGGATGTGATGGGAAAGCAATTGCCGGGAATGGTCAGCCGCGCTGGCCGCTTTCCCAAGGCGGCATAGAAACGTTTGAAAGCAAGGGGAACGCATGGCCTATCGTTTGGGCGTTGATGTTGGCGGCACTTTTACCGATTTGTTGCTATTCAACGAAGCCACCGGCGCGTGTTGGCGTGACAAGACGCCGTCGACGCCGCAGGACAGTTCGATCGGCATCCTGAACGGGGTGACGGCGATTTGTGAAAAGGCCGGGATCGACCCAAGCCAGGTGGAGATTTTTCTGCACGGCACGACGGTCGCCACCAATGCCGTGCTGGAAGGAAAAGGCGCGCATGTCGGGCTGATCGTCACCGAAGGCTATCGCGATATCATGCAGATCGCGCGCAGCTATGTGCCCGGCGGGCTGGCCGCGTGGATCATCTGGCCAAAGCCGACGCCGCTGGCGCGCCTGGAAGATACGATCGCGGTTGGCGGGCGCATGGGCGCGGACGGCAAGGAAGTGCGGCCGCTTGATGAAGCCGGCGCCCGTGCCGCGCTGTCGGTGCTCAAGGCGCGCGGCGTGGAAGCCGTGACCGTATCGCTCATCAACGCCTATGTGAACGGCGCGCACGAAAAGCGCATTGGTGCGCTGGCCGCAGAAATCCTGCCCGGCGTGCCGGTGTCGTTGTCGCACGAGATATTGCCCGAAATGCAGGAATATGAGCGGACATTGACGACGGTCGCGAATGCCGCGGTGCGTCCCGTGGTCGGCCGCTATGTCCGCAACCTGCGCGCCAAGCTGCGCGACACCGGGATGAACGGCAAGATTGCGCTGTTGCGGTCTGATGGCGGGCTGATGAGCTCTGAAAAAGCCGAAGAACATCCGGTGTCATTGCTGATGTCCGGTCCCGCCGGCGGTGTGACGGGGGCGCTGTGGGTCGCCAGAAATGCCGGGCTGAAGAATATTCTGACGCTCGATGTTGGCGGCACCTCGACCGATGTCGCGCTGATCGAAAATCTGGAACCGCGCCGGGTGCGCACCACCGACGTCGGGCATTTATCGGTTCGCGCCTCGTCGCTTGATGTAAAGACCGTCGGCGCGGGCGGCGGGTCGATTGCCTATGTGCCCGACCTTACCAAGGCGCTGCGCGTCGGGCCGCAATCGGCCGGCGCGGTGCCGGGGCCGGTTGCTTATGGCAAGGGCGGCACCCAGCCGACCGTCACCGACGCCAATGTCGTGCTGGGGTATCTGCCAGAGGCGCTGCTCGGCGGAACCTTCAAACTTGATCGCGAAGGTGCCAAGGCGGCGGTACAAACCATCGCCGACGCCCTTGGCATCGAACTGATGGCGGCGGCACGCGGCATCATCGACATTGTGAACGAAAATATGTTCGGCGCGCTGCGGATGATTTCAGTCCAGCAGGGCTATGATCCGCGCGATTTCGCGCTGATGGGTTTTGGCGGCGCAGGGCCGCTTCACGTCAACGCGGTGGCGCGGCTGATGGGCAGCTGGCCGGCGGTCTCGCCGGTGTCGCCGGGCGTGTTGTGCGCGCTGGGTGACGCGACGACGCGCACCCGAACCGAAACCGCGCGCAGTTTTTCGCGGCTGGCGAGCACCACCGACACGGCCGAATTGCTCGCGATTCTGGACGAAATGGCAACGCAGACGCGCGGCGAGCTAAGTGATGACGGCATCGCCGCGGGCGACATCACCAGCCTGTTCGAAATCGATCTGCGCTATGAAGGGCAGGCGTTCGAAGTCGCGCTGACGATTGACCCCGAAACGCTGCGGCGCGACGGAATTGCCGGGCTGACCGGCCGGTTCGATGCCGAACATCTGCGATTATTCACCTTCAACATGGCAAGCGCGCACGAGATCGTCAATCTGCGCGCCGTCGCGTTGGGCCGCGCGCTTGACCTGCCCGCCGCGCCGCTGCCGCAGGGCGATGGCAATCCGATTGCCGCCAAGCTGCGCGACCATGAATTGTGGATGGACGGCCGGGCCCAGCCTGCGGTGATCTATGACCGCGCCCGGCTGCGCGCCGGGGACCGGATTTCCGGCCCCGCGATCGTCGTCGAAATGGACTCGACGACGCTGATCGAAAGCAACCACGTCGCCACCGTTGATGCGGTGGGCAACATCCTGATCAATCCGGCCTGAGGAGGGGAATTCAGATGCCCGCACAGATCCTTGAAACCAATCCCCAGCCCTTTGCGGCGGTCAGCGTCGATCCCGTCACGCTCGACATCATCGAAAATGCGCTGCGCAATGCGCGCGTCGAAATGGACGCGACCTTGGTGCGCACCGCGATGTCGCCGGGTATCCGCGAACAGGGCGATGCGTTTCCGCTGATCGCCGATCCGGCGGGCAAGATGATTGTTGGCCAGTTCGGCAGTTTCATCGGCGGCTTCCTCGACGGCTATGACGGCACGATCGAGGAAGGCGACATGATCCTGCTGTCCGATCCCTATAGCTGCGACGGTGCGATCAGCCATTCGAACGACTGGCTGGTGCTGTTGCCGGTGTTCAAGAACGGCCGGATCATCGCCTATACTGCGATGTTCGGTCACCAGAGCGACATCGGTGGCAAGGTCGCCGGATCGATGCCAATCACCGCGCACGCGATTTTCGAAGAAGGCGTGCGCATTCCCCCAGTGAAAATCTATGCCAAGGGGGTCTACAACGCCGATCTGATCAAGCTGGTGATGCACCAGACCCGCAAGCCCGATTGGTGCACCGCCGATCTGAATGCGCTGATCGCCAGCTGCCGGGTCGCGGCGCGGCGGGTGGTGGAAATGAGCGAACGCTTTGGCGACGATCTGTACGTCGCCGCCACGCAGGAACTGCTCGCGCGCAACCACCGCGCGATGAAGCAGCTGATCGCCACCTCAATCGGTGAGGCACCGGTCAGCTTTGAGGATTATATCTGCGACGACGGGCTGGGATTTGGTCCCTATAAGATCAAGTGCACCATGCACCGCGACGGCGACAAGGTCGTGCTCGATTTCGCCGGCACCGACCCGCAGTCCAGCGCATCGATCAACTTTTATCTCAATGAAAACATGTTCAAGATGTTCTTTGGCATCTACATGATCATGGTCTTTGACCCGCAGATCCTGTTCAATGACGGCTTTTACGATCTGATCGAGGTCCGCATCCCGCAGGGATCGTTGCTCAAGCCCAACTATCCAGCCGCGCTGTCGGGCCGGACCCATGCGCTGGGCCGGATTTTCGATATATTGGGCGGGCTGCTGGGCCAGAAAACGCCCGAATTCCTGAACGCCGCCGGCTTTTCGTCTTCACCGCATCTGTTCTATTCGGGCACCGACAGCACCGGCAAATATTTCCAGCTGTTCCAGATCGGCTTTGGCGGCATTCCGGGGCGACCGATGGGCGACGGGCCCGATGGCCATTCGCTCTGGCCGGGCTTCACCAACGTCCCCAACGAATTTCTGGAACGCTATTTCCCGCTGCGGATCGAACGCTATGAAACCGCGCCGGACAGCGGCGGTGCCGGGCTGCACCGCGGCGGCAACGGCATCCACATGACCTACCGGTTCCTCGAACCCGGGATGATCGCGATCCATGACGATCGCTGGTTTGTCCATCCCTGGGGCGTCAATGGCGGCAAACCCGGCGCACGCGCACGCAAGATCCTTGAGCGCGTCGACGGATCGACCGACATCATCGGCAACAAGGTCGAAGATGTCCGCGTCGAAGCGGGCGACCAGCTGCATTACATTACCTGGGGCGGTGGCGGCTGGGGCGACCCGCTTGATCGGCCGGCCGATCTGGTCGCGCGCGAAGTGCGCGAAGGGCTGGTGACCAGCAACGGCGCGCTGAACTATGGCGTGGTCGTCGTTGACGGCGAGGCCGATGCCACCGCGACCGAGGCGCTGCGCACCAGCATGCGCACGACCCGCGGGCCGATCAGCGAGATATTTGATTTCGGCCCCAGCATTGCCGATCTGCGCGCCAGCTGCGTCGCCGACACCGGCCTGCCCGCGCCCCGGCAACCCGTGTGGCACCACAACAACCGAGCAGCCGCATGACGCTGGCGACCGACAATCAGGGCGCGCTGGCGGGCATTCGTGTCATCGAGCTGGGGCAATTGATCGCCGGGCCATTTTGCGGCCAGCTGTTGGGCGATATGGGCGCGGAGATCATCAAGGTCGAACCACCCGGTGCGGGTGATCCGATGCGCAATTGGGGGCGCGGCGATTACCCGCTGTGGTGGGAAGTTGTATCGCGCAACAAGAAATCGGTCAGCGCCAATCTGCGCATGGCCGAAGGGCAGGAAATTGTCAGAAAGCTCGTCGCGCAAGCCGATATCCTGATCGAAAATTTCAAACCCGGCACGATCGAGAAATGGGGACTGGCGCCGGATGTTCTCCACGCCATCAACCCGCGCCTGATCATCGTCCGGGTATCGGGATACGGCCAGACCGGGCCCTATTCGGGCCGCGCCGGGTTTGGCGGCATCGGCGAGGCAATGGGCGGCTGGCGCCACATTGTTGGCGATCCTGATCGTGCGCCCAGCCGCATGGGGGTGTCGATCGGCGACAGCCTGGCCGCAACCTATGGCTGCCTGGGCGCGCTGGCGGCGCTCCATGCGCGTGATCGCACCGGCAAGGGGCAGGTTGTCGACAGCTCGCTTTACGAAGCCGTGCTGCAGGTGATGGAAAGCCTGGTCCCCGAATATCAGGCGTCGGGCTATATTCGCGAACGATCGGGATCAAAGCTGCCCGGTATCGCGCCGTCCAACGTGTACAAATGCAGCGACGGGGATTATCTGATCGGTGCCAATCAGGACGCTGTTTTCGCTCGGCTGTGTCAGGCAATGGGCCGCCCCGACCTGGCCAGCGACCCCCGCTATATCGATCACGTCTCCCGCGGCCGGCATCAAGACGAGTTAGACGCCATCATTGAAGCCTGGACGCAGACGCTGACCGTGGCAGAGGTCGAGGCGCTGATGATTGCCAACAGCATCCCGGCTGGTAAAATCTATCGCGCGCCCGAAATGCTGGAAGATCCGCATTTCGCTGCCCGGAACGCGCTGGTAGAAGTGCCGACCGAACGCTGGGGCGACATCAAGATGCAGAATGCCTTTCCCTTTCTGTCCGACACGCCGAGCAGCATTCGCAGCGCGGCGCCGACCCGTGTCGGCCAGAATAACAATGACGTTTATCGGGATCTGCTGGGCATGGCCGAGGATGAAATTGCGGCATTGAGCAACGCCGGGGCAATCTGATCATGGCGGTTGAGCCCCTGGCCGAAAATTACCTGGCATTTGATGGCCACCTTCCCTTTGGCAAGGCGCCCGCCCTGCTGCTGGTCGATATGGTGGTGGCCTATATCGATCCGGACGCGCCGCTCTATGCCGGTCCGGGCGCGACCGCGGCGGTTGCCGAAGCGGCCGCGCTGGCGGATATGGCGCGGGGTGCCGGCATCCCGGTCCTCTTCACCAATGTCAGCTATCGCGCCGATGGCCGGGATGGAGGTTTATTCTATCGCAAGCTGCCGGTTCTGCGCGCCTTTGTGGCGGGCAGCGCGAGCGCTGGCTTCCCGCCCGAACTAACGCCCCATCCCGACGACATCATCGTCACCAAAAACTACGCATCGGCCTTTTTCGGCACCTCGCTGGCAGCAACGCTCAACGCCATGCGGATCGACACGGTGCTGATCGGCGGGTTTTCGACATCGGGCTGCGTGCGCGCGACCGCGCTCGACACGCTGCAGCATGGCTTTGCCCCGTTCGTGGTCCGCGATATCTGCGCCGATCGCCACCCCGCCCCGCATGAAGCCAATCTGTTCGACCTTCAGGCCAAATATGCCGAAGTCATTTCCGCCGATGATGCGCGACAGCTGATCCGCGACCGCGCCCGCTAACGCGTCGGCAGCAAAACCCCTGGTTACAACGCCGCCAGTATTGCTGGATGCTCATCGGCGATCTTCAGCACCAGCGCCCCGAACAACCCGTTGGCCCAGGCAAACCAGGGACGCGAAAACTGCGTCGGATCGTCCTTGTCGAAGGCTTCATGCATGAAACCAGTGCCGCCATCGCTCGCCATCAGGTGCCGCAACGTTGTGGCGATTTCGGCGGGCTCTGTGCTGGTCAGGCCGCGCATGATGATCGCCAGCGGCCAGACATGGCCCGGTACGGTGTGCAGACTGCCGATACCATCGGCGACCGTACCGCTGAAATACCAGGGATTATCGGCGCTGAGCAGCAACGCGCGCGTGTTGCGATAGACGGGGTCGGTGGCCTTGCAATAGCCAAGATAGGGCGCCGACATCAGGCTGGGTGCATTGGCATCATCCATGATCAGCTGGCTGCCAAAGCCATCGATTTCAAAAGCAAAGACGCGCCCGTGCCGCGGGTGATCGACGATCGCGTGCGTTCTGATCGCGGCGTCAACCTCTGCGGCAAAGGCCTCTGCCGCCACCGCAAACGCCGCGTCCTTGACGATGACGCGGTACATTTCTGCCAGCTGGCGGAGCGCAACCACGGCCATCATGTTCGACGGGATCAGGAACGGAAAGACACAAGCGTCATCAGACGGGCGGAATATCGACGCAATCAGGCCAACCGGGCGGGTTGGGGCGCCAAAGCCATTATTGGGCGCGGTATCCTGCGCCCGATCGGTGACCCGCTGAAAATGATAGGGACCCATCCCATGCTTGCGCTGCATGGTGCGCAGCGTCGCGACGATCAGCCGGGTTGCCCGTTGCCAGTCCGCATCGAAGCAGCTGACATCGCCCGTTGCCTTCCAGAACCCGTGCGCAAGACGAACCGTGTAGCAGAGCGAATCGACTTCAAATTTCCGCTCGTGCAGCTCGGGCTTCATGTCGGTCTTGTCATTGGCCCAGGGCGACCCGGTTGGTCCGCGATTAAAGGCATTGGCATAGGGATCGATCAGCACGCACTGCGTCTGGCGGTTGATGACGCCGGCAATCAGCTGGCGCAGCGGTGCATCCTGGGCAGCAAATCGCAGATAGGGTTCGACCTGCGCGGCACTGTCCCGCAGCCACATCGCATCGATATCGCCGGTGATGACAAAGGTGTCGGGGCGATTGTTGATCGTGTCGGGAAACACCGTGGTGTCGAGCGTGTTGGGATAACAATTGTCGAACAGCGTTGCCAGTTGCCGGGCAGCCCCGGGCCGGTCGAGCACCGCGTGCAGGCGCGCGATCGCCGCGTCGACCGCCTGGCTTCGAAATTTGCGCAGCGCGGGGGCTGGGCGCCCCTTGGCCAGTGGGTTGGGGGCTGGCCAAGGCTGGGCGTTCACCCGGCGCGGCGCCATCGCG
This sequence comes from Sphingomonas sp., assembly GCA_019753375.1. Taxonomy (GTDB): domain Bacteria; phylum Pseudomonadota; class Alphaproteobacteria; order Sphingomonadales; family Sphingomonadaceae; genus Sphingomonas. The sequence continues at coordinate 47,735 of JAIELC010000072.1, forward strand.
GTGCCGGCGACCGCCACCGCCGCGCCCATCGTTAAAATGATCCGGCGGGAAGGACCGGCGGCGGCCGCGTCGTTATCGCTTGGCATCGGCTCTGCTCCTTTTTATCCGGTACATTCTTGTTCG
>JAIELC010000066.1 GCA_019753375.1 Sphingomonas sp.
TGATCAATCGGGCGAACGACAGGCGCAGGCCGTCCTGGACGAACTGGCAGGGCATTCCGCAACTGCAACGCATATTGCAACCAAATTGGCGCGCCATTTTACCGGCGATAATCCACCGCAAAGCTTGATCGATCGCTTGCAAGCGTCGTTCATTGCCACCGGCGGCGACTTGCCGGCGCTGTATGCCACGCTGATTGGTTCGCCCGAGGCCTGGGTCACAGAGCGGCCCAAGTTTCGAACGCCGTGGGAATGGTCAATCGCTGCAATGCGGGCGTTGTCGCTGAACGAAATCCAGCCGGCAATTGCCGCAGGGCTGGTGAACCAACTGGGCCAGCCGGTCTGGAAGCCTGGTTCACCGGCGGGCTATGATGACCTTAACGCAAGTTGGGCCGGGCCCGACGCCATCATGCGACGGGTTGAAGCCGCCGAGCGGCTGGCCGCAAAGGCAGGCAGCACAGTCGATGCGCGCACCATTGCGGAGCGGTTGTTTCCAGGCATGCTTAGCCCGGCCACCCGTCAGATTCTGAAGAATGCCGAGAGCCCGCAGCAGGCGATTGCGCTACTGCTGGTGTCCCCGGAAGCGATGCGGAGATAGCCATGCTTGATCGTCGTGCCTTCGTTGCAACCAGCGGGCTGGGCGCGCTGGCGCTTGGGTTTGCACCGCGCTTTGCATTTGCCGGTGCGCCAACCGCCAAACGCTTTGTGTTCATCATCCAGCGCGGCGCCGCTGATGGTCTGGGAACCATTGCGCCAACCGGTGATCCCGCCTTTGCGGGGCTGCGGGGCGCATTCGCCGAGGATTTTGCAACCGGTGCAAAGCTTGATCCGATGTTTACGCTGCACCCGCAATTGCCGGCGGTCGCGGATCTGTTCCAGCAGCGCCAGGCCTTGTTCGCGCACGCGATTGCGTCGCCCTATCGGGATCGATCGCATTTTGACGGCCAGAACATTCTCGAAACGGGCGCAGCGGGGGCCTATCAGGTAACCGATGGCTGGCTCAACCGCTTGCTTGGCCTGCTGCCCGACGATGCCGCAAAAGCAATTGCGCTTTCGGCCACGGTTCCGCTTGCGTTGCGCGGCCCACATGAGGTGACGTCCTATGCGCCGTCGAACCTCCCACAGGCCAGCGACGACCTCCTGCAGCGAGTCGGCATGATGTACGATGGTGATGCCCAGCTCCACGGCCTCTGGAATGAAGCCATATCGACGCGCGCGCTCGCCGCTGATGCCCCAGCCGACAGCGGTCGTAACGGCGCCGCGGCGGGGACATTGGCTGCCAAGTTGCTGCTACCGGCTGGTGGAGCGCGGATTGCGATGATCGAAACCGGTGGCTGGGACACGCACGCCGGCCAACGGGCGCGGCTGGGCAATCAGCTCAAAGGACTCGATGCGATGATTGCAGCGCTCAAAGTTGGTCTGGGGCCGGTCTGGGGACAAACAATGGTGCTGGTCGCGACGGAATTTGGTCGGACCGCAGCGGTCAACGGCACGGGCGGCACCGATCATGGTACGGCATCGTGTGCGATGCTGTTAGGCGGATCGGTTCGGGGCGGACGTATCTTGTCCGACTGGCCCGGTCTGGCGCCGGCCGCGCTGTACGAGGGTCGCGATCTGAAACCCACGATGCAGCTCGACAGCTTTATCGCGGGAGCCGTCGGGGCGCATTTTGGGGTTGATCCCGGCAAGCTGATGTCGGTGCTCTTTCCCGGGACCTCGGGACGTCCGGTCGAAGGCCTGATCTAGAGCGCGTTCGGTTTTGATTGAATCAATACCGGCGCTCCAGGTTTTTGGTTTGCCGCGTTTTCCGGGTCGTCAGGTGTTTCCACCTGCCGTGAAAACGCGCTAGCGGCGCGCGCTCACTGGGGCTGGCGCGAATAACGCGCGCGCGACCGCCCCGCTCGCGGTGCGCGCCGGGGTCGATGCGATCGGCCAGGACATTGGCCGGGCCTCAAAAATCGATCCGGTGGTTACTTCGCCTTGGCAGGGGGATTTTGTCCCAATTCGATCAACAGGCTGGTCAGGAGATAGAGTCTGGGGGTCAGCGTCGCCAGGTCGAGATATTCTGCCTCTGAGTGGAACCCGCCGCCCACTGGCCCCAGGCCATCAAGCGCCGCAACGCCATGTTCATAAGCGAGTGCCGATTCAGAGGCGCCGCCGTTGCCGGCCCGGCCAATGCTCATCCCGATTGACGCATAGAGGCGTTCGGCCATCGCTGCCAGAGTGTCGGTAGCCGGGTTGTTGGGTAGCGGCGGAAAGCTGGCTTCATGGGTAACCGTCACCTTCGTGTCGGGGATCCTGGTCGTCTGCGCGTTCTTCTGGAGAAACGCGTCAACATCCTCGCCCTGCTGCTTTTCGCGGATGCGTACATTGATCGTCGCCGACGCATCTTCGGGGATGATGTTATAGCGGGCACCGGCGCTCATCAGCGTCACGTTCGCGGTCAGGCCATCGCCGCTTTTGGGCAAGCCATCGGCCAGCGCGATCTGATGCACCAGCTCCAGCGCGGCATTGCGGCCGTCTTGCGGGGCGACACCGGCATGCGCCGGGCGTCCCTTTACGTCGATCTTGAAAGCGGTACTGCCCTTGCGCCAAACCGTCACGGCATCGGGCGCATCGCCGGGCTCAAGGTTCAGTTCCACGTCGGCATCCTGCAACAGCTTGCTGATCAGCCCGCGCGTGCCGGGCGATCCGCGCTCTTCCGAGGTTTCGACCAAGAAGGTTATCTGCGCAAAATCCCTGATTTTCAGCTGCTTCAGCAAACGGATTGCGAAGATACCTTCAACCACGCCGCCCTTTTCGTCGCTCACCCCCGGGCCGTAGGCGCGCTTTTCGTCCATGCGGAAGGGACGAGTAGCCACCGTGCCCGGGCCAAACACTGTGTCGGTATGGGCGATCATCAGAATACGACCCTTGCCCGTACCCTTCAGCGTCGCGACCACATTATCGGGCAATGTGGGCAGTTCAGCCGGGACTAGCTGCACTGTCATCCCCAGGGCTTGCAGTTCCTGCGCCACGCGCGCCGACGCTTTCTGGCCGCTTTCCTTGTCACCCGTACCCGAATCGATGTTCACCAGCGCTTCGAGCAGTTTCAGCTGATCACCGCGCGCGGCCATTGCTGCCTGCCACACCGGGCCGTTTTTGCCCGACTTGGCCGCTAGTGCCGGCGTGGAACAGAGCAAGGCCGTCAACAGGGCTGCGGAACAGGCAAGGCGCATCGGGTTACTCCTCTGGATTGTCGGGGCAGAGGCACTGTTTGATCGCGCTCTGTCAAGCTGGACCGCAGGTGCGCGGGGAAGGGCTTTGCCCCTTGCAGCGCGATCCGCTAAGGGCCGCGCCTTACCCGACCACCGGGACAGGCATTGGAAATCAGATGACGCTCTACACCCGCTTTGCCACGCATTTGGATGCTGCGCTCGATGCGCTGGTCACGGCAGGCGATCTGCCAGCCGGGCTGGATCGTGCCAACGTCACGGTAGAGCCGCCGCGCGACGCAAGTCACGGCGACCTGGCGACCAACGCCGCGATGGTATTGGCCAAACCGGCATCGACCAATCCGCGCGCCCTTGCCGACAAGATTGCCGAGCAATTGCGCAAGGTTGAGGGCGTGACCGAGGTGTCGGTTGCCGGTCCGGGCTTTATCAATCTGACACTCAGCGACGATGTGTGGCGCGGCGAATTGTCGACAATCCTGACCGACGCCGATGATTATGGCCGCACCGCCGCGGGCAAGCGGCCAACGGTGAATGTGGAATATGTATCGGCGAACCCAACGGGGCCCATGCACATGGGGCATTGTCGCGGCGCGGTTGTAGGCGATGCGCTGGCCAGCCTGCTCGAGTTTGCAGGGCATAAAGTCATCCGCGAATATTATGTCAACGACGCGGGCGGGCAGGTCGATACGCTCGCGCGATCGGTTCATCTGCGCTACCGCGAGGCGCTGGGCGAAGATATTGGCCCCATTCCCGACGGCTTTTACCCCGGCGACTATCTGCTGCCGATCGGTCAGGCGCTGGCCGCGGAGTTTGGCGATAAATATGTCGGAGCGCCAGAAGCCGAGTGGCTGGTGTTATTCCGCACCCGGGCGGTCGCGGCCATGCTGGTGCTGATCAAGGACGATCTGGCGCTGCTTGGCATCCATCACGATTTATTTTCGTCAGAAGCCGCGTTGCAGGCAGCCGGAAAGCCCGAAGCTGCCGAGGCAGATCTGCGATCGCGCGGTTTGGTCTATGACGGGATGTTGGAGGCCCCGAAGGGGGAGACGCCCGAGGATTGGGAGCCGGTGATGCTTCCGCTGTTCCGTTCCACGCAATTTGGCGATGATCAGGATCGGCCAATCAAAAAGTCCAACGGCCAGTGGACTTATTTCGGTGCCGATCTTGCGTATCATTATCAAAAAGCACAGCATGCGGATCAGCTGATCGATATCTGGGGTGCCGATCATGCGGGTACCGTGAAGCGGATCACCGCTGCAGTCGCGGCGCTGACCGGCGGCAAGACGCGGTTCGACGTCAAGCTGGTGCAGATGGTTCGGCTGTTGCGCGCCGGCGAACCGGTAAAAATGTCCAAGCGGGCGGGGAATTTCGTTACCCTTGCCGATGTTGTCCGCGAAGTGGGCAAAGACGTTGTGCGCTTTACGATGCTCACCCGCAAATCTGATGCACAGATGGATTTCGATTTTGCCAAGGTGGTGGAAGCGTCAAAAGATAATCCGGTCTTTTACGTGCAATATGCCCACGCACGAATCGCATCGCTGGGTCGGCGAGCTGCCGAGGCTGGAATCATTTGTGATCAGCCGGACTTGTCCCAACTTGATACGGAGGATCTGGCGCTGGTGAAACTTGCGGCACAGTTCCCGCGTATTGTGGAAACGGCAGCGGCACATCGAGAGCCACATAGAATAGCATTTTATTTGTATGATTTAGCAGCAACATTTCACGCCCAGTGGAATGTTGGCAACGATCGACCGGATCGTCGCTTCTTGATCGCCGATAACGCTGACTTGACCTGTGCGCGCCTTTTCTTGGCCAATGCAATCGGGCAGATAGTCCGCAATGGCCTCAGTATCATGGGCGTTGAGGCCGTTCAGGAGATGAATTGATGCAGGCGACGGGCGGGACAGAGAGCCGAGACGAAGACCGGCTGCCCTGGCTGGAAACCGTCGAGGAAGACTATGTTGAGGACTCATCGATCCTGCGCACGGTCATGTTTGTTCTTTTGGGATTTGCGGCGCTGGCAGCGATCATCTTTGGCGTGTTGCTGCTGCAGAGCGGACGCCCGCGCAAGGGAACCGGCGCGCTGATCGAGGCGCAGGAAGGCGACTATAAGGTCAGGCCTGACGCCCCTGGCGGGATGAAGGTAGAAGGCGAGGGCGACACGGCCTTTGCGATCAGCGAAGGCAAAGCGGCAGGCGACGCCAAGATCGACCTGAAGGCGATGCCTGAGGCACCTGTGACCGGAACCCCCGCCGTTGCCGGACCAGATCAGGGTGCTACACCGACGGGTGCTGCAATTCCGCCATCTGCCGGCAAGCTGAAACCGCCGCCGCCAATGGGATCCCCCAAAGTGACCTCGGTCAGCGCCGCTCCGGTGGGCGCTGTTGTTCAGTTGGGATCTTTTCCAGAAGAGGGATCCGCCAACAGTGCATGGGTGCGGGCATCAAAACGCTTCAGCTATCTCGCCCCGCTCGGGAAATCGGTTGAACGGGCGCTGGTCAACGGCAAGACGGTATACCGTCTGCGGGTCAATGCAGGCAGTGCGAGCGCTGCGGCTGAATTGTGCGGCAAGTTGAAGGTTGCGGGCGAGGGTTGTTTCATCGCTACGAATTGAGCTAGCCCGGTCGTCATGAAGCCCGTTATCTTTGGCCTGTCTGGCACCGCCCTTACCGCGGATGAAGTGGCGTTCTTTCGAGAAGCCAATCCGGCGGGATTCATTTTGTTCCGTCGGAATGTTGAGACACGATCGCAGCTGCGGGCGTTAACAGATTCGCTGCGCGCCCTTTCGGGCCGGAACGACGTGCCAATTCTGATCGATCAGGAAGGCGGGCGGGTAGCGCGGATGGGGCCACCGGCGTGGCCAAGCTTTCCGGCTGGGCCGGTATTCGACGCTTTATATGATGTCGCTCCCATTTCAGCCATTGAGGCTGCGCGCGCCAACGCCGAGGCGATTGCGCTGATGCTGCATGACGTGGGGATCAATGTGGATTGTCTGCCACTGCTGGATGTCGCGCAACCGGATACGACCGACGCCATCGCGACGCGGACGCTTGGTCACGAGCCCCAGCGGGTGGCCGCCATGGGCCGCGCAATCCTTGACGGGCTCCAGCGCGGCGGTGTGGTGGGCGTGGTGAAACATATGCCGGGGCATGGCCGGGCGATTGTGGATACGCATTACCATCTGCCCACAGTGACGGCCTCGGAAACCGATCTTGATGTCGATCTGGCTCCCTTCAAGGCGCTGGCCGGTGCGCCCATGGGCATGACCTCTCACATCGTCTTCGAGGCATGGGACCGGGATCGGCCCGCCACGTTATCGCCGATCATCATCAACGATATTATCCGAAACCGGATCGGCTTTGATGGTTTGTTGATGACCGACGATATCGACATGAAGGCGCTCAGCGGGACGGCGGGTGAAAAGGCTGCTGGCGCGATTGCCGCCGGGTGCGATATCGTCCTGGATTGCTGGGCGCGGATGGACGAGATGATCGATATCGCCGACCAATTGGGCGATATGGCGGATACGTCGCGGGCGCGGTTGGATCGCGCAATGGCGACGCTGGATAAGGTGCAACCACAAGGGGACGCTGCGATGTTGGTGGCAAAGCGCGACGCATTATTGGCGATGGCCCCTGCGTGACCGAGCGCCGCGGCCTGTATCCGCCCATTGAGCCCTATCAGAGCGGCATGGTCGATGTCGGTGACGGGCATCAGATCTATTTCGAGCGATCAGGAAAGCCCGGCGGGAAGCCCGCGGTTTTTTTGCATGGCGGGCCGGGCGGGGGCATTTCTGCGAGCCATCGCCGGTTGTTTGACCCGCAGGCGTACGACCTTTTGCTGTTCGACCAGCGCGGCTGCGGACGATCGACGCCGCACGGTGAGTTGAACGCCAACACGACCTGGCATCTTGTTGCCGATATTGAACGTTTACGCCGGTTGGTGGGTGCCGAACAGTGGCTGGTGTTCGGCGGATCATGGGGTTCAACGCTGGCGCTTGCCTATGCCGAGGCGCACCCGACCTGCGTGAGCGCGCTGATCCTGCGCGGCGTCTACACCGCGACCCGGCCCGAACTTCTGTGGTATTACCAGTTTGGCGTATCAGAGATGTTTCCGGACAAATGGGAAGGATTTGTCGCGCCGATCCCGGAGGATCAGCGCAGTGACATGATCGGGGCGTATCACCGGATCCTTACCGGGGACGATCGTGAAGCCCAGCTTGAGGCTGCCAAGGCATGGACCCTATGGGAAGGGGAGACGATTACCTTGCTGCCTGATCCCGAAACGACCGAGCCGTTTCGTGACGCCCATTTTGCCTACGCCTTTGCGAGGATCGAGAATCATTATTTCTTCCACGATGCGTGGCTGGAAGAGGGGCAATTGCTGCGGGATGCGCACCGGCTGCACGGCATTCGTGGGACAATCGTGCACGGACGCTACGATATGCCGTGCCCAGCCCGGTATGCCTATGCTCTGCACAAGGCATGGCCTGAAGCCGACTTTCATCTGATCGACGGAGCGGGACACGCCTATTCCGAGCCCGGCATTCTTGACCAGTTGATTCGTGCGACGGACCGGTTTCGTCATTAGGGTGCCGGCAAATCCGGCGTGGAACAATATCGTCGCGGGCGCCGGATACCGCCAAATATGCAGTCCGGCCGTCGCGATAACGCATGCCCGCTCTTGGCGAGCCACCGCAATCGTGTAGCGTTGTCCGTTCAATGGCCGATGATCCAGAAATTTTGACGATCGATATCGACGGCTGGGAAGGGCCGCTTGACCTGTTGCTGGCGTTGGCGCGGACCCAGAAGGTTGATCTGCGTGAGTTGTCGATCCTCGCGCTGGTTGACCAATATCTGTACTTTATCGAGGAAGCGAAGGCGCTGAAGCTTGAGCTGGCGGCCGATTATCTGGTGATGGCGGCGTGGCTCGCCTATCTCAAATCCGCCTTGTTGCTGCCTCGTGATCCCGAGGTCGAACCCAGCCCCGAGGAACTGGCGCTGCGCTTGCAGCTCAGGCTTGAGCGCCTTGGGGCGATGCGCGAGGCAGGGGCACGGCTGATTGCGCGTGATCGGCTGGGCCGCGATGTGTTCCCCAGGGGGGCACCTGAAGGACTGCGTACCGTCCGACATGCCATCTGGCAGGCGGAAATATATGATCTGATTGCCGCTTATGGCCGGGTCAGCGCCCGCACGCGGCCCGTATTGCATATCGTCGCCAATCGTCCCGTGATGACATTGGAAGCGGCAATTGAACGGGTGTCGCGCCTCGTCCAGGAGCGGATCGACTGGGCGGCGATCGAGGCGTTTCTGCCGCCTGAGGCAATGGGGATGTTTCGCAAGTCTGCGCTGGCGTCGAGCTTTGTCGCGGCCCTGGAGCTTGCCCGACAAGGCAAGCTCGAGCTTCGGCAAATGTCGCCGTTCGCGCCGCTCTATCTGAAAGCGACGGCATGACGTTATCGGCTGAACCAACCGATCAACTCATGCGCGCCGTTGAGGCGCTGTTATTTGCGGCTACCGAGCCCATGACGATCGACACCATGCGTGGCCATCTGGGTCCTGGGATTGACGTGCGCGGGGCATTGGAGGCGCTGCAAGTCCATTATGCCGGGCGCGGGGTCGAACTGGTCAGCCGGGGGGAGCGTTGGCATTTTCAGACCGCGCCCGATCTGGCGCATCTACTGCGTCGTGACCGGGAGGAACCAAGGAAGCTTTCGCGTGCCGCTGTCGAAACATTAGCAATTATCGCTTATCACGAGCCCGTAACGCGCGCAGAAATAGAATCGATCAGGGGTGTGCAGATTTCAAAAGGCACTATCGACGTTCTGATGGAGGCCGGATGGGTGCGGCCCGCCGGAAGAAGGGAAGTCCCCGGTCGACCGTTGATGTTCGCAACGACCGCTGAATTTCTGGTACATTTCGGCCTTGAAAGCCGTCGCGATCTTCCCGGGATCGATGATTTGCGCGCCGCAGGGTTGCTCGATCCGGTTGATTTGGCGCTCGAGCAAGCCTCGCTGATGGACGGGGAAGAAAGCGATCGCGAAGTCGAGGTGGAAAACGCGGACGATGCGGACTAAATAGGGATACTCTCAAGGAGATTCATGATGGGCAGTTTTAGCCTGGTGCACTGGCTAATCTTCGGTGGCATTTTGGTGCTGGTGTTGGGCGGCGGACGATTTTCAAACCTGATGGGCGACGTCGCCAAAGGGATCAAGCAGTTCAAAAAAGGCATGGCCGAAGAAGATGAGCCCGCCCGCGGAAGCACGCGTGATAGTGGCTTGCTCGAAGCAAAGCGGGTCGCTGATCCAAAACTGGATACGGAAAGCGAACGGGTCCGCGAAGAGCGCTGAATCGTCCGCGCCTGAAAGAGTAAGAACCGTTCATGTTTGATGTCGCACCTTCGGAGCTGCTCGTGCTCGGTGCCGTAGCCTTGCTGGTGATCCCCCCTAAGGATCTACCCAAGGCAATGCGTGTCGCAGGCTATTGGGTCGGGCGTGCGCGCGGCGTGGCGCGTCAATTCCGTACCGGCTTTGATGATATGCTGCGCGACGCAGAATTAAAGGAAATGGAACAACGCTGGGCGGCTGAGAATGAGCGCATCATGCGCGAGCATCCCAATAACCCGCAGATGCTGCCGTTCGATGATCTGACCGCCGATTTCGAAGGCCCCGCCGAAGCCGAGTCTGACGCAGCACCAAAAATGGTCGAGCAGCCTGTCGTAAAGGACGCTCGATTGGCGGTTGGGACCACGTTGCCGAACATCGTCGACGAAAAGCAATCGTGAAGGATATCGACGACAGTCGCGCGCCCTTGCTCGATCACCTTATCGAGTTGCGCCGCCGCTTGCTTCATTCGCTCATCGCGATTGGCATTTGCTTTGGCGTCTGCCTGTATTTCGCGGAACCGATATTTGGCGTGCTCGTGCGACCTTTGCTCGCAGCGGGACAGAATAAGCTGATCTATACGCAATTATTTGAAGCATTTTTTGTCCAGCTTAAGGTCGCGTTTTTCGCAGCGACGATGCTGGCGTTTCCGGTGATCGCCAATCAACTCTGGCTGTTTGTGGCGCCTGGGCTTTACCGCAAGGAAAAGCGTGCGCTGTTGCCGTTTTTGTTCGCGACCCCTGTGTTGTTCACGATGGGCGCCAGCCTCGCCTATTTTGTCGCAGTGCCGACCGCACTGCACTTTTTGCTCAGCTATCAGGGTAATCTGGGCGGCGTGCAGCAGGAAGCCTTGCCGTCGGTCGCTGCCTATCTCGATTTTGTGATGCAGTTTTTGTTTGCGTTCGGATTGGCATTTCTGATGCCGATCCTGCTGATGCTGCTGGAGCGAGCGGGCATCGTTACGCGCCAACAGCTCGTTGCGGCACGACGCTATGCAATTGTCGGGAATTTTGGCATCGCCCTGGTGCTTGCGCCACCCGATGCTGGATCAATGATCCTGCTGGCTGTGCCGTTAGTCGCGCTCTACGAGCTCGCCCTGATCGGCATTTGGTTTACCGAGCGAAGCCGCAAGACAGAGAATGCCAACGCCTGAGGTCACCGAAACGCCATTGATTGTATAATCAGTCATTCGGGGATTGTTTGGCGGTTATTTTGGTTTTGCGCCGTCCGCAGTTTTGGCAACCGCATCACCGGCCGAGCGAACATCCTTGCCCATGCCCTCAACAGTGTTGCAAGCGGCAACCGACAGGGCGGCAGCGGAAAGGACTAAGGCGACAATAAAGCGCATTACGTGACTCCCAGCGAGATTGGATGATTTAAGGCCCGGGCGCGTCGCCGGGGGGGAGGGCAATGGAGCCCGGGCCTTTTTCGTGGATGACGGAAGCGGGGGGGCAAAATACCGCCATCCGGAATACCTAACGTGCCATCAAGACAACGGTTCCACGCCTTGCAAAATTTTTTTGCTCAGTCGCGTCCGGTAATAGCGACGGCGATCTGATAGCTGCCGGTCGCGGGATCAACTTCAAGTTTCGAGCGTAGCTGACGCGCCAAACCTTCCAGAACACGGCTGTAACGATCGGCAACGTCTCTTCCGTCCAAAGGATCGTGGACGAGCGACGGGGAAGACACCCGCAGGATGGCCCGATCAGCCGCGTCGCCGGGGGATAGGGACACTGCCACCGTGGTGGCCGGATTGGCCATCATCGCGAGTTCGATAAGCTCGGTAATGAGGAAGGCGATTGCCGTTGCCACGTCCTGATTGGCGTACCAGCTTTCCAGACTGAGCGTTATTGCGACTGCTGGTTGGTCGTCAGGTACCGTGGCGCGCAGATTTGATGCCAGATCGCCGATGATCGACCGCAAGCTGAGCCCCGAATTTTCCTCCAGCTCGGCATAATGGTTGCGGTGGACGACGGCGAGCGCATCGACACGGCGCTGGATCGACGCATAAGCCGCCACCGCTTCCGGATGCCTCGCGCCACGCGCATGAAAATTGATCAGGCTGGAGATAACCTGGAGGTTGTTCTTGACGCGGTGGTGCACCTCGCGCGTCAGCCTGGTCTGGCGGACCAGGCCTTCGGCGAGACCCGCTTCGTGAAGGATGACGGTTCGGGTGATTGCCTGGAAGGTTTCGCCAAGTTCACGGATTTCCTGTGCCGGCATTGCATGGGCAACCCCCAGGTCTATTTGGCTGCCCGGCTGATAGGCGGCGACAGTACGCCGTAATTGACGCAGCGGCCGGATCAGCAGCCGATCCACAACAAACCAGGCTATGCTCGTCGCCGCCGCCCACATCAGGAATGGCAAAATCGTTGCCAGCAAGGTGGTCGATGTTAGGGGCGCACTGCGCACACGCATGGTCATTGCCAAGTTGGCCAGACCCAGCCGGACCTGCATTTGCTCGACCCGATCAAGCGGCCCGAGGCCAGCAAGCGATTCGAGCGTGAGCGCCTTGTCACCGTTTGAGATTTCGGCGCCAAATGGCTGCGTGAACCCACTGGGGCGCGCGATCCGATTGAGGAAGGCGATCGGGAACAGCGCCGTCGCGATAAGATTACCGCTCGGACTCGTGATCGATAGCGTCAACCCCCGGCTCGGGGCGATGACGGCAACGGGATTTGATGTTCCCGTCAAGCGGCTAGCGTCGATGGGCAGTGGGGCGCTGGAGCCACACCGAACGACGCCAGTCTTGTCGGCAATGCGAAACCGGGCGCCGGCGGACAATTGCTCTGCGAACACGCCTTGAGCGCGCGCGCAGCTGGCGAGGTCGTTCGGCGAATCGTCAAGAGCGTTCAGCGCGACGCGCAACGCATTCATGTCGCCGGTCAGTTCAATGCTGAGCGCGCGCGATGACTCTGCAGCCGCAACGCGCAGTCGCGAGCGTGTTTCCTGATCGGCGAGCCGGGTGGTCTGCAGCGCCGCAAAAGCGGCGACCAAGGCGAGCGGCAAAAGCGCACCGCTCAAAATAAGAAAAAGTTTTGCACCGGTCGGAATTTTCCCAAGGCCCCAGCTTTCCGGTTTGAGCTTGGGCGGGATGTTCTGACCGTCGGCGTCACCCATCGGGGCGGCCTTAGGCTAGCTTGTTCAGCAAATCGAGCATTTCTGCCGGGATCGTTTCCTCAACAGTTTGTTGGTACACGGATCGCAAAACTGCCCCTGCATCACGCCCATCACGTGGGCGTTCCGCTGCGCTGGACTTGTCCGACTTTTTTAGTGGCTTGTTACCTGACCGCAAAATCCAGTCCCCCATCGCCACATAGTAAGCGGCTTCGGTAGAAATCAGCAAATTTTTACCGCCGCACCATCATTCGAGCGAACGATAAGTGTACATTGGTCCAAATACGTGAAACCAAATCGCGTCTCATTTGTTCCACCGGAGTAGCGATTTTTCGGGAGGGGCTTTGACGATCCCCGGAAGACCGTATGAAACACAGGCCGTTGATACCAGGAGTGTTGCACAATCATGGCGCTAGGACAACAACTTGCTCCCCATCTTCCCTTCCTTCGCCGTTATGGGCGGGCACTGACCGGCAGCCAGTCGCATGGCGATCGGTATGTTCGGGCAACACTTGAGGCAATTGTTGCTGCGCCGGACCAGTTTCCAACACATGTCGATCCTCGACTGGGTTTGTACCGCATGTTCCAGGGGATCTGGAATTCCGCCAACCACGATAGTTTTGCTCCAGGTCCTGGCGAGATTGCCGATGAAGCCGAGGCGATTGCGCGGGCGCGGCTTGCAAGGATGACGCCTTTGTCGCGTCAGGCCTTGTTATTGACGGCGATGGAGGGCTTCTCGCCAGAAGACGCCGCCTATCTGATCGAAGTCGATGCCGGAGAGATTGAATCGTTGGTCGGCGACGCGCTGAGCGAAATTGATCAGCAAACCCGGTCGCGGGTGCTGATCATCGAAGATGAACCCATTATCGCGATGGACATTGAAACCATCGTTCGCGATCTGGGGCACGATGTTACCGGCGTCGCCGTGACCCGTGACGAAGCGGTTGCGCTGGCGATGGACGTACGGCCAGGGTTGGTCCTTGCCGATATTCAACTGGCAGACGACAGTTCGGGCATCGATGCGGTGAAAGACATTCTGTCAAAGTTCAGCGTGCCGGTCATCTTCATTACGGCGTTCCCAGAGCGGTTGTTGACCGGCGAACGTCCAGAGCCGACCTTTTTAATTACCAAGCCTTTCCAGCGGTCAACCGTTAAGGCGGCAATAAGTCAGGCGTTGTTCTTTGATGCGGCGACGGTACCTGCCGCCTGATCGGGAACCAAGCATTGAAGTCGGGTGTTGATCGACAATGGCCGATCGTAACGCCCCAGTATCAATGAATACCGCTACCGTTGTCGGTCGAGACGATCGGACGGACGCCAGGTCGCGCCGATGCGCACGCCAACCATCGAAGTTGAACGGAACCGCATGACTGACCAGCCGCAAGACGATGACGCGTTGCATGGTGGCCAGCAGGAAATTGTGCCCGACCAGGCCGAGCGCGTGGCGTTGCCAGACGCCGAATTCAAACGACAATTGTCGGAAGTAATTCCGCATTTGCGCGCTTTTGGCCGGTCGGTTTCCGGTAATCGCGATCTGGCCGATGATCTGGTGCAGGAAACGCTGATGAAGGCGTGGGCTGCGCGAGGCCGGTTCCATGGCGGCACGAATATGCGGGCGTGGACCTTCATCATCCTGCGCAACCTTTACCTATCGCAGATGCGTCGATCGCGCTTTCGCGGCGAATGGGATGATCTTGTCGCGGATCGCGTGCTTGCGGCGCCCGCCGGGCAGGATAAGCAGATTGAGCTGGGCGATATGCAGCGGGCATTGCTGCAATTGCCCCAGCCACAGCGCGAAGCGTTGATTTTGGTGGGAGCCGGGGGATTTGCTTATGAGGAAGCCGCAGAAATCTGCGGCGTGGCAGTCGGCACCATCAAGAGCCGGGTGGCGCGTGGCCGGGTTGCGCTGGAAGCATTACTATCCGGCAGCGACATGCCGGCCCGCAACACGCAACCTGCTGGTGATGGGCGATCGGTGCTCGATACGATTATTGACGAAGTCAACCAGCTCAGTCGCGATCACGCCCCGTCGGACCAGTGACGGGGCTGGTGATCGCGTCCAGCCGACGCAATAAATCCGCCAAATCTTCTGGAGTCGCTTCGGTGCGACCATAGGCAGCCGTAAGCGCCGTGCCGATTGTCCGCACAATGCCCGGCTTCGGCACAGCGATGATCCCGTTTTCATTCACGGCTCGCTGGAAATATGGGGTGGCATTGGGTATCGACATGTCTCCAACAACGACCGAGTTGCAGTTTCGTTGCGATACTCCCAAGCCACGGCGCCGGTTTTGCGACAAATCGTTTTTGAAGCATCTGTATCGCCACTGAATATTCGCGCTGAAGCCGTGACGCGTTGATGGGATGACGCCTGCCATCCCACCGCGGCCGGCAGTTTCCGGGATCAACAATGCGATTGAGCGAGCCCGGGCGTGTGCGCCGTTCCTGGCGCAGTTGATCGACCGCGAACCAGCTTTGGTCGATCGACTGCGCGCACAGCCTTTTCCCGACCCGTTGACCTTGCGGATCGATGACCCCGAAATGCCGGTTGCGCGCCGGCTGCGGCTGGAAAGGCGCCGCCTGGCGTTGTGCGTTGGGCTGGGTGATTTGGCTGGCATCCTCGATCTTGATGACGTGACGCGCGCGCTGAGCGATTTCGCCGATTACGCCCTGGACGCCGCGATCCGTGCCGCCATGGAAGAACGCCTGCCTGGCGCGCCGACGGAGGGTTTTGCGGCCCTTGCGCTTGGCAAGCAGGGGAGCCACGAGCTCAATTATTCGTCGGATATTGATCCGATATTGCTTTTTGACCCGGCGGTTCTGCCGACTCACCCGCGTGAGGCCCCGGAAGACGCCGCAGTCCGCATTGCCCGTCGGGTGATCGACTTACTGCAGACGCGCGATGGCGACGGTTATGTCCTGCGCGTCGATCTGCGACTGCGCCCGTCGCCCGAAGCGACGCCGATCGCCCTGTCCGTAGCGGCGGCGATTTCTTATTACGAATCGTTGGCGCTCCCGTGGGAACGAGCCGCCTTTATCCGGGCCCGCGCCGCGGCTGGTGATCGCGCCCTGGGAGGGCGGTTTCTCACCGCGATCCAGCCCTTTATCTGGCGGCGCGCGCTCGATTTCGGTGCCATCGGCGAGATCAGATCAATTTCCCGCCGCATTCGCGATCATTACATGCACGGTCAAATATTCGGCCCCGGCTATGATCTGAAGCGCGGTCGCGGGGGCATTCGCGAGGTCGAATTTTTCACGCAGATTCATCAGTTGATCCATGGCGGCAGAGAAGTGGCTGTGCGGGCGCCGGCGACACGCGATGCGCTCGCTGCCCTGGCGGCGGCGGGGCTGATCGATAGCGACGACGCAGCAGCGCTTTCGGCGTCTTACACGCTGTTGCGCACCGTCGAACACCGCGTTCAGATGGTCGACGACCTGCAGACCCACCGGCTCCCCGAAGGCAAAGGGCTTGAGCAGCTCGCGCAGTTGCACGGTTTGGACGGCCCGGCTCGACTGCTTGACCTGTTGGCGCCTTTTGTTGCGACGACCGGGCGGTTGTACGACGCTTTGGAACCCGGCAGCGACGACCAGCTATCGGTAACGCATGATCATTTGAATGCTGATCTGGCGAACCTGGGGTTCGCCGACCCTGCCGGTGCAGCGCGATTGATTGCCGTTTGGCGGAGCGGTGCATATCCTGCGCTGCGCAGCCCGGCCGCGCGGGCGGCGCTGGAGGCCGTTTTGCCCGCCCTGATTGCGGCCTTGGCAAAGGCACCGGATGTCGCAGGCGCGATGGCGAGGCTCGACCGCATCCTGGCAAAGCTGTCCAGTGCGATCAATTTCTTCCGCTTGCTGGAAGCCCGACCCGCGCTTGCCCAGTTGCTTGGTCAAATTCTAAGCTTGGCACCGCCGCTGGCTGATACCTTGGGGCAGCGGCCCGAATTGTTCGATGCCCTGTTCGATTCGAGCGCGTTGGATCCCGTACCTGACGTGGCCACATTGATGGCCGAGATGCGCGCCGGCGTCGCGGCGTCGACTATTGAAGCATTGCTCGATCATGTGCGCCGTATCGTGGGCGAGCGACGCTTTGCGCTGGGAACGCAGATTGTTGCTGGCAGCAGCGATCCATTGAGCGTTGCCAGCGGCTATGCGCGCGTGGCTGAGGCAGCCATCAACGTGCTGACTGCAGCGACGGTCGACGATTTCGCGCTGCGCCACGGCCATGTGCAAGGCAGCGATCTGGTGATCCTCGCCCTCGGCCGATTGGGCGGTGGCGCGCTGACCCATGCGTCGGATCTTGATCTGATATTCCTGTTTACCGGAGACTATGCCGGTGAGTCAGACGGCGAAAAGCCCTTAGGAGCGGTCTTGTATTACAACCGCCTGGCGCAGCGCATCACGGCGGCTCTGTCGGTGCCGACAGCATCCGGCCCATTATACGATATTGACACTCGCCTGCGCCCCTCGGGAGCGCAAGGGCCGCTGGTGGTATCGACTGAGGGCTTTGCGCGCTATCAGCGGGAAAGCGCGTGGACATGGGAACATATGGCGCTCACCCGCGCGCGGCCAGTGTTCGGGACCGATCGCGCCCGCGCCGAAGTGACTGCAATTATTACGGATGTACTGGGTGGCGATCGACCGGTCCGCGACGTTGTTGCCGACGCGGTTCATATGCGCGCAGACATTGCGCGGCATAAACCACCGACTGGTCCGCTTGATGCAAAGCTGTTGCCGGGCGGGCTGGTCGATCTGGAATTTACCGTGCATGCCACGCAGCTCGCCCACCGCACAGGATTTGACCCTGACGTGCGCCGCGCGATCGATTTGCTTTCTGAACAAGGGCTGATTTCGCCGCGCCTTGGTGCATCTTATGATCTGTTGATGCGGCTGCTTGTTGTGATGCGGCTGCTTGCCCCCGACGGACAATTGCCAGTTGCTGCACCGCGAAACGTTATTGCCCGCGCGCTGGGTACCGACGATTGGGCACAGGCAGTTGCCTCATTCGATGCGGCGCGGCAGGAAGTTTCCCGAAGCTGGCTGGCGGTCGCAGAAGGAAGGACGAATTGATGATAATCCAAGAAGGCAATAAACTTCCGGATTTGGTCCTCACCGGGCTTGATGGTCACCCGATCAAGTTGACCAGCTTCGTGGGTAAGCCGTTTGTCCTCTATTTCTATCCCAAGGATGATACGTCGGGATGTACTCGGGAAGCCCAGGATTTTACCGAGCACAAGCCAGCGTTCGACGCACTTGGTGCGGTGCTTCTGGGCGTTTCGAAAGATCCGCCGTCAAAGCACCGGAAATTCATTGATAAATATGCGCTGTCGGTACCGCTGGCGACCGATGAAGATTCGAGCGTGATGGAAGCCTTGGGCGTTTGGGTCGAAAAGAGCATGTACGGCAAATCCTATATGGGCATTGACCGATCGACTTTCCTGTTCGACGCAAACGGCATCTTGATCAAAGCGTGGCGACGCGTCCGCGTACCCGGTCACGTGGCGGAGGTTCTGGAAGCAGTCCGCGCACTTTAATTTGCCGATGGGGCGCTGCGGAGGGCGATTCGCGATAATGTTCGGATATTTTCAGATGTTTCGATGCTGTTCCGACCGGCCGGACCTGCTCGAGAAGCGGTCAATCAACGACTCGCCGCAGGAGCGCTGCGACTCAACCCGGCGAGCTTCGCCAAGGCTTGCCTATCGGTAACGCTCTAACCCAAGACCGTGATCGTCAAAGCGCTTCGGGGTCTAAGCGTGGAAACTATCGGAGCAAAAAATGGTTCCGATCGGGTCGCTGGGGAAAAATGAAAAAAGATTTATCGGTGGTATCGATGTTTGCGAAGCTGCGTGACAGCTTCAAAACACGCGACTTCATTTTTCATGATGGTCGCGATCTGCGTCGGTTCAGTATCGCTGCCCATACACAGGCGGCTTGTGCGGCGGTCGCCGCAATAACGCTGTCATTCTCGGCTTATGGCGTAGCGCAGGCAGCTTTTAGTGCCGTGTCCATGAGTGGTGTGCTGGGCCAGCCAACGTCTGCAGAAGCGAAAGTTGTTCAGCTGCAGGGCAAGCTTCAACGGATGCAGTCAAACGTCGCGGCGATCAAGCATGCGGCCGAAATTCAGGCTGCTCGGGTGGAGCGCCATCAGGCGCTCATCGCGGCCGTGCTTTCCGGGCAACGTGACAGCGCAGCTTTGGCCCGGGAATTGCCGGTTATCGATCGTAAGGACGCCGCGCTGGCTGCCGAGGTGATTGCGCCTCTTCGCCGCGTTGAAGCGCACCAGGTTCAGATCGCAGCGCAGGCGCGGCGCGTCGCCGAGCAGCGGTACGTTGAGACCGCCGGACATGTTCGACAGCTCGGCATTGCGCCTGAGCGCTTCTCCGCGCGTCGCGGAGCAATGGGCGGACCCTATGAGCCGGTTTCGTCGAACGTGTCGACCGCGAGCGCAAACGCGGACGCACAGTTTCGATCACTTTTCATGACATGGAAAAAGCTCGATTCGCTTGAACAGGGCGTGATTGCTATTCCGTCCGCGCAGCCGGTCGCCAATGTCAGCTTCACCAGCTTTTACGGCGTTCGCAGCGATCCTTTCCGCGGCGTTGCAGCGATGCATGCCGGCGTCGACATTCCTGGTTCTATCGGAACGCCGATCTACGCCACGGCGGATGGCATTGTGGCAAAGGCCGAACGGTCCGGCGGCTATGGCAATATGATCGAGATCAACCATGGTCGTGGAATTGCTACCCGCTATGGTCACCTTTCGAAGATCCTTGTTGATGCCAACACGCGTGTGAAGCGCGGACAGTTGATTGCCTTGATGGGGTCAACCGGGCGGTCGACCGGTAGCCACCTTCATTATGAGGTGCGCATCGATGGCCGCTCCGTAAACCCCATTCCCTTCCTGCAGACGGCCGATTATCTCCTCGCGGTGCAGGATCGTGCGCAGAAGGCACAGGGTGGTTTGGGCGGTCCGGCGGCCAACTGACGCCTGGTCGCTGCTGATCGGTTGCTGATCGCACGGGCAATGCCTATGTTACCCCCATGGAATCCATTGCATCCGACCTTGTATTAACCCGATCTGCGGCGGCTCGGGTTGCCGCAATTGCCGAACGTCAGGGCAAAGCTGCTATTTTACGCCTGTCTGTGGACGGAGGCGGTTGTTCGGGCTTTCAGTATAAATTCGGCCTAGCCGATGTGATCGATGCCGACGACAGCATTGCTGAAACGGAAGGCGTCAAACTGGTCGTCGATCCTGTCAGCCTCGATCTGGTTCGTGGTTGTCGGGTAGATTTTGTCGAGTCGCTGGGGGGAACCGCCTTCAAGGTCGACAATCCCAACGCAGCATCCGGATGCGGTTGCGGTTCCAGCTTTTCCGTTTGATCTGCATTGAAGATCGTTACTTATAACGTCAATGGCATCAAAGCCCGGTTGCCCCGCCTGATCGAGTATTTGACGGAACAGGCGCCCGATGTGGTGTGCCTGCAAGAGCTCAAGTCGAGCGATGAGACCTTTCCCGAGGCAGATATCCGTGCTGCGGGCTATGGCGCGCTTTGGCATGGTCAAAAGGGCTTTAATGGCGTTGCGTTGCTTGCGAAGGGCGTCGATCCGCTCGAGCGTCAACGGGGGCTCGCAGGCGAGGCCGATGATGAGCAAAGCCGATATCTTGAGGCAGAGGTGTTCGGCGTCATTGTCGCGTCGATCTATCTACCCAACGGCAACCCGCAGCCCGGCCCTAAATTTGATTACAAGTTGCGGTGGATCGACCGCTTAAATGCGCGCGCTCGGGAAATACTTGATGAAGAGCGCCCGGCGGTGCTCGCCGGTGACTATAATGTCATCCCTGATGACGATGATGTCTATTCAGTGCGCGCGATGCAGGATGATGCATTGATGCAGCCCGAAAGCCGCGCTGGCTTTCGCCGCCTTGTATCGCAGGGCTGGACCGATGCACTGAGGACACGCCGCCCGAATGGCGGCGTCTGGACTTTCTGGGACTATCAGGCAGGCGCCTGGCAGCGCGATGCGGGATTCCGCATCGATCATTTGCTGCTAAGCCCTCAAGCGGCGGATCGCCTGATCGATGCCGATGTCGACAAAGAGTATCGCGGCCGGGAAAAGGCCAGCGATCATGCACCGACCTGGGTCCGCCTTCGTTGATGCCATCCGCAGCGGGGCGATGAACAAACTTGTTCTGGTCTGCATCGCTTTTAGGAAAAGCAATTGGGGGTATCCGGGGCTCTGGCTTCGACCTGCTCGCTGACGTGGTGCGGAACCGTTTCCCGGATCTTTTGGGTGGCTCGTCAGGGTGCTGATCAGGGTCGCATTGATTGCGCTACACCGACCCGATCGCGTGATGGCGTATTACACCAATAGTACGCTGGCTTCGCCAAGACTTGGCATGGGTTTATGGCGATAATATTACGAAAAATGCGGTAAGATATTGATATATAACATTTCAAGTGTTTGGCATGACTAATGCACTAAGGGAGGTGTGAACCACATGGTTCGCGATATGCCCTAGGAGGAAGTACCATGAGTTCGATGTCAAACCGCGTCGTAGGCGGCATCATGTCCGGCTTTGCCAGCGCGCTGCTCGTTGCCGCCGCGGTGCCAGCGCAGGGTGCCGATCGCAATGACACAGGGGAAGCGCCTGCACCCGTCGCCGCTCCCGCAGGAAGCGCACCAGCCGCTAAGCGCGTCCCAAAGCAATATTGTATCACGGAAGTTGTCACCGGGTCGCACATGCCAACTAAGGTCTGCAAGACCAAAGCGCAGTGGGAGGCCGAAGGTTTGGACGTCACTGCAAAGTAACGTCCTAGGTCCGCAGCGTCCTGCCCCTTCGCTGCGGACCACCTTTTTACCCGGTTGGGTGGTCAGATCGATCTTTGATAGATCTGATAGACACGATTGATATGGCTATCGATTGCCTCGGCGATGGCGTTCATCCCCTGATTGTCGTCAAGGACCCAGCCAATTTCCCCACGCGTCGCCCCATATTTGGTGACAGAAGCGCGCCGGATATACTCAATCATCATGAACGCCAGCTGGCTCGCGAGGCGGGAAGCCTGAAGCTTTTTGACCACCCCCATCAATGGCACGCGCATCGTCCTGACTTTGGGCTTGCGCAGCCACAACAGCAATTTTGCCCAGCCGAACGGGAATAACGACCCCTTGAGCGGCGCGATGACCTCGTTCAGATCAGGTAGCGTGATCATGAAGGCAACGGGCTCGCCGTCCAGTTCCGCGACCATAATCAGATCATTATAGACAATGGGTTTTAGCTTGATCGCTACGTCATCAAGCTCCGGCTGTGTCAGCGGCACAAATCCCCAATTATCTGACCATGCATCATTCAAAATGCCGATGATCAACGCCGCTTCGGCATCAAAGCGTGACTTGTCGATCTGGCGAATTCGAATGCGGGGATTTTTCTCCCCAGCAGCAACTATACGCTGAATCAGGGCAGGGAAGTTCTTGGAAATATCAAGTTCATATGTAACTAGTTGTTTCGCCGGGGAATAACCTGCGTGTTCGATCCACGCTTGGTAGTGCGGCTGGTGATGTCCCATCATGATGGTCGGGGGATGGTCATGCCCCTTGATGAGCAGGCCCGGTTCCTCCCAGATCGACAGGCTTAACGGCCCCAGCGCGCGCGTCATCCCTTCGCCGCGCAACCAGTCTTCGGCGGCCCCGATCAGCGCGTGCGCGGTCGCTTCGTCGACGGCGTCGAGCATGCCCCAGCAGCCCGTCCCCGGCCCAAAGCCCTTGTCGGCCGGCATCTCGAGCGCCAGCAGATCAATGTGCGCCGAAATCCGCCCCACTGGCTTGCCGTCGCGCAGCGCGAGGAACAATTGCCCCTTGGCATGGCTGAACCAGCCATTTTTTTTTGGATCAATCGCGCCAGCATGTTCACTGCGCAGCGGCGGAACCCAATTCGGATCGCTGCCGTTTAGTTGATAGGCAAGGTCAACAAACGCCTTGCGATCGGCTTTGTCATTGGCTGGCCGGATGATGAGTGGGGAAGGGGACAAGGCGTCAAAACCCGATTGTTGGCGAAAGCTGGTCGTGACGTCCCTTGTTCCGGTCGACCTGTCAAGCGCCGGCAAATCACCAATATGGTCGACTCTGCTGTTCGATTTTGCCAAGATATAGCCACTATCTTCGGGCAATAGCCGTTGTCATGACCAGTTCTATTTCTTTAGATCGACCCCATGTCGAGCCTCGTTCAGCGGCCCGGGCGCGTACGCGCCCTGACCGTATCGCCGACGATATGGCCATGCTGCGCGCCGTTTCGGAACTGACACGCGATCTAACACCCGCAAAGCCACGGGTGTATTGGACCGATCTCCTGCTGTCCTGTGCTATTGGCTATGGCGCCATGGCGCTGGCGATGATCGTTGCCACGCCGTGGGTTGTTGCGCTGGCGATTGCCGTTGCGATCCTGGCGCTGTACCGGGCGGGCAGCTTCATCCACGAACTGACGCACATCAAGCATAGCAGCGTTCCTGGCTTCCGCCTTGGCTGGAACTTGCTGGTTGGTGTCCCGCAACTGGTCCCGTCGTTCATGTATGAAGGCGTGCACAGCCTGCACCATGCGCGCACCCGATATGGCACGGCGGAAGATCCCGAATATCTGCCGCTTGCGCTGATGAAGCCGTGGACCGTGCCGGTATTTGTATTGGTATCCGCGTTGGCACCCGTCGCCCTGTTCTTCCGTTTTGGTATTTTGACGCCGCTTTCAGCGCTGTTTCCGTCGGTTCGGGCCGTGGTTGTGGCAAAATATTCTGCTCTGGCGATCAATCCCGCCTTTCGCCGCCGCGCGCCGGAAGGCGAATTGGCGCGGCAATGGCGTTGGCAAGCAGCCGGTGCCAGTATCTGGGCGATCAGCCTAATCGGCCTGACGGCGGCCGGCATCATCCCGATCAAAGCCTTGCTGATCTTCATCGGCATTGCATCGGGCGTGATGGTGATCAATCAGATCCGCACGCTGGTCGCGCATCTTTGGGAAAATGACGGGGACGCCATCAGCACCACGGCGCAGTATCTGGATTCGGTCAATGTGCCGCCGCCGGGCCTATTGCCGCTGCTATGGGCGCCGGTCGGGCTGCGATACCACGCACTGCATCACTTGCTGCCCGGACTACCCTATCACGCGCTGGCCGAAGCGCACCGCCGGCTTGTGTCGGCGCTGGGGGCTGACTCGCTGTATCATCAGGCGAATTATCGCAGCCTGATCGGACTGGTGGTTCGCCTGATCGGTGGATCGGTCCGCCGCGGCGCGGCCTGATCCACGGCGCCGAGCGGGTTATTCCTCGGTTCGGATCAACACCACTTCGCCGATCAGCATAAACAGGAGGAACGGGGCCCACGCTGCCAGAAAGGGCGGATAGGCGCCCAGATTCCCCATCGACAACGCGAAATTATCGGCGACGAAATAGGCAAAGCCGAGCATCATCCCGATAACGGCGCGCACGAACAATTTGCCCGATCGTGCCAGCCCAAAGCCCGCCACTGCGCCCAGCAATGGCATCAGGATGGACGACAGCGGCTCTGAAATCTTGTGCCACATCGACCCTTCCAACGCCTTGGTCGGGCGGCCGGCATCCGCCAGATCGCCGATCGCCGTGCGCAGCGCGAAAAACGACAGGCCCGCCGGATCGACATTGCTGAGGGTGAATTGGTCAGGGCGCACGCCCCGCGCGACAATCACCGACCCGATGTCAGAAAGCTTGCCGCTCGCGACGTCGAACCGTGTCGCCTTATCGGTGCGCCACCCGGCTCCATCCCGCCGAGCATGGGGGGCATGCAGCACCGACAATAATTTGCCGCCATCGCGGTCAAAGACGGTTACGTCGGTCAATAATGCGGCATTGCCACGGCCCTGCACCTGTCCAACCTCGACCAGATCATCCCCATCGCGCACCCAGACGCGGACGCGGTCGCCGTGGTCGATCGGGATCGCCGCATAATCGACCTTGCGCCATTGGTTCAGCGTTGCCGTTGCCCGGCTGACAACACGGTCGTTGAAGACAAAGGAAAGGACCGCGACGCCAAGGCTGGCGATGATCAGCGGGGCCAAGACCTGATGCGCCGACAACCCCGACGCCTTCATGGCGGTCACCTCGCTGTTACTGTTAAGCGTGGCGAGGGTGAAGATCGTGGCCAGCAGCACCGAGAACGGCAGGAAACGCGCCATGATCTGGGGCGATCGCAGCGAGATATAGCGCCAGATTTCCGCATCGCCGTTGCCAGGATGCGCCAAGATATTCCCGGATTCGCTCAGCAGGTCGAGCGCCTGCAGCACCAGCACCAGCGCCGCGATGATTGCGACGGTGCGCACCAGGAACAGCCTGGCGAGATAGAGCGAAACGGTGCGCGACGGGAGGAACTGAGCCTGCATCAGCTGATCGCCCGTGACCGGCCCGGTACCAGCCGGCGCAGCGCTTTGCCGACCGAACTGAACAATCGTTCCAGCCCGCCAATTGGTTGGCCGCCGGGGACATAGGCAATCGTGTAGAACATCCAGATCACCAGCGCGGAAAAGGCCACGAATGGAAGCCAGAGCGCGAGAAAGGGATCAATCCGGCCCAGTCCGCCCACCGCTTCGCCATATTCGTTTACCTTGTGATAGGTGACGATGATGACAATCGACAGAAACACCCCGAGTGCCGAGGTTGATCGTTTAGGTGGTACGCCCAGCGCCAGGCCCAGCAGCGGCAGCAGGAACATCGTCGCGACTTCAACCAGGCGGAAATGAAACGCTGCGCGACTGGTTTCGCGCAATTTTTCGTCAGCCGCGCGGTCTCTGCCGATTTGCGCAAGCTCGGGCAGGGTCAGCTCAAGATTGCGTCCACCGCGCATCCTGAAACTTTCATATTTCGGCAGCGGAATTGGCAGGTCATTGCTGCTGAACCGCAGGACACGCGGCGTCGCAACGCCCGGTTCGGTCCTCACCAACGTGCCATTGGTCAGCCGAAAAATGATTTCATCCGGGTTGTCGGTGGCAAAGAACTGGCCTTTTTCCGCCGTGACCGCCAGCGATCCGCCCTGCTTGACGACCTTGTGCACAAAGATGCCGGACAATTCGCGCCCCTGATCGCGGCTCTGTTCAATCCGTACCGTCGCGCCATCGGGAAAGCGGGTAAATTCGCCCACCTTGATCGACGCGCCCAATGCGCCCGTGCGGAGTTCAAACCGCAATCCTTCGTAAGCGTAGCGCGCATAGGGCTGGACGAAGCCGACAATCCCCAGATTGATCAGGGCCAGGCCAAAGGCAAACATGTAGGGGACCCGAAGCAGCCGGGCATAGCTGATCCCCAGCGCACGCATGACGTCAAGCTCAGAACTGGTTGCCAGCCGCCGAAAGGCAAACAGCACGCCCATGAGCAGCCCGATCGGGATACCAAGCCCCAGATATTCGGGAAGCAGATTCGCGAGCAGACGCCACACGACGCTGACCGGACCGCCTTCCGTCGCGACAAATTCCAGCAAAATGCGAATTCGGTCGAGCACCAGCAGCATGGCCGCAATGGCGAGGTTTGCCAACAACGGCACCGCAATCAGCCGGGCCATGTAGCGATCGATTGAAGTCAGTCGAAACGGCATAGCCCGAACAAGCTTGAAAGGCGGATATCGCCTAGCGAACCGCGGCTATATCCGCGACAGACGATAGGGGCCACGAAAATCTACTCGGCCGCGATTTCGGAATGGCGCATTGAACGATCGGCGGCCATCGCATCATCAATGGCCCGTTCCAGCGCACTGATTGTAAACGGTTTGCGAAGCACCGCATGCCGGCCAAATTCGGCGATACCGCCCGCGTCGCCGGCGAAACCGGTTACAAACAGCACGGCAACGTCGGGATAGATCGGGGTCAGTTCGGCAATGACTTCTGGGCCGGTCTTGCCCGGCATGAGCACGTCGGAAATGATCAGGTCGATATGATCGGCGCCGTGCATCTGGTCGATGGCGCATAACGGATCACCGCAACCAACGGGCCGATGGCCCAGTTCTTTCAGCGCGCCAATTGTCGAGGCGAGCACACGGCTATCATCCTCGATAACCAGAATATCCAGACTGGGGCGTTTCGGCTGATGCTCGGCCGCTTTCGGTGCGGGCTGAATGGACTGGGCCTTTTCCGCTGACGCGACACCGACATAGCGTGGCAGATAAATGGTGACGGTCGTACCTTTGCCGGGATGCGACTGAAGGGCGATTTCGCCGCGTGACTGACGGACAAATCCAAAAATCTGGCTCAGGCCAAGTCCCGTGCCTTTGCCGATCGGCTTGGTCGTGAAGAAGGGTTCAAACACGCGTTCCATCACTTCAGGGGCCATACCGCAGCCCGTGTCGCTAACCGCGATGGTCACATAATCGCCGGCGGCGCATTCGCCGATCTGGTGTTCAGCAAGCTGCACTGTCCCGGTAACGATCGTCAGCGTCCCGCGACCTTCCATCGCGTCGCGGGCGTTGACGGCAAGGTTCAGCAGCGCATTTTCGAGTTGATGTCGATCTGCCCAGATTGCCCAATGTTCCCCCGTGCACTGTGTTTCAACCGCGATCGCCCCGCCCAATGTGCGATCGAGCAAATCCGACATACCGCTGATCAGCTCACCGGCCTCGATGGCGCCGGGCAGCAACGCTTCGGCCCTGGAAAAGCCAAGCAGTCGCCGGGTAAGTGCAACCGCCCGGTTGGCGCCCTCGGTTGCGCTGTCGATGTGCCGGGCCGCAGGTGCACCGTCCTTGATCTGGCGCCGGGCAAGTTCAAGACCGCCCAGAATAACCGCAAGCATATTATTGAAATCATGAGCGATCCCGCCGGTTAATTGACCAACGGCGTCCATTTTTTGAACCTGGCGCAACCTTTCTTCTGCGGCGGCACGTTCGATCGCTTCCTGCTTCAACTCGGCGGTTGCGGCCGCCACGGCAAGTTCCAGCTCTTCCGCCCGTTCGCGCTCCGCATCTGCCTCGGCGCGGGCAATCCCCCGTTGACCCAGCGCCCGCACCGTCAGCCATCCCAAAACAATCGCACCAATCACGATCAGGACGCCAAACCCGGTCAAGATGCGGGCGACGTCGCTTTGGCGATCGACAGATTGCATGGCGTCGGTGGCGCGATCGGAAAGCAGATTGCGCTCCTGTTCGATAATCTCATCGATAAGGGCGCTGATCCGGTCCAGCGCTTTCGCCTTGCTGGCCTTGTAATAGCGGGCAAGTGCCTGATCATTCTTGCCGTAATTCGTGCTCAGCGCGATGTCGGAAAGCTCTGCACCGCGTTCAAGATAGGCCGCGCGGAGCTCGGCGATGCGGTTGTTTTGCGCACGGTTATCCGCCGTCAAAACGCGCAGCTGATCGATCTGGTCGCTGGCGCGGCCCCATTGCTCGCTGTACAACTGCCCCAGTGGCTTGTCGGCGCTGATGACATAGCGCCCCAGCGTCGCTTCGGCTTCCGCCATGGTGGTGGCGAGCGACCGCACTTTGATCATCACCTGAAAACTGTGCGTCTGAAGCTTCAGCGCGCGGTCACGCTGCCGGTTGGCTTCGCCCAGCGTGACGATCAAGCCCACCAGTACCACCGCGCCCAACAGCCCGACCACGACAAGCATGGCTGATCGCCAGCTGGTCAGCCTTGCTTCGCTCGTCAGGGGTTGATCGCTCCCGTTCATCCCGCATGGACTCTATCGCGGGGATACAAGGCTGGAAAGCGCCGTTTTGCCTCAGCCGATCACACCCATTGAACGACCTGCTGCCTGGAAGGTGCCAAGGACCTGTCTTATCTGATCAGGTGTATGTTCGGCGCAGAGCGAACAGCGGAGCAGAAATGTACCTGCGGGCGTCGCAGGCGGGCGCGCCATATTGACGTATATCCCCGCCTCAAGCAGCGCCTGCCACATCATGACCGCCTGCGTCTGATCCTCCAATATGACCGCGATGATCGCCGATTCGGGCGTCGCGGTGCCCAGTTTGAAGCCCATGTCGATCAGGCCGCCATGCAGCATCCGGGCATTTTCCCACAGATGCGCGCGTTTGTTGTGGGCGTGCATCAGCTTGCGGATCGATGCGGCAGCGGTGGCCACGACCGACGGAGGGAGCGACGCGGTAAAAATATAGGGGCGGCACGCCATGCGGATCGCTTCGAACTTGGGATGGTTCGATACGCAGAAGCCGCCAACGGTGCCAACCGATTTGGAAAAAGTACCGACGACAAAGTCGACATCGGCTTCGCAGCCCTGATCTTCATACACGCCCCGGCCATTGGGGCCGAAGAACCCCATCGAGTGGGCTTCGTCGCTGAGCACCATCGCGCCGTGCTTCTTGGCGACAGCGACCATTTCCTTCAGCGGGGCAATGTCGCCAAGCATCGAATAGACGCCTTCAAGAACGACCAGCTTGCCGGGTTCCTTGGGCAACCGACCAAGCCTTTTATCCAGATCCTCGACGCTGTTGTGGCGGAACCGGACGATCTCGGCATTGCCTTGCGCGCATCCATCATAGATTGACGCATGGCTGTCAGCGTCGAGGATGACATATTCGCCCTTGCCGACCAGCGTCGAGATCATCCCCAGATTGGCCATATAGCCGGTTGAAAACACGATCGCGCCCGACACGTCGTAAAAATCCCGCAGTGCCTGTTCGACTTCCATGTGATCATGGAAGGTGCCGTTGAGCATCCGGCTGCCGTTGGTGCCCGATCCAAACTGGTCCAGCGCGTCCTTGCCGGCCTGGATCACGTCGGGATCAAACGTCATTCCCATATAGTTGTAGGTGCCGAGCAGGATGGTTTCCTTGCCCTTGATCATGGCAACCGTCGGCGACTTGACCTCGTCCATCACGATGCCAAATGGATCGCGGACGCCGGCATCGGCCAGCATCCTGCGTTCGGCAATCAGGCCGTCGAATTTCGACATGAGATCGCGTTCGGGCGCGACCGCGGGGGGATCGAATGAAATCGCGTCGGCGGTGGCAATGGCGTCGCTCATCGGATCAACCCTTCTGCTTCATCACAGCATCGACCAGCTGGCCGACGGTCTCTATCTCGGCCTGCATGTTCATCGTGATGATGATGTCGAATTCGTCTTCGATCGAGGCGACGAAATCCATCACGGTCAGGCTGTCCCACTCGAGATCGCCCTGGAATGTCGTGGCGTCGCTGAGCGCCACGCCCTTTTTGTTAAAGGGTTCGATCAGCCCGGTGACGGTGTCGGATACTTGCGCGCGGTCGCTCATGACGGTCCTTGTGACAGTGTTTGGGGCGCCGATGACAGGCAATTGCGGCGCTAATCCGGCAAATCTATAGCAGTCCGTTCGCGCGATACCATGCCGCCGTTTGGGCAAGCCCTTCGCTGGTGGGAATGCGCGGCTGCCACAGCGCCGGATCGGGGCGTTTCGCCGGGTCTGCGGTCCAGTCGGGGTGGCAGATATAGCTGACACGGTCGGCGGTAAGTTTGGCCCTGCCCCCACGGAACAAGCGGTCGGCGCGGGCGGCAAGCGACAATAAGGGGGCGGGCAGGGCAATCGAGGCCACGCGCCTTCCCACCGCAGCACCGATCGCGCCGCCAAGAAAGTCGGCATGGGTCCAGCCGTCTGGCCTGCCGTCGTCCGGCTCCAAAACGCTGCCTTGGTCGCGCGTCTGCGCCAGCGCCAGCAGCAGCCGGGCGAGATCATCGACGTGGATCACTGACATCCGGCCAGGTGGTGGGGTCAGCGCGATGCCCATGTTGGCAAGCCGAAACGTATCGCGCATTTCCATGTCGCCGGGGCCATAAACGGCAGGGGGACGAACAATCGCCCAGGCGGGGAGCGATGACCCACTAACTTCGCGCTCGGCTTCGGCCTTGGACCAGCCATAGTTGGACAGCAAAGGTTCGCGGGCGGCAAGTGACGAGACATGGACGAAGCGACCGATCCCCGCGCCAAGCGCTGCGGCGACCATTGCGCGCGTGCCATCGATGTTGCCGAGCGCAAAGCCTGCGCGGTCGGGGGCGTTGACGACGCCGGCAACGTGAATGACGGCGTCCGCCCCGAGGACCAAATTGTCCAGTGACTCTGGCGCGTCAAGCGCACCGGCAATCCAAGCGACCCCCGGTTGCGCAGGCTGCTGGCGGCGCGTCAGGGCGCGAACCTGGTGGCCCTCGCGCAACACCAGATCGACGAGGTGGCTGCCGACAAATCCGGTCGCGCCGGTGATGGCGAGGATCACAGCAACGCCATCTGGTTGCGGTGGACGAGCGCCGATCGCGGCGCATAGCCCAGAATATCGGCGTGGTCTTCACTGCGCGAGCCGCAAAGCCGGGCAGCATCGGCGGCATCATATTCGCTCAGCCCGCGCGCAACCGGCTTGCCGTCCGGCCCGATAATGGCGACCAGATCGCCGCGGGCGAAATTGCCGGTTACGCTTGTTGCCCCGGCCGCCAGCAGGCTTTTTCCGCCGTTCAGGGCAAGAACGGCGCCGCGATCGATGCGGATCTCGCCCTTGGCGGTCAAGCCGCCGGCCAGCCAGGCCTTGCGCGCCGGTGCGACCTTGTCGGCGACGAACAAGGTGCCGCGTCCTGTCTCGGCCAGTCTTGCAAGCGGATGGTCAACCCGGCCCGATGCGATCGCCAACGCGACGCCGGCGCCCGTCGCGATGCGCGCAGCGGCAATCTTTGACGACATCCCGCCCGACCCCATGCCGGAGGCCGATGCGCTGTCGGCCATTGCCTCGATGCGCGCGTCGATCTGGTCGACGCGCGCGATCAGCGCCGCTCCGGGATGTGTGTTTGGGTTGCCGTCGAATAACCCGTCCACGTCGGACAACAGGATCACCCCCTGCGCCGATGCCGCCTGGGCCACGCGCGCGGCCAGCCGATCATTGTCGCCAAACCGGATTTCGGCGGTGGCGACGCTGTCATTTTCGTTGATAATCGGGACCACGCCCAACGACAGCAGCCGGCCAAGGGTGGCAGACGCATTCAGATAGCGCCGGCGATCCTCCAGATCGTCGATCGTCACCAGCATTTGCGCCGCTGTCAGCCCGACGGCGCCCAGCAATTCGGCCCACACCTGGCTTAAGGCAATCTGCCCGGTTGCCGCCGCGGCCTGGGCGTCTTCAAGGTTCGCCCGGCCGCCATGGGCGAGCCTTAGCCGCCTTGCGCCCAGCGCAATGGCACCCGAGGAGACCACCGCGACTTGCTGACCAGCCCCGACCCGCGCGGCAATGTCCTCGACCAGCGATGCCAGCCACGCCTTTCGGACCGACCCGTCCGCATCGACCAGCAGCGATGACCCAACTTTGACAATCAGGCGCGGGCAAGCCGCGGGAGAAAAGGCCGCGCCCAGCATCAGTCAGGCGCCAACAGCCGATCGCGGCATCCCACCGTCCATCGCCATCATCGATGCAAGGGCCCCAAGCTTTGGTGTCAGATCGGTGACCATTCAACCGGTTCCTCAGGATCGTCGGTGTTGATGGGGGCAGGGGCCGCGAGCGCGGGGCCAATCGCTTCGACCAACCGGTCCAGCACGGCCGGTATGCCTTCGCCGCTGGCGCCCGACATCAGCATAACCTCTGCCTTGCTCGCGCGCTTTAATTTGGTCGCGAGCTTTTTTACCTCCGCCGAGGGCAGGGCATCGATCTTGTTCAGGCCGATCACTTCTGGTTTGTCGAGCAGCCCGGCGCCATAAGCGTCGAGTTCTCCACGAACGATCCGGTAGTTTTCCACAGGGTTATCCAGCGTTGCGTCCACAAGGTGGAGCAGCACTTTGCATCGCTCGATATGGCCCAAAAACCGATCACCGATGCCGGCGCCGTCGGCGGCACCTTCGATCAAACCGGGAATGTCGGCGACCACGAATTCCCGACCCTTGTGGCTGACAACCCCCAATTGCGGACGCGTCGTGGTGAAGGGGTAATCGCCGACCTTTGCCTTGGCGTTGCTGACCGCATTGATAAACGTTGATTTGCCGGCATTGGGCAATCCCAGCAGCCCGGCATCAGCAAGCAGTTTCAGCCGCAGCCATACCCAGGCCTCTTCATGCGGCCAGCCGGTGCCGTGTTGGCGCGGTGCGCGGTTGGTCGAGGTCTTGTAGCTGGCATTGCCGCGTCCGCCGTCGCCGCCACGCATGAAAACCACGCGCTCTCCGGGGACCGTGAAATCGGCCAGTATCGTTTCCTTGTCCTCGCTCAGCACCTGGGTGCCGATTGGCACGCGGATAATCAAATCCTCGCCGCCCGCGCCGGTCCGGTTGGATCCCGCCCCGCCCTTGCCCCGCGGCGCCCGGAAATGCTGGGTATAGCGAAAGTCGATCAGCGTATTGAGGCCGGGCACCGCTTCGAAAATAATATCGCCGCCTTTGCCGCCATTGCCGCCATCAGGGCCGCCATATTCGATAAACTTTTCGCGTCGAAAGCTGACAGCGCCGGGGCCACCGGCGCCCGAACGCACGAAAATCTTGGCTTGGTCGAGGAAATGCATGGTCCGCTATCTAGCGAAATGTGGCGGCATATCCAGTCCGCCCTGAATGCCGCCCCATGACAGAGCCCGCTATGGGACCGTTTGCGCGATATCAGCCGCTCCCGAGCCACGCGGCGCCACGCTGCATTGGTCAATCGGCGCCAGATCGGGGCCAAATCGCGACCGTACCGGAAGAAGCATCGGCGCTGTGCAGGATGTTGTCGTCCAGATCAGGCCTTCTCAATGGCGCGGGAGCTTGCCAGCTGGCGTGCAGCCAAGGTGCGGGCTGCGCTTCGCGGGAGGCCCAATGCCTTGGCCATCGGCCCACCCAGCAGGGCGTCCCCCAAGGCCATCAATACCAGCGACAGCGTTTCTTCGTGCAGCGAACCGGGAAGGTCGTCATCTTCGGCAAGTTGATCGACCAGTCCGTGGATCGCCTCAAGGATCGGATCGAGCGCATCCTCATTGCCCGACAGGATCATCCAGCTTGCCAGCGCGCCGGCGCCTTCCTTGCCAAAGGCGTCAAACGTCAGCTCGACGACTTCGCGCGGATCATGATCGCTTGACCGGGCCCGTTTGACGGCGGCACCGATGGTTTCAACAATCTGGCCGGCCATATGGCCAATCAGCGCCTTTTGCAGGCCGGCAGCAGACCCGAAATGATGCAGCAGATTGGCATGGGTTCGGCCGATCCGCGCCGCGACTGCCTTTAGGGTAACAGCCGGCGGGCCTGCCTCCAGCAGCAGGGCCCGAGCCGCCTCCATGGCATTTTCCCTTGATTCTTCGGGACTTAAGCGTTTTTTGGCTATCGACACGGGTGGAAATAATGCCTATTCATTTCGTTATGGGATGAAAAAAATGTCATGCTTGTTCGGAGCATTTGATGGCGAAAGCAACCGCCCCAGCCAATTTGGCGATCAGATCGCGCGATTTTTGGATAAATCGCTCTGATCCTCTGGCACGCTGGTGGTTGAACAATGATCCTGTGGCCACTGCATTTTATAATTCCCTGTCAGTCATTTTTCCCAAGGGGGAGGGGTATCTGATCGATAGTGCTCACCCCTTTCGGCACGATATGCCGCCCCAGCTCGCTGCCGATATTCTGGCCTATATCAGGCAGGAAGTGACCCATACGCGCGAACATCTGGCGTTCAACCGACACATTGTTGAGAGCGGCTATGATGTTTCACGGTTGGAAAAGCGGATCTGCAAGATATTGGCGCTTTCCGCCGATGCTCCGCCATTAATCAGGCTCGCGATAACCGTTGCACTGGAACATATCGTCGCGATTATCTCGCATCAGCTTATCCGCAACCCAGCACATCTGAAGGGGGCCGATGCCGACATTGCCGACCTATGGCGCTGGCATGCGGCCGAGGAAATCGAACATAAGGGCGTGGCCTATGACGCATGGATGCATGCAACGCGCAACTGGAGCGGATGGCGGCGCTGGAGGATCAGGTCGATGGTGATGCTGGCGACAGGCTGGACATTTTTTTCCGCGCGGCGCCGCGACATAGCCGAGTTGCTGGCGCAAGACGGGATCAGTCGGCGCGCTGCGACCTGGAAAATGGCCAATTTTGCCGTTGGCAAGCCCGGCATGGCCCGCAACGTCGCTGCTGCATGGCTGCGCTATTTCCAACCGGGCTTCCATCCGTGGGACCGGGATGACAGTGATCTTATCGGGCTTGTCGACCGTCATCTTGTCGATGGCGCGCGCGGATGCGCGCGTGCGGCGGCCCGAGAAGCCTCAGGCCGCCATTCGCGTCGGGTCCGCTAACTCGCCCCCCGTCAGATCCAGCGCCATCAGCGCGCAGGCGCGCTCTTCGCCGATCGCGAGGCAAAGGCGAGGAACAACGAACCCGGTTGGCTTGAACCCCAATTTGGTCAGCACACGCCCCGACGCCGGATTGTCCACGAAATAGCCCGATGTCAGGCGTTGCAGGCCCAATGCATATCGCGCCATGCCAACCACAGCCCGTGCCGCTTCGGTCGCATACCCCTTGCCCCAGGCGTTTGGCGTCAGCCAATAGCCCAGTTCATGCGCATCACCGTCCGGGTGAATGCCAATGCCACCGATCAGTCGGGGCTTGGTGCCACCTTCATGCGCCAGGATGCTCAGCGAGACGTCCCCCGGAGCCGGTACCCGCATCAGCCAGGCGCGGGCATCGTCGATGGTATAGGGCCAGGGCAGGCGGGCGAGCTTGAAGGCGACCTCTTCATGCGCAATTGCCTGCGCAATCGTTTCGGCGTCCTCCAGCCAGCTGGGCCGCAGCGTCAATCTTTGGGTGCGAGCAAACATCGCGGTCTCTCCTCGTCGGCTTGTGCTGCGCGTTGCCACGTCACGATGACGGGAACGCGACAGATGCGGTTGAGGGAGCAAAGAAAAAGGGAGACCGGGGCGACCCGTCTCCCTTATGCGATCTGCCGTTGCCGGCAGATCCGGATCGCCCTGGTGGGCAACCCGGATGGTTACCCGATGTTATTCAGCCGCCATCGCCATGGCGTCTACCGAACAGAAGGTTCGGCCAAGTTTGCCTTCGTGGAACGAGACGCGTCCTTCGGTGAGCGCAAACAGCGTGTGGTCCTTGCCGATGCCGACATTGCGGCCCGGATAGAATTTGGTGCCGCGTTGACGCACGAGGATGTTACCGGCCACGACTTCCTGGCCGCCGAACTTCTTTACGCCAAGGCGACGGCCTGCTGAGTCGCGACCGTTGCGCGACGATCCGCCTGCTTTTTTATGTGCCATTGTCTGTGTTCCTCAGATCTTGCTTTTGCTTACGCCTGCACTGCGTCGGCAGCGACTTCAGGGGCGGGGGCGGCATCAGCCTTCTTGGCCTTCGCCTTCTTTTCCGCGGCGCCAATGGCCACGATCTTCAGGATCGTGTGCTGCTGGCGATGACCGTTTTTACGGCGGTAATTGTGCCGGCGGCGCTTTTTGAAGACAATAACCTTGTCCGCCTTCGCCTGCGCGATGATTTCCGCAGCCACGGTCAACCCGGCGGTTGGCTTCAGCTCGGCGCCTTCGCCAGCCAGCAACACATCGCCCAGGGTGACCGAATCACCAGCTTCGCCGTCGATCTTCTCGACGACGATCTTGTCTCCTGCGGCAACGCGATATTGCTTGCCGCCCGTGCGCACGATTGCGAACATGGCTCTAAACACTCTTTCAATAGATCAGCCCACGCTCGGCGGACCGGCGCGGAAAGAAGCGCCAGCTATGCCAAGCCCGGCCCGCTGTCAACCGCTTAGGCACGGGTCAAATTCCGGGTTGGCTTGTGTTGCGTCGCAGCAACAATAATTGAAATTCGGTTACAAATTTGATTATGATATTGTTACATTGGGATGATTGAATACGATGGAGGGTGCAAAAAGCACCGGGGCAGAGCCGTGGTGGATCAGAAACGGGGAGCAAGCAGATGAATCGCTTTTTATCGTCGGCACTTATTGTGTCGGTTTCACCGCTGGCGCTGTTGGCATCAGCACCCGCCGTTGCGCAAACCGCGCCGGAAACACTGCCCACCACGACCGGGCCCACAGCAGAAGAAGCGCCGCCCGCCGATGATACAATCATCGTTACCGGCAGCCGTTTTGCTGACCGGACGGTCGCGAACAGCACCGTGCCAATCGATGTCATCTCCGGCGAGCAGCTGAACAACGGGGGCTATACCGAAACCAACAAGCTGCTGAACCAGTTGGTTCCGTCGTTCAACTTTCCACAGCCATCGCTGACTGACGGCACCGATTCGCTGCGGCCGGCAACGCTGCGTGGTCTCGCGCCCGACCAGACGCTGGTCCTGATCAACGGCAAGCGCCGCCATGTATCGTCGCTGCTCAACCTGAACGGATCAGTGGGTCGCGGGTCGTCCGCCGTCGATCTGAACGAAATTCCGCCAATCTCGATCGAACGTATCGAGGTGCTGCGTGACGGGGCCGCGTCGCAATATGGGTCCGATGCGATTGCCGGCGTCATCAACATCCAGCTCAACAAAAAGCCGGGTGTCGAAGCGAGCGCGACTTATGGCCAATACATCACCACGCTTCGCGGCGTCAGCGATGTCACGGGCGTGGCAACCGGCCCAACGGGCCTGCCGATCGTCACCACCGCCGGGGGCGGCGCCAATGACCTGCTGCAGCTGAACACGACGGGCAAGGACCGCAGTGTCCGCGATGGCAACACCCTGACGCTGGCAGCGCGCATCGGCTTGCCGGTCGGCGACAATGCCTATCTGGTGGTTTCCGGACAATTCCGCGACCGCGACCCGACCAACCGGTCCGGTGCCGATCCGCGCCGCCAATATAGCACCATCGGCGATCCGCGCGAACTTACCATCAACCGTTACAACCATCGCTATGGTGATGGTCAAACCGAAGACTTCAACTTCTTCATCAACGCGGGCTATGATATTCTGCCGGGCATAGAGCTCTACGCCTTTGGGAGCTACGGCATCCGCGATGGCAACGGGGCCGGTTTCTATCGCCGCAGCAACGACGCGCGCAATCGCGACTATGCTGCCGCCGCCAATGGCTCGATCCCATTCTATCCCGATGGCTTTCTGCCGTTGATTGATTCACAGATTGAAGACGTTTCGGGTGCGGTCGGCATCAAGGGCGACCTGGGCAGTGGCTGGAACGCCGACCTGTCGGTTGTCTATGGGTCAAACCAGCTCGATTACGCCGTCGAAAACAGCTTCAACGTGTCGCTGGGCGGGATCAACAGCCCGCGTAAGTTTGATTCCGGCGGCATCGCGGCGGGCCAGACGGTGGTCAACCTTGATTTCAACAAGAAATTCGATGTCGGCTTCATCAAGCAGTTCGGCATCGCGTTCGGCGGCGAGTATCGCAACGAGAATTTCAAGATTCGCCCGGGCGAGGTTGCCAGCTACATCAACGGCCCATTCTCGGTGGCGCCCTTCAACGGCGCTGGCGGCGCGCAGGTGTTCCCCGGTTTCCGCCCCAACAATGCCGTCGATGCCTCGCGCGACAGCTTTGCCGCTTATGGCGAGCTTGATGCCGATGTTACCGACACGCTGACATTCCAGGCGGCCGGTCGGTACGAGAATTATTCCGATTTCGGCAGCACGGTGAACGGCAAGTTCGCCGGGCGCTGGGAATTCCTGCCCGGCTTCGCCATCCGGGGATCGGTATCAACCGGTTTCCGCGCGCCCAGCCTTGCGCAGCAATTCTTTGCAACCACGTCGACCAACAATGTGAACGGCACGCTGATCGAAATCGGAACATTCCCGGTCTCCGATCCGGTGGCCGTCGCGCTTGGCGCAAAGCAGCTCAAGGCCGAAAAGGCGACCAACCTGGGTGGCGGCTTTGCGATCAATCCGTTCGCGGGGTTCAGCCTGACGGCGGATTATTACAATATCCGCATCCGCGATCGCGTGGTGCTGACCGAAAATCTGCAAGGGGCTGCGGTTGTGTCGATCCTGCAGGGGGCCGGCATCAACAACGTCACTTCGGCGCGGTTCTTCGTCAACGGCGTGAACACCAAGACGCAGGGCGTTGACATTGTCGCCACCTATCGCGCGCCGGAATTCGGCTTCGGCAAATTCCGCTTCACGATCGGGTACAACTATAACGAAACATCGATCACCAGCCGGGCCGTGTTGCCGTCACTTCCCGGCCTGATCCTGTTCGGCCGCGCGGAATCCTTCCGCCTCACCGATGGCCAGCCCCGCGACAAGCTCAACCTGGGCGTCGACTGGAGCCTGGGACCAGTATCGGCGACGTTCCGCACCAACCGCTTTGGATCGGTGTTCGTCGCCGGATCATCGACGTCGCTCGCCATCCCGCGCGGCGCCGGTGTCGCCGATTACACGTTGACGCCCAAATGGGTCAGCGACGCCGAAGTGCGCGTCAACGTTTACCGCGACATTGAACTTGCGGTCGGCGCCGACAACGTGTTCGATACCTATCCGGATCGCGCCCCTGCCGGCGGCGTGTTTGGCAACAATGCGTTCTTCCTGCCCTATTCCAACCTGTCGCCGTTTGGCTTTAACGGCCGGTTCTTTTACGGGCGCGTCTCGGCCAAGTTCTGACCGAGGCACAAGATACGGAAAAAGGGGGCCAATCGTCCCCCTTTTTTTGTCCGGCTCGCCTGATGATCAGCCCGGCGCCGCGCGTGATGCTTTAGTGCCGATGCTCCCGGCGCAACCGATATTTGCCATCGGCATATCCGGTAAACAGGCCCGAAATCGCCGGGTGATCGATCGGCTCTTCGCTCTCGTCGAGCACCAGATTTTGCTGGCTGACATAGGCGACATAGCTGCTTTCGGCATTTTCGGCGAGCAGATGATAAAAGGGCTGGTCCTTGCGCGGGCGGATGTCGGCAGGGATAGCATCATACCATTCTTCGCTGTTCGCAAAGACGGGATCGACGTCAAATATCACCCCGCGGAAATCGAACAGCCGGTGCCGGACGACGTCACCAATGGCGAAGTTCGCATGCGCGACAGAGGGCATCGGCACGCTCAGGTCCGACGGTAAATTACGACTGGGCAACTGATCCATGCTTCTAATCTAGTGACAATCGCGGGGGAGACAAGCGCCATGCTTGTGCACCGCCAATGATTGGGCTAGAGGCGCGCGCTCGACCAATCGGCGGCGGGGCTCAGAACCCCGCGCATTAGCCGAAAACCCCTTTGCGGAGAGGTGCCAGAGTGGTCGATTGGGACGGTCTCGAAAACCGTTGTGCCCTCACGGGTACCGTGGGTTCGAATCCCACCCTCTCCGCCATACACGCTTCGCCAAGCGTCCAAAGATAGCTCGATTTTCTTGATGTTCTGCTGCTCCGCGCTCCAAGTCGCAATTTGCGAGCTCAGAGCGCTTGACTTCCCTTATAATTATTTTGTTTGATCAACATCTTAGAGGTGGGGTGGATCAGTCAGCATGCAGCAATCAGCGAGGATATGCCGGGAGCTATTTGGCGCTCTTCTGCTCTTTGTACCAGCCCTTCTGTTGGGCGGCTGTGCCACTGATCAGTATATGGGGATTTCGCTCACGTCAGACGGCGATGATCGTGTCGTGCAGGCGCTGGCGGCGAAGGCGCAGCGCGGCGATAAGCAGGCGCAGTATGAGCTTGGTCGTAGGTTTGAAGACGCGACAGAACGGAATGGGTTGAAAAAGGCGATCAAGCTCTATCGTCAGGCCGCCAGCGATAACGGCGGCACGATGTGG
Source organism: Sphingomonas sp. (assembly GCA_019753375.1). Classification (GTDB taxonomy): domain Bacteria; phylum Pseudomonadota; class Alphaproteobacteria; order Sphingomonadales; family Sphingomonadaceae; genus Sphingomonas. Next base: position 40,323 of record JAIELC010000066.1, read on the forward strand.
GTCTACACGCCGTCACCCGGTGGTGGTGCGCCCGCGAGGGTGATAAAAATTGAAACGGGCGATCGATCGCACGGGCTTGTTGAAGCTCGCGCAAGATTGGCATCGCTTCAGGCGAGAAAGAGGAAAACCATGTCGGAGAACAAATACCTTTTATTTGGGCGCGATGACCGGCCAGATCCATTGCGAAGCTATGGGAACTATCCGCGTCAATATCTGCTCCACGTGTCTGATTCTGGCTCAGAGGATATTGCTGGTGCTGGTTACCCCGATAACGCCATGGGGCGGGATGAGCAGGGCCAGCCAATCAAAATTAATGTCTTCGACACGCGCTTATATGGCGAATCGTTTACCGCCTCATATGGCCCGGGTTTGGAATGGCGCGGCCAGATCAATAATCGCAATGAAAATCTCGATCAGCAATTCTATTCCTTTGCCACTTTTATCCTGACATCCCAGCGCATTAAAGAAATCATTGAGGCTGAAGACATTCCAAACATAGAATTCGTGCCGGTGCGCATGTATTACAAGGGAACTGATGAATTCATTACATATATGTGGGTCATCAATGTCTTTAATTGGAAAAATGTATTCGATTTTGCCAATTCCGACGTCATTTTCAGTGAAAATCCTTTTGGTGAAATGTTCGAAGACAGGATTTCGCGACGTTTCGGCGACAAGCGGATCATCGACTGGAACTTTCTGAAGGTCAATGTCGATGAAACTCGCGACGGGCTGTTTCTTGCCAGAGGCCCCATGAGGTACTTCTGGAAACAAATCTTCATTTCAAAGCCGCTGGCCGACAAGATTCGCGCAGAGATCAACCCAAAATTACCGAAAGGCAAAAAGATCAGTTTCGGTCGTTTTTCGATGAACCGGTTTCTTGATCGACAGGTGGGATTTGAAGGGCAACCGGCTGAGTTCAGTCATGGCTATCAATATGCCGGCTGGATGGGCGCACCGGAATGAGCGACTATGCCAGCTACGCCGATTTTATTGCAAAGATAAGAAACCAGCTTGAGTTCAAGCCCGGTGGCCGTCCGACGGGTTTTCAGCTTCATCACATCATTCCAAAAGAGGTGCTGACGCCAATTCCTGGTCCAACTGCCGGAGATTGCTTAGAAGCGGAAAAAGCTGTGGGCACGGGCAACCATTTTAAAGCGCTTGATTGGTCGCGAGGCCACGCGCTCCGCTAGATCTTCGACGCCAACCCGCATCGGATGCGTGCCGGCTAGGCTGGACTGCCTGACCCACCGCCCTAGTGCGCGTCCACCGGCGCTGCCTGCCCAAGCGGCTGGGGTCTGCAGAACGGTACGATGACCAGCGCGGCGATGAACAGAAACGACATCATCCGGAACACATCGTCAAAGGCAAGCGTCAATGCCTGGCGGCCGACCACGCGCGCGATGGTGGCGTCCGCCATCAACGCGGCGCGGTGGGGGTCCGGAACGATGCGGCCGATGCTGCGGGTAAGTTGCGTCATTGCCTCAACGGCGGATCGCGGTGACCGACCCAGCGCTTCGGAAAGGCGAAGGGCGTGCAGCCGCGTCGCATCCTGCAACCAGGTGTTGACCACCGCGATGCCGATGGCGCCACCCAGATTGCGCATCAGGTTGAACAGGCCTGAGGCATAGCGCAGTTCGGCGCCTTCAAAATGGCCAAGCGCCAGACCGACCGACGGCACGATACACAGCATGATCGCAAAACTCCGCACCACCTGCGGCCAGAACAATGCCGAAAATCCCCAGTCGGGCGTCATATAGCTGAACAGCCAAAGGCCACACGCAAACAGTGTCAGGCCAAAGGTGATGACAATGCGCTGATCGACCCGCTGCGAAAGAGTGGCCGCGAGCGGTACCCCGACCAGTTGGGCGATCCCGGCAATGAAAACCGTCGTGCCAATTTCCGCCGCATTATAGCCGCGGACGCGGCCAAGAAAGATCGGCACCAGATAGGTGCCCGCGTACAAGCCGAAGCCGATCACCAGGTTGAAGACGCACGCAAAGGCGAATGTCGGCTTTCTAAACGGTGTCAGCTTGACGATCGGGCCGGTCGACCGGAATGAGCGTTCAAGAAACAGCAGAAACGCGACCAGCGACACCCATGCCCCCGCCGCGATCATGCTGTCGCCGAACCATTCGTGCTTGGGTCCTTCTTCCAGCACATATTCCAACCCGGCGAGGAACACGGCCATCGCGCCAAGGTGCACCCAGTCGATCCGTTTCAGCATCGGCAGATTGGGCGTGTCGACCCGGACCAGGGCCAGGATCATCACGGTCACGGCCGCGCCGGGAACGACATTGATGAAAAAGACCCAGCGCCAGCCAAGCGCATCGGTGATCCAGCCCCCGACGGTTGGGCCCAGCGTGGGGGCAAGCACGGAAACCATGCCAAGGATCGCCGGGATCATGGCCCGCTGCTTGCCCGTGAACAGGACATAGCCGGTCGCGAACACGGTTGGTACCATCGCCCCGCCGACAAACCCCTGAACCGCGCGAAACAGGATCATCGATTCGATGCTCCACGCAAGGCCGCACGCCATGCTCGCCAGCGTGAACAGACCTGCGGACAGGGCGAACAGCCAGCGCGTCGACAATGCCTGAGCAAGAAAGGCAGAAAAGGGTATCATCACCAGTTCGGCCATCAGATAGGCGGTTTGCACCCAGCTGATTTCGTCCGGGCCGGCGCTCAGACCCGCCTGCACTTCGTTTAGCGAGGCGGCCACGATCTGGATGTCGATCAGCGCCATGAACTGCCCGAACGCCATCACCCCGAAAATCAGATATTTGCGGGCCGCGCTCATGCTGGACGGGTCGGTTACGACCATCGGCCTGCCCCGGGATCCGGCAGAATGAACAGGGATCGACGCCAAACTACTTGCCTCCAACAGTCATTATATTATGTGTATCATATAAACGGAGGTGACAAGTGCGATATGCCGACACTCACAAAGCGGAAACGCGCCAGCGCGTGCTGAAAGTCGCTGCCCGCGAAATCCGCGCCAAGGGCCCGGACAATGTTGCGGTGGCGGGGGTGATGGCGTCGGCAGGGCTGACGCATGGCGGCTTTTACGCGCATTTCGGGTCGAAACAGGCGCTGATCAGCGAAGCGATTGGCACCATGTTCGATGACGCGCGGCAGCGGATCGCCACCATCGACAGCGAGGATCCCAAAACGGCATTGCGCCGCTATGTCGATTTCTATTTGTCGAAGGGCCATCGCGACGGCCGCGACCGCGGCTGTCCGCTGCCCGCGCTGGCCGGGGATCTGGTGCGATCCGGGGCGGCCGCCCGCGAACAATTCGGGGCGGGCGTCGCTGGCCTGACCAACCGGCTGGCAAACAGTCTCAATCGCATGGGGGTCGACAACGCCAGTGCCGAAGCGTCGTCGATGCTGGCGCAAATGGTGGGCGCCGTCGTCTTGTCGCGCGCGGTGGATGATGCTGCGCAGGCGGATGCGATCCTTGCGGATGCGCATGCGGCCATCGTTGAACGCTATGGGCTGGGGCGCGTTCAGTGACGGCGCCGGCAGGCATCGATGTCGCGCGCGCGCTCGTTGCCGCCGGGGGCAAGCCGCCCATCGGTCACACGCTCGCTTTTGCGCTGGTCGAAGTTGAGGAAGGGCGCGCGGTGTTTGAAGGTGACCCTGGGCCAGAAACCTACAACCCGATGGGAACGGTCCATGGGGGCTATGCCGCGACGCTGCTCGATTCCGCGTGCGGCATCGCGACGGTTACGCGACTCAAAGCCGGGCAGGCGATGACCACGCTTGAGCTCAAGGTCGCCTATCACCGAGCGATGACCGAGGCGACCGGCAAGGTCCGCGCCGAAGGGGTGGTGATATCGATCGGGCGACGGGTTGCCTTTGTCGAGGCCAAGCTGACCGATGCGGCGGGGCGGCTTCTGGCATCTGCCACATCAACGCTGCTGGTTATCGATCAATGAGTGTTGCTGTTGAGGCCGATGCTGTGGCCGCGTCGCCAAGGCGCCTTTCGCTGCCGCGCAACGCGCTGATCGTCGGCCTGATCGCCCTGGTGGCTGCCGCCGCCGGTGTGCTGTGGCTGACATCGCCGCGATCAAGCGAATCCACCGACAATGCCTATCTGCGCGCCGATTCAACGGCGGTCGCGCCCCGGGTCGGCGGGTTGGTGGTGTCGGTTCTGGTGAAGGACAATCAGGCGGTCCGCGCCGGCCAGCCGCTGATCCGCATCGATCCGCAGGATTATGACGCCAGACTGGCGTCGGCCGAGGCCGGCGTTGCCGATGCCGATGCCAGTCTGGCGACGGCGCGCGCGACGCTATCGGCATTGGCGGCAGACGAATTGCTGGCCTCCGCACAACTGCGCGCGGCCGGATCCGGAATCGCTTCTGCCGATGCTGAAAACGCCCGCGCTGCGGCCGACCGCAACCGTTACACGGCATTGCTTGAAAATGGGTTCGCGACCCGGCGAGATGCAGAACGGATCGATGCGACGGCAATCGGCGCGGAATCTGCGGCTGAGCGGTCGAGGGCTGATCGGCTGGTCGCGGCGCAGCAGGCGGGGGTAACGCACGCGCGCCGGCCGGTGCTGGAAGCGCAGGTTCAGGCAGCGCAGGCCGCCACCATAAGGGCCCGTGCCGCGCTTGATCTAGCAACGCAGGATCGCGAGCGCACGTTGGTCGTCGCACCGATTGATGGGATCGTCGGCAATCGGCAAGTTCAGGTCGGCGACTTTGTCCAGCCCGGGTCGCGCCTGTTGACGCTGGTGCCGGGCAACGCCCTTTACGTCATTGCCAATTTCAAGGAAACGCAAACGGGGTCGATGCATGTGGGACAACGGGCAGAGGTCTTTGTCGATGCGCTGGGCGGCGGGCGGTTGACCGGCGTTGTCGAAAGCTTTGCACCGGGGTCAGGCAGCGAATTTACCCTGTTGCCGTTCGAGCCCGGATCAGGAAACTTTACCAAGATCGTCCAGCGCGTCGGTGTGCGTATTCGCCTCGACCAGGGCCAGCCGTCGGTTGCCACGCTGCGCCCCGGGCTGTCGGTTACCGCCCGGGTTCTTCTTCGCTGATGCCGGTCGCCTGGCGCGGCTGGCGCTAAAACACCACGACCGATCGAATGCTTTCGCCGGCATGCATCAGGTCGAACCCCCGGTTGATGTCTTCGAGGCCCAGGACATGGGTGATCATCGGGTCGATCTCGATCTTGCCGTTCATGTACCAGTCGACGATCTTTGGCACATCGGTTCGGCCTCTTGCGCCGCCAAAGGCCGTACCGCGCCAATTGCGCCCGGTAACCAGCTGGAAGGGGCGGGTGCCGATTTCCTTGCCGGCCTCCGCCACGCCGATGATGACACTGGTTCCCCAGCCGCGATGACACGCCTCCAGTGCCTGCCGCATCACAGTGGTGTTGCCGGTGCAGTCAAAGGTATAATCCGCGCCGCCATCGGTTAGCGCGACGAGGTGCTGGACGATATCGCCGTCGACGTCATTTGGGTTGACGAAATGGGTCATGCCAAAGCGCTTGCCCCATTCTTCGCGGGCTGGATTGATGTCGACCCCGATAATCACCGCCGCGCCCGCCATTCGCGCGCCTTGCAAGACGTTCAAGCCGATTCCGCCCAGCCCGAACACAATGACGGTATCGCCGACCTGCACCTTGGCGGTATTGACGACAGCACCCACGCCGGTGGTGACCCCGCAACCGATGTAGCAGCTGGTCTGGAACGGCGCGTCGTCGCGGATCCTGGCAACCGCTATCTCTGGCACGACAATGAAATTCGAAAAGGTTGAACACCCCATATAATGAAAGATGGGCTGCCCCTTATAGCTGAAGCGGGTCGTTCCGTCGGGCATCAACCCCTTGCCCTGCGTCGCGCGGATTGCGGTGCAGAGGTTTGTCTTCCCCGATAGGCAAGACTTACACTGGCGACATTCGGGCGTGTAAAGCGGGATGACGTGATCGCCCGGTTTGACCGAGACGACGCCTGCGCCAATTTCACGAACAATCCCGGCGCCTTCATGCCCCAGAACGCTTGGAAACAGGCCTTCACTGTCAAGACCATCAAGCGTGTAGGCATCCGTGTGGCAAATACCGGTCGCCATGATTTCGACCAGAACCTCGCCCGTCTTGGGACCATCGAGGTCAAGTTCGACAATCTCGAGCGGCTTTTTTGCTTCAAACGCCACGGCGGCACGGGTCTTCACGGTCGGTCTCTCCTCAATCGGGCGGTCAAGTTTCGACCCGTCAGTCAATGCGGGGTCGATGACGCGAAAGCTGTCTTTGGTCACTAACGTGCATCAGGACGTTTTGCAGCGGGGAAGTTGGTCGGCGTTCTTAAAAAAGCGGATTATGGATCTGCCCAGAGCCTGAGCAGATTATGATAAAGGGCTGCAAGCCTGACCGCGCTTGGTCTTGCCGCCTCATGGTCCTCGAGTGCCTGAATCTCGGCATCCAGCGCGAACAGCATGTCACGCTGTTCGCCGCTGCGAACCAAAGACTGGACCCAGAAAAAACACGCCTCCCGGCACCCGCTGGTGACAGGGTCGACGCGGTGAATTGTCCCTGCCGGATAGAGGATCAGGTCACCGGCCGGTAACCGTACCCGCTGCTCCGCGCCTTCATTGTCGATAACCAGATCGCCATCTGCATAGTCATCGGGGTCGCTGAGAAACAGCGTTGCGGACAGATCGAGCCGCATGCGCCCGCGCTGCAGCGGCCGGATCGCGCTATCGATATGGTCGCCGTAACTTTCCCCGACGCCGTATCGATTGAACAGCGGCGGCGCGATCTGCGCCGGCAGCGCGGCTGAGGCGAAGACGCCATTGCGCGCCAGCGCGGCCAGCACAATTGCTGCGGCGGCAAGCCCGGCAGGATCATCTTCGCCCAGTTGGTGGTTGCGCTTGACCCGTGTC
>JAIELC010000030.1 GCA_019753375.1 Sphingomonas sp.
CTCACCAGATGCTCAAGATCGAATCCCTTGGCCGGGTCGATAATGATGCCCGAGTAGAAACACACGCCGCCCCACGTTTCGAGAATGCGCGCCCGCACGGTCGGCGGCGGCATCGCGTCCGCGCGATTCCCTAAACTTGGCTGGCTCGGCCGGGGGCATGCGCCTGGGGTCCTTGCGGAAGGCGACAATGTCATGTTGTCGGACTTCACCGATGCCGCCGACGGGCAGATCGGCAAGGATGAACGGACCATAACGTGTCCGGATCAGGCGAGAGACCTTCAACCCCAGATATTCCAGCACGCGGCGTACTTCGCGGTTTTTTCCTTCGGTCAGGATCATTTCAATCCAGACATTGGCGCCGGTGCGGCGTTCCAGATTGGCGTCGATCGATCCGTACCGGACGCCCTCTATTTCGACACCCTCGATCAGATCTTCAAGCTGAGCCTGCGTAACCGTGCCATAGGCGCGCGCGCGATAGGCACGTTCTACCCCGGTTGCGGGCAGTTCCAGTTGCCGCTTCAATTCGCCATCGGTCGTCAGCAGCAGCAATCCTTCGGTATTCAGATCGAGCCGTCCCACCGGCACCAGCCGCGGCAGGTCCTTGGGCAACCGGTCATAAATGGTTGGCCGCCCATTGGGGTCGCGCTCTGTTACCAGCACCCCGCTGGGTTTGTGATACAGGAACAGGCGGGCAGGGGCGGCCGCCTCGACAGGATTGCCATCGACGGTCACGCCCTTCAGCGACCGAAGAATTGTCGCGGGGGTATCGATCGCTTGCCCGTCGATCGCGACGCGCCCTTCGGCGATCATCCGTTCAATTTCGCGGCGCGAGGCAACCCCCGCACGCGCGAGAAGTTTGGCAATACGCTGACCATCGGCATCGCGTGACGCAGGATGAGAATTGTCGCGCGGCGACTTATTGGGCTTTTCAGGGGACACGATAAAGCTGATACATCGAAAACGGGCTGACGATGAACTAAATTCGCGGCTGCGGGCTCGCCCGAATCGGCATGGATGGAAATAGCACGCGGCCAGTAATCGTGCGGGGCCGTCGGAAGGTGGTGGCGCGTGGCGATATTATTCGGAAAAAAAGAACGTCGGCTCGTCCGGGTCCTGATCGTCGAGGACGAACCGCTGGTTGCGTTCGATAATGAGCGTTTCCTGACCGAAGAGGGATTTCACGTCGTCGCCACAATCGACCGCGTCGACCATGCCGTGGCGAAAATTCTTGACGGAACGCCGATCGACCTGGTGCTTGCCGACGTCAACCTGGCAGACGGCAGTGGCATCGATGTTGCCCAGGTTGCGTTTGATCGGGGGATCGCGGTGTTGTTTGTCACTGGGGACTGTCCCGGTCACGCCCGTGCGTTGGCCAATGGATGTTTGGCAAAGCCCTATTTCCAGCGCGATTTGCTTGGCGCGATTAACGCCATTGACTCCGTTTTGTCGGGCGTCTCGCCCAAGCGGATGCCCGGCGGCTTCACCTTGTTCAAGGACGTTGCCTAGCGGGGTTGGCGTGCGCGCTACAGCCGGGCTTCGACCTGATCGTGGAAATGCCGAATCCCGGTTTCGAGCGTGCCCAGCGTCATTCGGTCGATCGCACCCGACGCCAGGCCCTGTTGCCCCAGTTCGGCGGCTCTGAAATCCTCGCCTGCAAAAACCTTGCCGTCGAGCAGGTTCCAGCTGCGTTCCCAGTGATCCAGCGCCTTGTCGGTCGCTGGCGGTTCGGGGATCAGCATGAAGTCTTCCACCAGCACGTCGCCTTCGGACTGCGGCATCATGATCATCAGGTTCATGTAATCGGGGCTGACGATCAGGACGGTGCCGGGAAACATCTGATAGGTATAGGTAATCGCGGCGCGCAACGCCGGCCAGTCGTTGCCGGCCGCCGCCACCAGATCAGCTTCGCGGCCCACGGCGGATCGCTGATGCGGACCAATCATGTCGCCCGTCGTGACGCCATCCTTGAAGAATTTGCCGATCGTTTCCGAATGGAGGCGCTGGACGTGATAGCTCTCCAGAAACGCGTCCATGATCAGTTTCCAGTTGGCCGCAACGCGGTGCGTTCGGCGCCGGAACAGATATTGGCCGGGCAGATCGAAGGCATGGAAATCATCGCCGAGCGCGCGTGCTTCGGAGAAATCGGCTTTTTCGTCAAAGGCAAACCAGATCAGCCCGCCCGCCTCGACGGTTGGCAGCCGCTTCAAGCCGAAATCTGCCCTGTCGAGCCCTGGGAATACATCAGGACGCGGCATCCCTGTCAGCCGGCCGTCGAGCGCATAGCTCCAGGCGTGATAAGGGCAAATCAGCCGCGATGCGCAGACCGGCTCATTGCCTTCCACCAACCGCGTGCCGCGATGCTGGCAGACGTTCAGGAAAACATGCGCCACCCCCGCTTTGTCGCGCGTGATCAGCAACGGTTTGCCAAATCCGTCGTGCGGCACCGCCATATTGGGTTTGGGCAGCAACGCAGAAGGCGCAATAACCAAGGGCAGCTTGCTGAAGATCGCTTGCTGCTCGGCGATGTGGCGCTGCGCCGAGGTATAGGCAGTCGCGTCGACATGGGTGATGCCCATGCTGGCCCGCGTCCCACCCGCCGCCAGACGGTTAGCCAGATCGAGTTGGCCCATGGTCGGGGCAATGGCGCGCGAAGGTGCGTTCATGACGCTTCCTCTCCTGTGATTTGCCGCTAGTGTCTGCCGGAATTCGACAAGGAGCAAGGGGTGGATGGTGACGGCGGCTGAAGGCGATCAGGATTGGCTGTCGAGCGTTCGCCCCTATTTTGAAAAGGCACCGCTGGCAGCGCTGGCGCTGGGGATTTCTTCGGGGTTTCCCTATGCGATGATCGGCGCAACGCTGACCAGCCGGCTTGCGCAGGACGGGATCGACAAAAAGACGGTCACGGCGTTCAGTCTTGCCTTTCTTGTCTATAATCTGAAACCATTCTGGGCGTGGCTGGTGGACGGCGTCCGCTTACCGTTGATCGGTGCCCTGGGGCAGCGCGTATCGTGGCTGTTGCTGGCCGGTATGCTGGTGATGCTGGCGGTGGCCAATCTGGCCGTTGTCGATCCCCGTGCATCAATTGAGGCAACCGCAACCGCCGCCATTCTGGTTGGTCTTGCAGGCGCAACTTTTGATATTGTGATCGATGCCTACCGCATTGAGATTCTGTCGCCGGAACAGTTGGGCGTCGGGTCGGGCATGTCGCAATATGGCTGGCGAATTGGATCGGCGGGTGCCGGCGCCGTCGCCCTGGTGGTTGCAGCCCGACTTGGCTGGACGAACGCCTATCTGCTGTGCGCGGCATTCGCGTTGCCGGCGATGCTTGCGGGCCTGATCGTAGGAGAGCCCGTCGAGCGCCACATGGTCGCCGCGAAACAATCATTGGGGGCGATCGGTACGGCCATTATTGGCCCGTTTGTTCAGTTCTTTTCGCGGCCCGGCGCATTGCTGGTGCTGTTGTTTATCCTCATCCACAAAGTCGGTGACACGCTGGCCAATCTGACGTTTCGGCTTTTGTTCGACGATCTGAAGTTTACCAATGACGAGATTGCGTTCTACGACGTTTGGATCGGGTTTATCGCGTATCTGGTCGGGATTTTTGTCGGCGGGATTCTGTATGCCCGGCTGGGGATGAAGCGGTCGGTGTTCATCAGCCTGATCCTGATGATGATTTCAAACCTCAGCTTTGCGGTGCTTGCGGCGGCGGGGCATTCGAATATCGGCATGGCGAGTGCCATCGGATTCGAAAACTTTGCCAGCGGGATCGGTGGCGTGACGGTGGTGGCGTATTTCTCGGCGCTGACCAATGCCCGCTTCACGGCCGCGCAATATGCACTGATTTCGGCCGCAGCGAGCATCGTCGGGCGCTTTGTAACGGGCACCACTGCCGGCGCGCTGATCGAAGCGATGGGATATGTTGATTTCTATTTGCTCACGACAATAGTCGCGCTGCCCGGCGTCGTCTTGTTCTGGTGGATGAGCCGCAGCGGACTGATCGACCAGTCGGTTGGCGATGCGGCTGGCCACTGATCCGGAGCTTTAATTATGCCATTTCTTGGTTTCGCCGCGCTCATCCAGCTTGGCTGTATCATCCATGTCATCCGGACGGGGCGGCAGACCTATTGGATCATGGTCATTCTTTTCCTGCCGGTGCTGGGCGCGCTGGCCTATCTGATTCTTGAAGTGTTGCCCGAATATCAGGGCAACCGGCACGTCCGCAGCGCGCGTGCCAAGGTTGTTGCCAGCGTGGACCCAGACCGGGACGTGCGATCGGCGCGCGATGCCTTGTCGTTGGCCGACACGGCAGCCAACCGCATCCGCCTGGCCGATGCGCTGGCGGCGCTGGGTCGTTTTGGCGACGCCATGCCCTATTACCGGGATGCCCTGGCCGCTGCCCCCGGCCCTGACACAAGGACCGCCGGCAAGCTGGCGCGGGCCTTGTTCGAGGAAGGACAAAGCGCTGAGGCAATGGCGCTGATCGAGACGATTGAGCCGCCCAGGACGCAGAGCGATGCCGATCGGCTGGCGCTGCTAAAGGCCCGCGTCCTGACCGAACTGGGCCGCAAGGAGGAAGCGCTTGTTATCCTTGCCGATATCGTCACTCGGATGCCGGGCGAGGAAGCGCGCTGCCGATATGCAGCGCTGCTGCTTGATCTTGGTTTTGAGCCAAAGGCCCGCGCGGTACTGGAAGAGGTTGAGGACCGGATGAAACGGCTCGACCGGCAGCAGCGTGCGGCGGATGCGGGCATGTATAAATGGGCGATGGAGCAGCTGCGCATGTTACGCGGTAAGGGATGATGATCGGTTGCCCGGCCTAGGTCGGCACCTGATTATTGGCCGCCAGCGCTTCGCCCGCCTGATAGAGCGTCCCGAAAATGAGCACGACTGGCGGATCGGCGGGGTCGGCCCAGCTGGCAATTGTCGCCAGCGCGGCGGCAATGTCGGTCGCGGGTTGCGCGCGGATGCCCAGATCGGCGGCGATCAGGGCGAGTGCGGCGGGATCATGATGCTCGTGCCCGGCAACCGGCACTGGCTGCAGCGATCGCGCAAAGCTGGCGAAATGACGGATCAGTCCGCGCGCGTCCTTTTTGGCGAGCATGCCCAGCACCAGATGCACAGGGCGTCCGTTGGCGCGCGCGGCAATGGCGGCTGCCAGCGGGGCGCCGGCGGCAGGGTTATGCGCGCCATCGAGCCAGAGCTCGCTGCCCGCCGGCAACCGATCGGTAAGCGGACCGGGTGACAGGCGTTGCATCCGCGCCGGCCATTCGGCCCATTCGGCGGCCGCGCGGTAAGCGGCGAGGGGAATGGAGAGTGCGTCCTGGTGCCGCAGCATGGCGATGGCGAGCGCCAGATTGTCCGCCTGATGCGGGCCGAACAGGCGCGGCAGTCCCGTGCTGACCGTGCCGCGATCATCGCTATACTCAAGCGTGTCGCGGGTCACGCGGCGCTGCCAGTCGACCCCGAGCCGTTTGACCGGCGCACCGCGGACCGGCCCCGCCATGATGCCAACGCGGCGCGCAATGCCGGTTGGGTAGTCCATCGTCACGAGCGGGACGCCGCGCTTGGCGATGCCGGCCTTTTCGAGCGAGATCGCCTCCAGCGTATCGCCCAGAAAGCCCTGATGATCGATCCCCAGCTGGGCGATGCCCGTGACAATTGGCTGGTCAATGACGTTGGTCGCATCAAGCCGGCCGCCGAGCCCGACCTCGATGATGCACGCGTCGGCGGGGGTCCGGCTGAACGCCAGAAAAGCGGCAGCGGTCGTGACTTCAAAAAAGCTCGCGCCGATATCGCCGCCCGCGTCGAGCACGTCGGCCAGCAACAGCGCAAGGGCGTCGTCATCAATCAGCGTGCCGGCTAGGCGGATGCGTTCGTTGAAGCGGACGAGATGCGGGCTGGTATAGACGTGGCAGCTAAGCCCTGCCGCCTCTATCGCGGCGCGCAGAAACGCGCAGGTCGATCCTTTGCCATTGGTACCCGCGACGTGGAGCACGGGCGGCAAGCGGCGATGCGGGTTGCCGATCCGGTCGAGCAGTGCGGTAATGCGCCCGAGCCCCAGGACATCGGCACCGGGCGACAGCGCCCAGAGACGGTCGAGCTGGGCTTGCACCGCCGCCGAGGAGGAGCGGGCGTTATCGGGCATTATCGGGCATGGGGCAGGGGTACGCGTTTTGCCTCTCCGTCATGGCGAGCGGAGCGAAACAGTCCCGTCGAACCGCAAGTTAGACCGTTGCTCTGGATTGCTTTGCTCCGCTCGCAATGACGGGAGATATCGGTCGAAGGAACGCCCTCACGCCGCCTTTTTGTGGCACAGAAAATCGATCAGGCTCGCCAGCGTGGCGCGCAGCTCGCTGCGTGGTTTGACCATGTCGAGCATGCCATGGTCGAGCAGATATTCGGCGCGCTGAAAGCCCTCGGGCAATTTTTCGCGAATGGTCTGTTCGATCACGCGCTGGCCGGCAAAGCCGATCAGGGCATTGGGCTCGGCAATCTGGACATCGCCAAGCATCGCATAGCTGGCCGTCACGCCGCCCGTCGTCGGATCGGTCAGGACTACGATATAGGGCAGTCCGACATCGTGGAGCATCTGGATCGCCACGGTCGCGCGCGGCATCTGCATCAGGCTCAAAATGCCTTCCTGCATGCGCGCGCCACCCGCTGCCGTGAAGATAATGTACGGGCAATGGTCCTTGATCGCGGCTTCAACGCCCGTCACAAAGGCCTCCCCAACCGCCAGCCCCATCGATCCGCCCATAAAGGCGAAGTCCTGGACGCCGATGACGGCGCGCCGCCCTTCAATCGTGCCGCGCGCATTGATCAGCGCATCGCCTTCGCCGGTCGCGGCGCGCGCCGCCTTGATTCGATCGACATAGCGCTTGGTATCGCGGAATTTGAGCGGATCGTCGGGCACTTTGGGCTGGGGCAGTTCGGTGTAGCTGCCCGCATCAAAAGTATAGTCGAACCGCAGCTTTGGCCCGATGCGTTCATGATGTTCGCATTGCGGACAGACATAGAGATTGTCCTCCAGCTCCTTGACGAACACCATCTGCCCGCACCCCTTGCACTTGTGCCACAGATTGTCGGGGGTTTCCTTTTTGGGGACCACGAAAGACAGGGCATTACGAACGTTGCTCAGCCAGCTCATGCCCCGATTTCCTCCATTGCAATGTCCTTTCGCGCGGCGACAATCGCGGCTTTCAGCGACGCGATATAGACACGAACCGGCTCGGCCGCATCATCGCCGTGTGTGCCAATAATTTCGACGATGGCAGAGCCGACCACGACCCCATCGGCAACAGTCGCAATCGCGCGCGCCTGTTCGGGCGTGCGAACGCCAAACCCGACCGCGACGGGCAGCGTGGTCGCTGCCTTGAGCCGCGCCACCGCGCTTTCGATGCTATCCTGCGCCGCCTGCTGCAACCCGGTGATCCCGGCGACCGAGACGTAATAAAGAAACCCGCTGGCGCCATCGAGCACGGCGGGCAAACGCGCGGCATCTGTCGTTGGCGTGGCGAGGCGAATGGGCGCGACGCCCGCCTCGCGAAGCGCGGGGCCGAGCTGATCATCTTCCTCGGGCGGGACATCGACACAGATGACACCGTCGACGCCGGCCCTGGCGGCTTCGCTGGCGAACCAGTCGGCACCGCGCCGGAGCATCGGGTTGGCATAGCCCATCAGCACGAGGGGGACGGTGGGGTGGCACGCGCGGAAATCGGCAGCGATTTTCAGGATGTCGCGCGTGGTGGTGCCGGCGGCAAGACTACGCAGGTTCGCAGCCTGAATCGCCGGGCCATCGGCCATCGGATCGGTGAACGGCATGCCCAGCTCGATCACGTCCGCCCCGCCCTCGACGAGCGCGTCGAGGATGGCGGGCGTGGGGCCATCACCAGCGGTGACAAAGGTGACGAGGGCGGCACGGTCGGCGGGGAAGGCGGTGGACAGACGCAATGCTTGGGAATTGACCCGCATCACTCATTCCCTAGTAAATAGCGCAATGTTCGACCTAAGGCCAAGAAAGCTGCCGCAAAACTTGCGGCAATCAACAAAATTGAAATATTTGCAGGCTCGACGATCGGGCGTTCTTCCCCTGCAACGATCATTGGGGTGACTTTCTTCCCTTCTTTGGGCTCATCGTATGCGATCGCCGACCTATACCTATCAATCGCTTTTTGAAGCTGATCCCGGCTTGCATGCGGAGGAGCTTGAATGTCCAGTTTCAGTCCATTGCCAGCATCAACCGTGTAAATAAGATCAGCTTTGTGATGCTTATCCCAAATATCGACGGCCGCTATGGAACTCCGCATCTGAAAATAATTTTTCCCCGCCTGATATATTCCGAAGCCGATGCAGCTGAACGCAACCAAAATACAAAACCAATGCAGCACCCGACCAAGTCGCACGTTCCAATGCGAAGCGTCGGACAGCTCAGTTGGCATGACCCACCGCTTGCCAATCTTTTCAGACATATTCTTCTTCATATCGCGGTCCCCAGCGCCTCGGCCACCGTGAAGATGTCCTTGTCGCCGCGGCCGCACAGGTTCGCCAGGATGATCTGGTCCTGGCGCATCGTCGGCGCGATCTTTGCGACGGCGGCAATTGCGTGGCTGGGCTCCAGTGCGGGGATGATGCCTTCGGTGCGGCACAGCAGCTGGAACGCATCCAGCGCTTCGGTATCCGTGGCGCTGCTATAGTCCACCCGGCCGATATCCTTGAGCCACGCATGTTCCGGGCCGATGCCGGGATAGTCCAGCCCTGCTGAAATCGAATGCGCCTCGGTGATCTGGCCGTCTTCATCCTGCAGCAGATAGGTCTTGTTCCCATGAAGCACGCCGGGGAATCCGCCCGCCAGCGATGCCGCATGTTCCTTGTCCAAACCATGCCCGGCGGCTTCGACGCCCAGCATCCTGACGTCCGGATCGTCGAGAAAGGGATGGAACAGGCCAATGGCGTTTGATCCACCACCGATCGCTGCGACCAGCAGATCGGGCAGGCGGTTGATGCGGCTGAGCATCTGCGCGCGGGCTTCCTTGCCGATCACGCTCTGGAAATCGCGGACGAGTTCCGGATAGGGATGCGGGCCGGCGGCGGTGCCGATGATGTAAAAGGTGTCGTGAACGTTCGCGACCCAGTCGCGCAGCCCCTCGTTCATCGCATCTTTCAGCGTCGCCGCGCCCGACGTCACCGGGCGGACCTCGGCGCCGAGCAGCTTCATGCGGAAGACGTTGGGCTGTTGCCGTTCGATATCGCGGGCGCCCATGTAAATGATACAGGGCAGCCCGAAACGGGCACAGACCGTGGCGGTGGCGACGCCGTGCTGGCCGGCGCCGGTCTCCGCGATGATCCGCGTCTTGCCCATCCGCATCGCCAGCAGGATCTGACCGATGCAATTGTTGATCTTGTGGGCGCCGGTGTGATTGAGCTCGTCGCGCTTGAACCAGACCTGTGCGCCCATGCCCTCCGCAGCACCCTTGCGCAGGTCCTCGGTCAGCCGCTCGGCATAATAAAGCGGGCTGGGGCGACCGACATAATGTTCAAGCAGATCGTCGAACTGGGCCTTGAAGGCAGGATCCGCCTTGGCGTCATTATAGGCGCGTTCAAGGTCAAGGATCAGCGGCATCAGGGTTTCGGCGACATAGCGGCCGCCGAACTGGCCAAAATGCCCGCGATGGTCGGGCTGGGTGCGGAAGGAGTTGGGTGCGTTCATGATGGGGTCGCTTTAGCAGGATGAGCGTGGGTTGAAAGACGGCAAAAACGGCCGGTCGGCAGCGCGCATCAGCCAATGTCGACGCTGCGCAAGAAAGCCGTTATTTTTTCCACATCCTTGATCCCCGGCGCGCTTTCAACGCCCGAAGACACATCGACAAACGGGGCGCCCGTCTGTCGGATCGCTTCCCCGACATTGGTCGCGTCAAGGCCGCCCGACAGTGCCCAGGGCAGCGGATGCCTGAACCCTTCGAGCAAACCCCAGTCGAAGCGCACGCCCATACCACCGGGCAATGCCGCATTTTCCGGCGTCTTGGCATCGTAAAGGATCAGATCGGCCGCGCCGGCAAAGGGCAGGGCTGCCTGCAGATCAATCCGCGCTTTTACCGCCACCGCCGCCCAGACCGGTAGCTCAAAGCGCGCCTTGATGGCGGCGGCGCGGTCGGGCGCAACCTTGTGAAGCTGCAGCGCGGTCAGTCCTGCGGCGCCAATGGCAGCCGTCAGCAATTCATCATCCGGGTCGACAAAGACGCCGGTCTTGCCGACGAGTCCCGGTACGCGTGCCGCAAGACCGCTTGCCCGCCCAAAATCGAGATTTCTGGGCGAAGGCGCGAAAAAGACAAAACCGAGATGGCGCGCTCCCCCGGCAATGGCCGCGTCGAGTGTTTCCGGCGTCGACAGGCCGCAGATCTTGGCGATGGCACGGGGCATATCGGCCCTATACAGATGCTTTCCACCGAAGATAAAGGGCAAGCATGGAGATTGACCGGCTGCGGACCACCCAACGGGTCATCATCATTGGCTCACCGGGCGCAGGCAAGTCGACGCTGGCACGCGCGTTGGCCAGGACGCTCAATCTGCCGCTTTTTCATCTTGATCAGCTGAAATGGCAGCCCGGCTGGGTAGAGCTTCCCGATGAACAGTTCCGCCAGCGTCTGGGCAATGTCGTTGCGGGCGATCGCTGGCTAATCGATGGCAATTATGGCGGATCGCTCAGCATCCGACTGGCGCGGGCAGATCTGGTGATCTGGCTCGACTTTCCGACCTGGCTCTGCCTGTTTCGCGCCGTGCGGCGGATCCTGACCTATCGGGGGACTACGCGCCCCGACATGACCCCCGGCTGCCCTGAACGGTTCGATCTGGATTTTCTGGTCTATATTGGCCGCTTTCGGGCGCACGGTCGCGGACGGTTGCTATCGGGCCTTGCGGGCTATCGCGGAACCGTCCTTCAGCTGACCAAAGCCAGGCAGGTGGCAAGGCTGTTGGCTGGTGGCCCGGTTGATTGAGCAGCCCCCGATCGGGGCAGCGCGTTGGCAAATTGCCTGCGTTATAAGGTTGCGCCAATGGCACGTGCAGCCTGATCGGGGTCGCTCGCCTGCGTAATCGGACGACCAACGACGATGATCGAGGCACCTGCATCAATGGCGGCGCGCGGTGTTACAACCCGTTTCTGATCGCCGATGGCGCCGTCAGCGGGGCGAACCCCGGGGACCACGAAAAACCCCTTTGGCCAAAGCTTATGCGCGGCAGCGACTTCCGCGCCCGAACAGACAATACCGTCAACGCCGGCGGCGCGCGCCAATTCGGTCAGGCGGACAACCTGATCATGCGGGTCGGCATTCAGTCCGATCGACGTCAGGTCCGCGCCGTCTAGGCTGGTGAGCATCGTCACCGCCACCACCTTGGTGCCCGTTGGGGCCGCCGCTTTCGCATCTTCCATCATCGCGCGTCCGCCGGCGGCATGGACGGTCAGGATCGCCGGTTCCAAGCCGCGTAGCGCCTGGATGGCCTTGCCGACGGTATTGGGAATGTCGTGCAGCTTCAAATCGAGGAAGATCGGCAGACCAAGCTCGTGCATTTCGTGCACACCGTGGCGACCATGCGCCATGAAAAATTCCAGCCCCAGCTTTATCCCGCCGACATGGTGGCGGACTTTGGTCGCGATCGTCCGTGCGCGTTCGATGTCTGGCGTATCAAGCGCGACGAAGACGCGGTTGCTCATGCAACCCCCGGTGGCACAGCGGTGGGTACCGATGCGGGCGGGATCGTCAGATCATCGGCGGGGCCATGGCCTGTCCCGCTGGGGGCGGCCGGGTGGGCAATGTTGCGCAGATCGGCGATGGTTCGTTCCGCCGTCGTCAGGCGCGATTTGAGCCGCCATTTGACCGCATGGTGATAGAGCAGCACCGGGAACATGCCCGACAGAAAGGTCAGCACCAGCAGGATGGGAAGGTTGACGTCGGCAATCAGGCCACCCCACAGCCGGATCGGCACGGGCGTCCAGTTGCCGATTGCGAACACGGTAACGATCACCACCAGCAGGGCCCAGAACAATGTCTTCAAGAATTGCATCGTGTCTTGCTCCCTTTCGCGCAGGGTAGCGTGCTTCGCAGTTTTTGCCAGCCTTCACCCGATCTCCCGCCGAAGCGTTGCGAACAGTGCGCCGATCTGTGTCAGCTTGGGTTCCTCCTCGTCCAGAATTGCCAGAAAAGCGGCGCGCTTGATGGCTTTGATGCGATCGGGCTTCATCAACATGGTTGCGGGCAGGGTGGAAACGACAATGTCGATCAACCGATCCGCGCCGTGCAGGCGTCCCCACAGATAGTCATTCTCGCGATAGGCACGGCTGAAAAACGCGCCAAAGCTGTTGAACTGAATACCCTTCAGCGTGGCCTCGGCGCCGCCGCCGCGGATCGCGGTGGCATCATCGGGGGCAATGCGATCAACCTTGATCGGGTCAAACTCGTCCAGACCTTCGCCTTGCAGCAGGGGTAGGGTGGCCACGTCGAAATAGGGGAAGCCCAGATAGGTCAGCAGCATCGCGCGGCGAATATCCTTCGACATGCGGGCCAGTCCTTCCGACAGGCGCACTTCGGTATCATCGTCGAGGACTTTCAGATTGAGCGATGCGGCCAGCTTGTCGAGCAGCGGCTTGGCATCGCCGCGCAGGGCGAGGATATCGCGCGCCAAGGCGGCATGGGTCTCGGTCCGCTTGCAATCGAGATAACGCGCGAGCGAATTGTAGATCGCCTCGCGCATCGGCCCCAGTTCGTCTTCGGTGTAATCCCCCTCAATCTCTGACAGGCGGCGCGCGAGCATCCGCAACCGACGAATGCGAAAGCCCAGATCGAAGGAGCGCAGGAACGCAATTGTCTCGGGCTTGGCACCACCGGCAAAGGTGGGCTGCATATCGTCCATGCCACCGGCATGAACCGCAGCGATGATGTGATCGCGGATCCGCGTCCATTCCGCCACGCCCGGCTGCGCGGCCACATTATGGCACAGATCGGTGATCGCGGTGATCACGCCGGCGAGTTTCAGATGCCCATAGGCGACATAGCCATAGCCCGCCTTGGTCGCTGCCGCCGCCTGCGCACGGCGGCGCCAGTTGCCCAGCCGCGCCACGGTCGGCGAATCGAGAAACAAGGTGTAGCCAAACAGCGATTCCACCTGCTGTTCGACTTCGGGTCTGATCCCGGCGATCACGCTGCGCATCCGCTCGATGCGTTCCGATTTGGCGGTGATCGCTTCCAGATTGTCGCTGATCGGTTGCTGGCGCGGCAATTCCGAAATCGCCCCGATAATGGTCTGGAAAAATCCAGGTGGGCTGGTCGGCATCGCACCGGGACGAAAATGTGCGCCGGGAAACGGATCGATATAGACAAATCGCCGGTCGATCTGGCGGCGCGCGGGCCGCTCGCGCAGCGCCTCTATCGCCGGACGGAACGGCGCGTTGGCGAGCACCGATCCGTCAATCATCACCGCCTTGGCCGCACCGCCCATCGCCGCATGGCGCGGCAGCACGCGCTTCAGAAACGCGTCACGACCCGGCCAGGCCACATCCCGTTCAGCCAGCACCTTGTCGATCTCGGCGACGGTCAGCGGCGGAAACGCCCCGGGAAAACTGGACGTTGCACGCGCCGCAAAGGTCAGCTCACCGGGATGCGCCAGCGTTTCGACCCGAATTCCATGATCGCAAAACTGGAAGATCAGCCGATGTTCGGTTTCCATCACCTGGGCCGGCGAATTGAGCGAGAGTTGTTCGGGAAAGCCATGGAAATCGGTGACAGTAACAAACAGGTCGAGCGGCTGATCGGGCGGGAGCAGGCGCGGGCCCTTGTCCGATTTCGCCATCGCATCAAAGGCGTCGAGCATCAGATGCGAAAATCGTTCGCCACCAAATGGCGGTTCGAACCAGCGTGATCGAATAAATCGCGACAGCTTGTGGCGTACTTCGGTGCGCGTGGCGGGCTCTACCAGTTCGGCGATTCGGTCATCGGCGCGGTGCGCGGCGATCCAGGCGAGCGGCAGCGCCCATAGTTTGTCGAATCGGCTCGGCGCCTGACCGGGATCGAGCAATGCTTCGATGTCCGCCGAATCCAGCCACAGATCCGTTAGCGGCTCAAGCGACTGGCCGGTGGAGATTGCCTGCGCCAGAAAAACCCCGTTGATACCGCCAGCGCTGGCGCCGGCAATGATATCGACCAGCACGCGCAGCCGCAGGCCGTGCGTTTCTTCAATTTCCTGCAGCAAGCCGCGGTAGACACCCTGGCTGCCTGACGCTGGCGCCACGCCATCCAGAAACGCCTGACTGGCCTTTGCCAGCCGCCATATTTCCTTGGTAATCCCGTGCATGTAGACGGCAAGACTGATCCCGCCGTAACAGACCAGGGCCAGCCGAAGCTCCTTTTCCCGGATCATTTCACGCCCCCTCCACCATGGCCCAGACCGGCAGATGGTCCGACGCCGTGCGCGCTGCGCTGCTGTGGTGGACCCCACAATCGGTAATGCGCAAGTCCTTGGTTACCATGATCCGGTCAAGCCGCGCTATTGGCCGGGTCGCGTGAAAGCTCGGTCCGGTCTCGGCGATCGTGTAATGGCGGCCAAATTCGCGCAGACAGCCGAGCGTGGCGCTCCACTCATTCAGGTCGCCCATCAGGATGGTCGGATACTGGCGCATGCTGCTCGTCAGGTGCGCCATGATCGCCTGCGCCTGCCGGCGACGCCATAACCCCGAAAGATCGAGGTGCATGCCGACGATGCGGTACATGCCGCCCCCGGTGCGGATATCGGCCATCACCGCGCCGCGCGGTTCTAGTGCGGGCAGATGGATCATCTCGCAATCGACAATCTGGGCGGATTTGCGAATCAGCAGGGCGTTGCCGTGCCAGCCCATGCTCGCCGCCTTCATGCCCAGTGGTACCGATTGCCAATTGCTGTGCTGGTCGAGCAGATGCGCCGTGATGACCTGCGCGCGCGTGCCGAATCGCCGGTCGGCTTCCTGCAGCGCGATAATGTCTGCGTCGATTTCCTTCAGCACGCCCAAGGTTCGTTCGGGTGCGCGTCGCCGATCGGTGCCGATGCTCTTGCGCATATTATAGCTGGCGACCTTGATCATTGCGTCCCCTTATCGACGCAGCCGCAGCGCGTCGGCAAGGGGATTGGTGTCCCGCAGTTCTGCATAATGCCGGGAAATGGTGCCGGTTGCAGGAATCGAACCCGCGACCTTCGGTTTACAAAACCGCTGCTCTACCAGCTGAGCTAAACCGGCGTGCGACGAAGCGCGGGTGCCCCCATGCGTCAGACGACGCCGAAGGTCCAGCCCTCTGTGACACGAACCTGATCATTCATGTGCCGCGGTGACCATAGATCGGTCCGGTCGGCAGTGGCCCGCAACCATGCGCTGGTCAGTATGGCATCCGATTTATGGTCGTCGATCGTGCCGTGACCACGCACTGGATCGCTGCCGATCGCGGGATGCGTTAGCGCCGCATTCAAGGCGTCGACCGATGTCATCTTGCTGCGCCCTTTGGGCCGGCCTGCGGCAAGCGCGGCGATACTGGTGTAGATTTCAGCAATGACCGATCCGGTATCGGGCAACGGATCGAACGGCCAGACCGGCAATGCGTGCTGGAGTCGGTGAAGAACCCGCATTCCGGTGAGGCTTGATTTGCCGACCTGCGCTGCCCCGACCAGATTGAGATTGCTGTAAGGGTTCAGCCCCGCCGAACGCTGGGCATGTTCGGTCACCCGTAACCGGCCGCGTCCCTCGCCAAATAGGTCACCCGTCCGATTTCCATGCCGGCGGAAATGGCGCGACACGTCCGGATGGTCGACAAAACTCGTCGCGGCCAGGTGCTCATCCCCGTGGCAGATATCGTCGACGAGCTGCCAGAGCGCCCGCGCATTGGCTGGCGATCCATGCCAGCCGGGAAAATAGGCACCACAGTCGATAAAGGGCAAAGACGGCCCCAGATCGACCCCGACAAGCGTATTGGGCGGCATCGTCTCCATCAGCCAATCCAGCACTTCTGCGCGTGACCAGACCGATTTGGGCCGAACGAGTTTTGGCGCCGCATTGCCGCGCCCGCAGACGGCAATAGCGATGCCTTTTTGCCGCGGACCAACGGCGCCTGACCAGTCGATGGCGGCAAACCGGTCAAAATGGGTCACGTGGTTTTCTTGCGCGCCGATGCTTTGGTTCTGGTGGCGGTCCAGTCGCGTGATCGCTCTATCAAGGCGCGCACGCGGGCCGGATCAGTCGTGTCGTAACGGATCAGCACAACCGGCCAGCCTTCATAATGCGGCGATTGCCAGAAGGTGTCGGGGTCCGTTGCCTTGAGCATTTCGATGGTATCAAGATCGAGCGCCAGGGCAAAGGATGTCGCGTATTCGTGCCCGGTGTGGAGGAACGCCCGGTTGTTCGCCGCGACCTTGACCGCGGGGCGCCCATAGCTGGTTGACAGCACGGTGCCCGGCAGCGTCAACGCATAGTCTGCGGCCTCTTGGAACGTCATATTGCTGCAGTAATCATTGCAGCATCGCTGCAGCAATTCGGATCAGTCATCGCGCTTTGTCCGCAGCGTGTTCCAATAGGCCATCCGTTCCGCAATGCGCTTCTCAAAGCCTCGATCGACAGGCGTGTACAGGGTGGCCGGTGCCATTTGCGGTGGCCAGTAATTTGATCCCGAAAACCCTTCTGCCGTGTCATGGTCATAGGCATAGCCCTTGCCATAGCCAATGTCCTTCATCAGCTTGGTGGGTGCGTTCAGAATGTTATCGGGCGGCATGAGCGAGCCGGTTTCGCGGGCGAGTTTCCAGGCGGCTTTTTGTGCAGCATAGGCGGCGTTGGATTTTGGCGCGGTGGCGCAATAGAGGCAGGCCTGAGCGATGGCGAGTTCACCTTCGGGGCTTCCCAGAAAGTCATAGGCGTCCTTGGCCGCAAGGCACTGGACCAACGCCTGCGGATCGGCGAGGCCGATATCTTCGCTCGCAAAACGGGTGATGCGCCGCAGCACGTACAGCGGCTCTTCACCCGCGACCAGCATCCGGGCCAGATAATAGAGCGATGCCTGTGGATCGGATCCGCGCATCGATTTGTGAAGCGCGGAAATCAGATTGTAATGCCCTTCGCGGTCCTTGTCGTAGACGGCAACGCGACGCTGCAGGAACGCAGACAGGCCTGCCGGGTTCAAAGGCTGCGGGAGGTTGACCGAGAATAACGTCTCTGCCTGATTGATCAGGAACCGGCCATCGCCATCGGCGCTGGCGATCATCGCATCGCGCGCGTCGGCGGTCAGCGGCAAGGCGGTCCCCATCTCTGCTTCGGCGCGGTCGAGCAACTGCCCTAGCGCCGCGTGATCCAGCCGCTGCAGGATCAGAACCTGTGCCCGGCTCAGCAAGGCGGCGTTCAGTTCGAAGGACGGATTTTCGGTGGTCGCGCCCACCAGGGTAACGGTGCCGTCCTCTACATAGGGAAGAAAGCCATCCTGCTGCGCGCGGTTGAAGCGGTGGATTTCATCAACGAACAACAAGGTGCTCTTACCAAGACGCGCATGGTCCCTGGCTTCGGCAAATGCCTTTTTCAAATCGGCGACGCCCGAAAAGACGGCGGAGATGGCAACGAAACGAAGGTCGACGGCATCCGCCAATAATCGCGCGATCGTGGTCTTGCCGGTGCCGGGTGGTCCCCACAGGATCATCGACGACAGCCGACCTGCCGCCACCATCCTGCCGATTGCGCCTTCCGCACCGGTCAAATGATCTTGTCCGACAACCTGACCGAGTATCGTCGGGCGCAGTCGGTCGGCAAGCGGCGCATTGGCGGCCAGCACCGGAGCAGGGGGGTCTTGAGGGGCAAACAGGTCGGCCATCGCACCAAGATAGGAAGTTCAGAAATTTTTGCATCCGGGACTTGTGTTGGACCAATCAAGATATATCTTAGAGCAATCATGAATAAAGAAAGACATCGTATGTTTCATTATCAACGCACGCACGGGTGCGGACCCCAAATGGGTGGGCCGCGCGGCGGATCACGTCGCTGGGGCCCGTTTGAAGTCAATTGGGAAGTCAGCCCGGAAGGGACGGGATCGCGGGGCCGTCGCGGCCGGATGTTCGACGGTACCGAATTGCGGTTGGTGCTGTTGAAGCTGATCGCCGATACGCCGCGCCACGGTTATGACCTGATCCGTGAAATCGAGGAACTGACGGGTGGCGCCTATGCCCCCAGCCCGGGGGTTGTTTATCCGACACTGACGTTGCTCGACGACATGGGTTTGATCGAAGAAAGCAAGGCCGACGGTACCAAGAAGCAGTTTGCCGCGACCGATGCCGGCCGGACCCATCTCGAAGAGCGTGCCGAAGAAGTCGACGCGCTGATGGCCCGCCTGCGCGACTTGGGCGAAGCGCGTGCAAGGACCGATAGCAGCTCTGTCCGCCGGGCGATGCATAATCTGCGGTCGGTCCTTTGGAACAAGCTCGGTACCGGCAATGCCAGTACCGAACAGCTCCATGATATCGTCGCGCTGATCGACGAAGCGGCGCAGAAGATCGAAAGGCTCGGCTGACCATCGCGACGCGCACCGCAACCCCCGAACTGATAGGTGGTTGCGGTGCATGTCGACCGGTTCGCTTTTTACGCGGAGAAAGCGCGGCACAAGCCGGAATTCCGGCGCAAGGGCGTGTTCCGCAACAGCGAGGAACTGGTTAGGCCATTAGCCGTCCCGGCGTTCCATCAGCGCCAGATACTGGGTGAGCACCGCTTCATTGACCTTTTCCCAGACATAGGGCCTGGCCGCGCTATGTCCCGCTTCACCGGCGGCCTTGCGCAGCGGCGCGTCCTCAACCAACCGCTGGATGGCATCGGCATAGGCGACAATATCGGTGGGCGGCACCAGGAACCCGGTAACGCCCTCCTGCACCAGATCGATGGCGCCGGTGGCGCGCGCCGCGACCACGGGCACGCCGGCGGCCATCGCCTCGGTGGTTACGTTGCCAAAGGTTTCGGTCACGCTGGGCATGAAGAAGATGTCCATCCCGGCGACCGCACGGCCCAGATCGTCACCTGAAAGAAATCCGGTGAACACGGCTTCCGGTACCCGCTCGGTAAACCAGCCGCGTGCCGGGCCTTCACCGATGACCAGCACGCGGTGCTTGACCCCGCGCCGCCGCAATTCGCCAATGACATCGGCAAAGATACCCAGCCCCTTTTCAAGGACCAGGCGGCCCAGAAAACTGACTGCAACCTCATCATCGGCGAGGCCGAGCGCGCGCCGCCACGCCAGGTCGCGCCGGCCGGGGTTGAAGCGGTCGTGATTGATCCCGCGCGACCAGATGCCGATGGGCGACGTCACGCCCCAGTCGCGGAGCAGATCACCCATTCCCGGACTGGGCACCAGCACCTGATCGACGCGATTGTAAAAACGGGTCAGAATCTTGATCGCTGGCTTTTCCAGAAATCCCAGCCCGTAAAAGCGCGGATAGGTCTCAAACCGGGTGTGGAGCGATGCAACCGTTGGAATGTTGCGCTTTTTGGCCCAGCTGATCGCGGCGTGGCCCAGAAATTCCGGTGCCGAAACATGGACGAGATTGGGTGCGTAGCGGGCCAGGTCGGCGCGCGGTCTGGCGGGTAATCCGCGCGCGATCTTATACTCGCCGCGCCCGCCCGGCACGGGGACGGCGGGCACATCGACCAGATCGCCGGTCGGCGGGAATGCCGGTTCGGGGATCGTCGGCGAATAGACCCGCATCGTCACCCCGCGCGCCAGCAAATGGCCAACCAGCAGGTTAAGCGCCTGATTCGCGCCGTCGCGGACATAATTGTAATTGCCGCTGAACAGCGCAACGCGAAGATCACCCGGAGTCATCGTCCGCGCATAGCGGGCCGTCCGACAAAAGAAAATTGGGGTCGTTTCCATCCTATGATCGGCAGGTGCTGCCGGGTAGGTTCAGCTCCGTTGATTGGGGGGATCGTCATGAAGAATCGGACCTTGGTGCTCGCGTCGTTGATTTCGCTCTGGGCGGCGGTGCCGGCGCACGCCGATATTGTCGCTGATTTCTATGAAACCGACGTCGCTGCCGCCAAGGCTTCCGAAGGCGGCGAGTATATGTTTGATCCGGAAACGGCGCAGTCGGTGTCCAAGCTCACGCTCGCGATGTTCGAGGCGGCCAACGCCACCGACCGGCGTTATGCGTCGTTCCTGAAGATCGCGGCGGCGCCCAAGGGGGCATCGCAGGCAGCCGCCATCGCCACGGCCGCGCATGATGTGATGCTGGCGATGCATCCTGGTCAGAAAGACATGATCGACAATGCCTATGCCGCAGCGATGGCGCCGATTGCCGCCGGGCAGGCGCGCGAGGATGGCATTGCGGTGGGCCACAGCGCAGCAAAGGCGGCGCTGGGCGCGGGGGGCATGGATGCAGCGTTGCCGGCCGGGGCCTATCGCCCCAATGGCGCACCCGGGCAATTCGTGCCGGTGTCGATCCCCTTTGATCCGCGCAGCATTCAGATGCGGCCATGGTTTTTGAAATCCGCCGATGAATTCAGGCCTGGCCCGCCGGTGGCGCTGACCAGCCCGCAATGGGCGGCGGCGGTCAACGAAGTCCAGAAAGTTGGCGCTAAGGCCAGCAGCGATCGGGCAGCGGCCGACACGGTGGGCGCGCGTTTCTGGGCGAATTATGCGCTTGCGCCGACGTTACGCCAGATTGCCGATCAGCCCGGCCGCAGCGTGGTCGCCAATGCGCGCATGTATGCGATGATCGAAATGGGTGGCGACGATATGGGCATCGCCACGGTCGAGGCCAAGCTTCATTATGGCTTCTGGCGGCCGTTGAGCGCCATTCGCGGGGCGGGCGATGATGGCAATGCCGCGACCACCCCCGATATCAGCTGGGTGCCGCTGCTGCGCACGCCGACACAGCCCGAATATCCCTGCGGCCATTGCATCTATGCGGGCTTTGTCGCTGCGGTGATGGAAGGCGAGGGCGCGCCACCCGCCGGCGGTTTGCACTTCAATAGCGATAGTATGCCCGGCATCGCCATCAGCGTCCCCGATTGGGCCAGCTATGCACAAACCGTGTCCAATTCGCGCATCTTTGGCGGCGTGCATTTCCGCACCACCAACGACATCAGCATCCCGATGGGGCGGCGGATTGGCGAGATGACACGGGCGCGGTTTGCACCCCCGCTAAAATAGCATCCCAGACGATGGCGGTCGGTTGGTCGGCACCCTATCTGCACATGGTCCGCAGATGGAGAAACATATCATGGCCGACCTGAGCAGCTATCCTATCGCCAATCGCTGGCCCGCCGCGCACCCTGATCGGTTGCAGCTTTATTCGCTGCCGACGCCCAACGGGGTGAAGGTATCGATCATGCTTGAGGAGACAGGGCTGCCCTATGAGCCGCATCTGATCAACATCATGGCAAATGAATCGCATGACCCGGCGTTTCTGTCGTTGAACCCGAACGGCAAAATTCCCGCGATCCTTGATCCGGACGGTCCAGGCGGCAGGCCGATGGCGTTGTTCGAAAGCGGCGCAATCCTGCTCTATCTGGCGGAAAAGACCGGCCAGTTTCTGCCCGCCGACCCGGTTGCGCGATACCAGGCGATCCAGTGGGTGATGTTTCAGATGGGCGGCCTGGGCCCAATGACCGGGCAGATGGGCTTCTTCGTCAGATTCGCCGGCAAGGACTGGGAAGATAAGCGCCCGCGCGATCGCTTTGTCGCGGAGGTAAAGCGCCTTCTGGGCGTGATGGACGGGGTGCTTGCAGGGAAGCATTGGTTCCTGGGGGATGACTATACCATCGCCGACATCGCGATGCTTGGCTGGGTGCGGGCGATCCGCGAAGTCTATCAGGCGGACGAGCTGGTCGGTTTTGATGACTTTGCCAACGTCAAGGCGTGGCTGGCGCGCGGACTGGCACGGCCCGCGGTGCAACGGGGGTTGGGCATTCCCGGCGTGGCATAGCCGCTATGCCCTATTGCCGCTGGCGTGTTGGGAAGCCGGCGGAATCGGTCGTCGCTCGAAATCATGTTCCCCTCTCGTTCTCATTCTGCTAGCCCGTCACCATGGCCAAACCCCAGAAGCGTTATGTTTGCCAATCCTGCGGTTCTGTGGCGCCGCGATGGGCCGGGCAGTGCGCGGATTGTCTGGAATGGAACACGCTGGTTGAGGATTCGGGGGCGTCGGTAACGCCGTTTGCGGCCAAGCATCATTTGCAGACCGGCGGGCGCGCGTTGCAGCTGGTCGGGCTGGATAGCGAGATTGCGCTGCCCGAACGCTTGCCGACCGGCATTGCCGAGCTTGACCGTGCCATGGGCGGCGGATTTGTTGAAGGATCGGCGACCCTGATCGGCGGTGATCCGGGCATCGGCAAATCGACCTTGTTGCTGCAGGCCGCGGCCAAGCTGGCGATGGCGGGGCGACAGATTGCCTATGTGTCGGGGGAAGAAGCCGCCGATCAGGTGCGGCTGCGGGCACAGCGGCTGGGGCTGGGCAATGCGCCCGTACAACTGGCGGCGGCCACGTCGGTGCGCGATATCCTGACCACGCTCAGCCAGGGCACCGCGCCCGATCTGGTGGTGATCGATTCGATCCAGACGATGCATTCGGACCTGATCGAAGGCGCACCGGGCACGGTTAGCCAGGTACGCGCATCGGCACAGGAACTGATCCGCTTTGCCAAGGAACGCGGCACCGCTGTCGTCCTGGTCGGCCATGTGACGAAGGACGGCAGCATCGCTGGTCCGCGCGTTCTGGAACATATGGTCGATACCGTGCTCAGCTTTGAAGGCGAGCGCAGCCATCAGTACCGGATTTTGCGGGCGATCAAGAATCGCTTTGGTGGCACCGACGAAATCGGCGTGTTCGCGATGGAGACAGAAGGACTGAGTGAAGTCGCCAATCCCAGTGCCCTGTTTCTGACGCAGCGCGACGAGGGTGTTACTGGCACCACCGTTTTTCCTGCACTGGAAGGCACGCGGCCTGTTCTGGTCGAAATTCAGGCGCTTGTCGTGCGGCTTGCATCGGGCGCCACGCCACGACGGGCAGTCGTCGGATGGGATTTGGGCCGGTTGGCGATGATTTTGGCCGTGCTCGAAGCGCGCTGCGGCCTCAGCTTTTCGTCCTGCGAAGTCTATCTCAACATCGCAGGGGGCTATCGGGTCCAGGATCCGGCGGCTGACCTGGCGGTTGCCGCCGCCTTGATTTCTGCCCTGTCAGAGCGCCCGGTTCCGGCCGATGCGGTTGCTTTTGGTGAAGTGGCGCTGTCGGGAGAGATACGACCGGTTGCGCATGCGGCATTGCGGCTGAAGGAAGCCGCCAAATTGGGTTTTGAACGGGCGCTGGTTCCGGCGGCCTCCAGCGGCGAAAAAGGGCCGATGCGGCTGAACGGATTTCGCAACCTGGGCAGCTTCGTCGATCATATGCTCGGGCGTGGCTAGCGGCGCGCGTAATTACTGCCTATCTCTCCGCCTTTAACGGTGGTTGTCGACGCCCGGGCTTTCGTGACACTGCCTGCTGCGGCGCTCGGCGTAACTGGGAATGATCGGATGTTAGACAGATGGGACTGACGGCACTCGACATAACGGTTCTGCTGATGATCGGCGGCAGTGCTGTGTTCGGGCTGATGCGCGGTTTTGTGACCGAGGTATTGTCGTTGATCGCATGGATTTTCGTCGTCTTTGCCCTCAAGCTATTTCATGCCCCCGTCACCCACATGCTGACAGGAATCGTCGGCACGGTGGCGGGATCGGCCGTTCTGGCCTTTGCGGTTATCGCCGGGGGTACCTATTTTGGCGGCCGACTGGTGGCCAATGCCATCGGATCGCGCACCCGAACGTCGGTCCTGGGACCATTGGACCGCGCACTAGGCTTTGGCTTTGGGGGATTGAAAGGACTGATCTTCGCCAGCTTGTTATTCCTTTTGATCGTGCTGGTTACCGACACGGTCAGCGGTGGTCCGACACGGCGACCAAACTGGATCATCAAATCGCGCACCTACCCGATGCTCAACATGACAAGCGCCAGCATCGCCGACATTGTAGACCGGCGCCGCCATGGCGAGCCGGTTTTTGGACCTGCGGACAATAGTGGCAATGCCGCAAATCGGAGCACGCCCCGGCCATGAACGCCCCGTTGTACAACACCGAGATTTTGCGGTTGGCGGCGAATGCGCCGGCGGAGCGGCTTGCCGATCCAATGGCATCGGTCGAACGACGGTCACCGATTTGCGGCAGCCGCGTGACGGTTGACGTGATCGTCGATGGCGACGGTCGTGTCAGCGCGATCGGTGCGCTCGTCAGGGCCTGTGCGCTCGGCCAGGCTTCTGCGTCATTGATGGCCGCGAACGCGGTTGGCCAAACGCCTGATCAGCTGGCGACGATGCGGGACGCGTTGAGCGACTGGCTGGCCGGAACGGGTACCATGCCCGAGTGGCCGGGGATCGAGGTCTTTTCGCCGGCGCTGCCGCACAGCGCGCGGCACGCGTCCATTCGGCTGGCGTTCGAGGCGGTTGCCGAAGCCGCGACAATTGCGCGCGATCAGCGATTGGCGGCGGCATGACCGGACTGGCGCTGCGCGATGGCATGTTGCTGCTGGGGTTCGCTCTCGCTTTTGTCTTGCTGTTCCGCAAGCTGGGGCTTGGGGCCACGCTGGGATATCTGATCGCCGGGATCATCGTCGGGCCGCAGGTGCTGGGGCTGGTCGGGGATGCGGAAGAGAAGATGGGGATCGCCGAACTCGGCATCACCTTGCTGCTCTTTCTGGTCGGCCTGGAGCTCAGCCCGTCGCGGCTTTGGCAGCTGAAGCAGGATATTTTCGGGCTCGGCCTGCTGCAGGTGGTGGCCTGCGGCCTTGCGGTTGCTGGCGCGCTGATGGCGCTGGCAGGCTTCTCACCCGCTGCTGCGCTTGCGCTTGGTCTGCCACTGGCGCTGTCATCGACGGCGCAGGTGCTGCCAATGCTTCAATCGGCGGGGCGCCTGCGCACACCCTTTGGTGAGCGGGCCTTTTCGATCCTGTTGTTTCAGGACCTGTCAATCGTTCCGATGATCACGATTGTCGCCGCGATGTCGCGGGCTCCGGCGCCGCCGGACGCGCCACCGGGGTGGTTGCTGGCGATCTATACGGTGCTTGCGGTAACCGGTTTGGTGCTGGCGGGGCGGTTCCTGATCCGGCCGCTGTTTCGGCTGATCGGCAATTTGGGCGAGCGTGAAATGTTCGTCTTTGCCGGACTGTTCACGGTGATTGCGGCCGCCACGGTGATGCAGGCGCTGGGCCTGTCGACGGCGCTCGGCGCGTTTGTGGCGGGCGTCATGCTCGCGGATAGCCCCTATCGCCACGAACTTGAAGCTGATGTCGATCCGTTTCGATCGATCCTGCTTGGGCTGTTTTTCCTGGCCGTCGGCATGAAGCTCGACCTGCACGCGATTGCCGACCGCCCGTTGTTCGTTTTGGGCATGGCGTTGATGCTGATTGCCACAAAGACGGCGATTGTCATGGCGATCGGCATGGCGTTCAAAATGACGTGGCGAGGCGCGCTGGCGCTTGGACTGTTGCTCAGTCAGGGCGGCGAATTCGGCTTTGTGCTGTTCGCGCAGGCGCAAAGTGCGCTGTTGATCGAACCGCAGGCTGCCAGCCTGTTTGGTGCGGTCGTTACGCTGTCCATGGCCACGACGCCCTTTCTGATGCGCTACACGCAGCGTTTCCGTGCGGAGCCCGAACAGACTGCCGAGGGGCTGGAGACACCGTCTGCGGACGGAGCCAGCGCCATTGTGATTGGCTATGGCCGCTTTGGGCAAACGGTTGCCCAGATCCTGATTGGGCAAAAGATTTCGGTGACGCTGATCGATATGGATGTGGACATGATCCAGGTTGCCGGAACCTTTGGCGCCAAGGTTTATTATGGCGACGGGACGCGGATCGATCTGCTTCGTCAGGCAGGTGCGAGCGAAGCGCAATTGTTGCTGTTCTGTCTGGACGGCGATCAGCTGGATGCCGCGAACCTGTCGGCGGTGCACGAAGCGTTTCCACAGGCGACCATCTTTGCAAGGGCCTATGATCGGCGCTCGGTGATGAAGATGAGCGGCGCGCCGGTCGAAGGCGTGGTCCGCGAGGTCATGGAAAGCGCGATCATGATGGCGCGCCGGGCAATGACGTCGGTGGGGGTCGATGAACCCGAGATCGCCAAGACCGAAACAGAATATCGCAAGCGTGATCTGGCGCGGCTGCATGCCCAGAAGGAAACGGGCGACCTGTATGCCGGGCGCGAGATTCTGGCGCAGACCTTTGCGGCGCGGGCCGATGATATCGAAGCGGAGGCAGGATGAACTGGCTGTTGGTCCTTGCAGCCCTATCGGGTGCGATGGCGGTCGCTGCGGGCGCGTTCGGGGCGCATGGCGCATCGGGTGACGCGGTTGAATGGCTGAAGACCGGCGGGCATTATCAATTGATCCACGCCGTCGCCGCGCTGGTTGCCGCACAGATGCGGGCAACCGGGGCCGGCTGGTGCTTTGTGGTTGGCGGCGCGGTGTTTGCCGGGTCGCTCTATCTGATGGCGCTGGGCTTGCCGCGATGGCTTGGAGCAGTGACGCCAATCGGCGGATTGCTGTTGATCATCGGGTGGCTGTGGCTGGCCTGGACTGCCCTGCGCGGGTGATTGTCAGCGCCCGGTGCTTCGGCAGCGATCCGAACAATAGATGACGTTGTCCCAGTCGCGCTCCCATTTCTTGCGCCAGGCAAAGGGGCGCTGACACACCGGGCACATTTTGGTCGGCAGGTCGCGTTTGGCGATTCCGCGCGGCATTATCGCGGCTGCACGTCCAGAAAGCGGGCGACATCCGCCAGATCGACCGAGGTGTCCAGAAAGGTCTGACCGATCCCGCGCGCCAGCAGGAAGGGCAGGGTGCCTGCGTCCATTTTCTTGTCGTGGCGCATATGATCGACCAGGCGCGCACCGCTCGCAGTGATACGGGCGGCCTGCAGGCCGCTGGGAAGCCCCATGGCGTCAAAATGTGCGACGATGCGGCTGGCATCGGCGGGCGAACATAGCCCGCGATCCGCCGAATAACCAAAGGCCAGCGCCATGCCGGCCGCGACGGCCTCGCCGTGGAGCAAGCGATCGGAGAAGCCGGTTTCGGCCTCCAGCGCATGGCCGAATGTGTGCCCCAGATTGAGCAGCGCGCGCCTGCCTGTCGTCTCGCGTTCATCCTCGGCAACGATCCGCGCTTTGGCGGCCACCGAATGGCTGATGGCCTTCGCGCGCGCATCGCCGTTGCCGCTCAGCAGTGCCGCGCCATGTGCTTCGCACCAGGCAAAGAAATCGGGATCGTCGATCAGCCCGTATTTGACCACTTCAGCATAGCCTGCGCGCAACTCGCGCAGCGGCAGCGTATCCAGCGTGGTGGGATCGATCAGCACCATCGTCGGCTGATAGAACGCGCCGATCAGGTTCTTGCCCGCGCGCGCATTGATCGCGGTCTTGCCACCAACCGAACTATCAACCTGCGCCAACAACGTCGTCGGCACCTGAACGAATCCGCAGCCCCGCTTCAGGATCGAACAGGCGAAACCGACCAAGTCGCCGATCACGCCGCCGCCCAGCGCAATCACAAAATCACCGCGTTCTACACCCAACTCGATCAACCGATCGCAAAGCTGCTCAAGCGTCGCCCAGCTCTTGCTGCTCTCGCCGGCCGGCAGCACAATGGGCGTGCTCTGGATGCCGGCCTGGCTGAGCGCTTGCTGCATGGTCGCCAGGTGATGGCCGAGATGGGCGTCGGTGACGATGACGAATGGGCGACCTCGCGCCAGTGGTCCAAGGGGCGCGGCAACCTGCGACAGCAACCCGCCTTGGATGATCACAGGGTAGCTCCGGTTACCGAGCGCCACGTTGATAATCATTCGTGCAATGCCTTCAAGATGGCGGCGACCGTTGCTTCATGGGGAGCCTGGTTGCTGGCAATGTGGATGGGTGCCATCGCGTAGAGCGGGTTGCGGACCCGGGCAAGCTCGGTCAGCACGGCACGGGGATCGCGGCCGCGCAACAAGGGCCGTGTATCGCGCCGGCGCACCCGCTCGGCCAGTACCTCTGGCTTTGCGTTGAGCCATACGGCGACAGCCTGCTCCAGGATGAGCGCGCGCGTATCATCGTTGATGAAGGCGCCGCCGCCCGTCGCAATCACCTTTTGGTTGCCGTCGATCAGGCGCGCGATGACGCGGCGTTCGCCATCGCGAAAATGAGCTTCGCCAAAGCGTTCGAATATTTCGGTGATCGACATGCCAGCGGCCGATTCGATTTCGGCGTCTGCATCGACGAATGGGAGACCGAGGCGCGCGGCCAGTCTGCGGCCAACGGTAGATTTGCCAACCCCCATTAGCCCCACCAGGACAATCGGCTTGCCGTGCCAGTGCTGTTTGGAGTCATGGTTCTGAAACATTGCGAAAGGGCTATACAGCGAGGGCGCGTGTCGGGCAAAAGGTGCTTGTTCCTCATTTGATTCCTCCTTGGTCAGGGTAGATGATGTCCCGTGTGATTTTGTTTGTCGTTGTTATCGTCGCCGTTGTGATCGGCGGCGCACTGGCTCTTTCGGCCCGATCCGGAGAAAAGCCGCTTACCCATGTCGAAAAGGCCATTTCGCTTGGCGATCTCAAAAAATAAGGTTGCCTGGGGAGCGCTGGCAGTCGGGCTGCTTGTCGCCGGGTTGCCCGCCCTTGGTCAGCAACAGTCGCCCGAATCGATCTTGCCGCCTGGTTTTAGCGAGCCGGCACCCGCTCAAACGCCGACACCATCAGCCACGCCGATCCCCGGTTCCGGGCCATCCGCGCCGGTAGGGGGGGCGGGCGGTGGCCTCGACGGGATTCTGGGTAATTTGAGTGACGGTGACCTGTCGGATGAGGCGCCCGACGCGGCAACGATCGATCCGGCGCAGCTCGCCCAATATGAAATGCCCGGGTTTGCGCGGCGATCGCTTGCCGTTACCGGTATTGTCGGTCCGGATCAGGGGGGGATGCAGCCGGACGCCTTTGGTAGAACAGACGGCCGCTTTCTTGAGCGTTTGATGGGGCGCCTTGATGCACCGATCGTGTCGCGCTGGCTGTCAATCAGCTTGCGACGCGCGCTGGCATCGCGCCTGTCAACGCCCGCTGGATTGAACGGCGCAGATTTTGCGGCAGAACGCGCCTGGTTGCTGGTGCGCATGGGCGAGCCGGTTGTTGCCCGTGCGGTCGTGCAAAGCGTCGATACCGCCAATTTTACGCCGAAACTTTATGAAGCTGCGCTGCAGACGTCACTGGCGAGCGCAGACCCAGGCGGACTTTGTCCGATCGCTGAACAGGCCAAATCGGTGGCGCGTGATCGTGCCTGGGTACTTTCCGCTGCGTTTTGCAAAGGGCTGTCGGGGGATCCCCAGGCGGCGACTGAAGCAATGAAGGCCGCGCGGCGATCAGGAGCGGCGCGCGGGATCGATCAACTGCTCGCAGACAAACTGCTTGGGGCGGGGGCCAGTGGCCGGCAGGCGGTGACGATCGAATGGCAAGGCGTCGATCAGCTGACCGCGTGGCGCTATGGCCTTGCCACCTCTACGGGCGTGACCATTCCAGAAACCTTGCTGGCATCGGCAAATGACCGAGTGCAATTCTGGCGTGCGCAAGCCGCCTGGCTGGATGCAACGACGCGGGTCCGCCCCGCAGAGCTGGCCGCTGCGCAGGGCGTGTTTTCCAATTCGGCGCTTGTTGATCTTTATAGCGACGTCGAAGCAGCCGCTGACCAGACGTCACCCGAAGTCGGCACCGCGCATGATTTGCGGACAGCCTATGTTGATGCCGACCCAGCCATCCGCCTGTCGACAATGCAGCAGCTTTGGAACGAGCCCCAGACGAAAAGCGGTCGCTACGCCCGGTTGATTTTAACAGCCAGAGCGGCAACCCGGCTATCGGTTGAGGATGGCGTGTCGGCAAGTGATGATCTCATTGCATCGATGCTGAGCGCCGGGCTCGAAAACGCCGCGCTCCGATGGCGCCGATCGGCGTCGCGGGGCAGTGCCGGGTGGGCGATGGTTGCGATCATCGACGCCGGTGGCAAACAATTGACGAAGGGCGACATTGCTGCGTTTCAGAACAACGACAATAAGGCTAACGCCAGCAAGGCGCCGATGTTTTTTGCCGCGTTGGCCGGTTTGAACAGGCTCAATGCGGGTGATGAGGCTGGTCTTGCCAAGACACTCGATGTCAATTTGGCGATCAATAACCCATGGTCGCGGGCGCTCGACAACGCTGTTGCCGCAAATGCGCCGGGAACCGTTCTGCTGCTGTGCGCAACGGGCATGCAGACAAGGGATTGGCACGGCGTATCGCCAGCTGCGATGTATCGCATCATCGACGCGCTGCACCGCGTGGGGTTGGACAGCGAGGCGCGAATGATTGCGGTAGAGGCGCTGACGCGGCTTTGATCGAAGTCGGTGATCGCGCGCTGATTGAGCGGTTTCTCGAGATGATGGCGGCGCAAAGCGGGGCAGCAGCCAACACCTTGGCGGCCTATAAATCGGATCTATCGCTGGCGTCAGCGTTTCTTGCCGGCGGTCTGGCCAGCGCGGACGAAGCAGCGATTGGCCGGCTCGCCGAAGATTGGGCAATGCTGGCCAAGGCGACGGTTGCTCGAAAATCTGCAGCACTGCGGCGATTTTTCCAGTTCCTCGCTGAAGAAGGTCTCAGAGCCGGGAACCCGGACCATGCCCTGCCAAGACCGGGCGCCCAGCGCCGTTTACCCAAGACGCTGGCCCATTCGGACATTGATCGGCTTTTTGCTGTGATTGACGCGCGGCTTGCTGTTTCGCACGGCGGCGGGCCTGCCCTTCGGATCGCCGCGCTGGTTGAACTTCTTTACGGGTCAGGACTGCGCGCTACCGAGCTTGTCTCGATCCCGCGAAACGCCGTTGCACCCGATCGGCCCTTCCTGATTTTGCGGGGCAAAGGTGGGCGCGAGCGGCTGGTTCCCATATCCGACCGGGCACGGGCTGCTGTCGCTGCCTGGCGCGATTGCGTCCCCAGGGCTTCGCCTTGGCTGTTTCCTGGCGGTAAAGGGCATTTGTCGCGTATCCGGCTGTATCAGCTGCTTAAAGAGCTGGCATCGGAGGCTGGTATCCCGCCTGACCGCGTCAGCCCCCACGTGCTCCGACATGCCTTTGCCACCCATTTGCTGGCGGGCGGCGCCGACCTTCGTGCGCTGCAGTCAATGCTCGGCCATGCCGATATCGCTACGACCGAGATATACACCCATGTCGATGCAAGCAGGCTGGTCGAGTTGGTCAATGCGCGACACCCGCTCGTTGACGTGAAGCGTCGGGACGCCTAACCGACGCGACCTGATGGCTAGCTTCCTTGAATTCGAAAAGCCGATTGCCGAGCTCCAGGGCCGCATCGATGAACTTCGCGATACAGCTGCGGGTGGCGCGGTGGATATCAGCGCCGAGATTGCGCGGCTGCAAGCGAAGTCTGACAAGCTCCTTCGCGATACCTATGCGCGGCTTACACCCTGGCAAAAGACGTTGGTGGCCAGGCACGGCGATCGTCCCCATTTCAAGCACTATGTCGCTGCTTTATTTGATGGCTTTATGCCCCTGGCCGGTGATCGGGCATTCGCAGACGATCAGGCCATTATTGGCGGACTTGCCCATTTTCGTGGCCAGCGCGTCGTTGTGATCGGCCACGAAAAGGGGGACGATACGGCCAGTCGCCTTCGGCATAATTTTGGCATGGGCAAGCCTGAGGGGTACCGTAAGGCGATACGCCTGATGCAGCTTGCCGAACGCTTCGGGTTACCGGTGATCACCCTGGTAGATACATCGGGTGCCTTTCCGGGGGTGCAGGCCGAGGAACGTGGTCAGGCAGAAGCCATTGCGCGGTCAACCGAACAATGCCTCGCCTTGGGCGTACCGATAGTGGCCGCGGTTGTCGGTGAAGGGGGATCAGGGGGCGCCGTGGCGCTCGCGGCCGGAGATCGCGTGCTCATGTTCGAACATGCGGTTTATTCCGTCATTTCACCAGAAGGGTGCGCCTCGATTCTCTGGCGAACAGCGGAGCGAGCGGCCGATGCGGCAGAAGCGATGAAGGTAACGGCTCAGGATCTCAAGCGATTGGGCATTATCGACACCATCGTCCCCGAGCCGCTTGGTGGGGCACACCGCGACCCTAACGCGGCGGTGGTTTCTCTGGGGAATGCTGTCGAGCATGCGCTCAAGGAATTGACGGTATTGTCTTCCAAACAGCTACGCGTCGCACGTCGCCAAAAATTTCTGGCAATCGGCCGATGGTAAGAGTTGGTTGTTGGCAGAGTTGCGGTTCGGTCTGAGCTGATTTGCCAATAAAAAAAAGGGGCGGCGAGTTTGTCGCCACCCCTTTCTTCAATCTTAAAGACCTAAAAGGCTTAGGTAGCCTTCATGTTGGTCGTCACGTTCGAGAACGTGGTCTTCAGCTGGTTGCCCAGGCCCTGCATTGCTGCAATGGCTGCAACTGCGATGAGCGCTGCGATCAGGCCGTATTCAATGGCGGTCGCGCCCTTGCTGTTCTTGATAAACTTGCGAAGTGTCTTCATTTCCGGTCTCCAAATTTCTTGGTCTTCAGTCACCCGGCTGAGCCGGAAAACCGGATCAGCTTGGACGGGATTAGGCCGAGGAGGTTGAGAAAATCTTAACATGGCCGATCAAAATTTGTTCGACGCCACTAATTTCCTGTCGCGGTGGCGACCTTGGTATTCACATTGGTCCACATGTCGGTCGTCGTGTTGGCAACACCAATGAGTGCCCCCAGCATGCTGATGACAACCAGCGCCAGGATCAGGCCGTATTCAACGGCTGTCCCGCCCTTGCGGTTAACCGCAATTGCTCGCAAAAAAGCGATCATCATGCCGGTCCGGCCTCGCAGTTTCTTCACCCAATCAAGACCATAGGATCGAGAGCGTTAACGAATGACGAATTTTTCGCAAAATCCTAATGCGCTTTTACTTTTTCCGGTGGTTGCTGCGGCGCTTGTCGATGCAGACGGCAGGGTTCTGGTGCAGCAGCGCCCCGAAGGTAAGGCCATGTCAGGCTTGTGGGAATTTCCCGGGGGAAAGATCGAGCCCGGCGAAACCCCGGAACTGGCCCTGGTGCGCGAATTGTCGGAAGAGCTCGGTATTTCTGTCACCAGTGCCTGTCTGGCCCCGGCAACTTTCGCAAGCGAGGCGTTAGGCAGCCGGCATCTGGTGTTGCTGCTTTACGTCTGCAGAAAATGGTCGGGCATCCCTGAACCCAGGGAAGCGGCCGAGCTGCGTTGGGTAAGGCCTGCAGAGCTGTTTGACTTACCCATGCCGCCCGCTGATCGGCCGATGATCGCCATGCTCGCCGCGTTACTCTAGGCTTGTCGATCCAGCAGTTGAGCCAAAGATGCGGTGCCGCTGCCGCGCTTTGCGGGTTTGGGCTGGGAGGGTGCCGGCGCCCAACCGGTCAGATACACTATGTCAAAACGCTCTGGCGTTCGACCGTCCGGGTCTGCACGTTCTGCAAACAGGCGGGCTGCGCGCGCCAGCGTGTCGCGACGCAGTGGCCGTCGTGCGGGCATGATGTTGGTTGCGGCCATACCGCGAAGGTCGGATAGCAATCGAAAGATATCACCATAACGAACGGTCAATGTTTCAGTGACCGCCACCGGAAGCGCAAACCCCGCACGGACAAGCAGATCACCGGCTGAGCGAACGTCGATCTGGGGGTGAATTCGGGCGACAGGCTGCTCAGCCTCAGCGTCCCGCAATACCTGCCGCAACGTGCTCAGCGTGGCACCGCCCGTAAATGCGGCAAGGAAGAGCCCGTCCGGGCGCAAGCTTCTTTTGATTTGGGCGAGCGCGCCCGGCAAATCGCCAACCGTGTCGAGGACGCCGGCTGAAACAACCAGATCAAACGACCCTGGCGCGAACGGCAGGCAATCCTCATCAACCTGAGATCCGCCATTTAATGCGGCAAATTTTTGCCCCGGATCAGCTCGTGTTACCGTGGTCCCGGCCTGCATCGGGATCCCGCGATCGAAGCAACCAAGTTCAAGCACATCAGTGAAAGGCCGCCGAACGGACGCGAGACGATCGAGCAAGCCATCGATCATCTCATTTCGCAAAAAGCTATAGTCGGCGAAATTCGGTGCGGCTCGATCTCGACGCAACCTCCTCACAACACGATCAAAGATGTCGGGGCTGTCCATGTTGGCGCTTGTGCCGCCATGGCAAGCGGACGACAAGGAAAAGGTGCACTCTGTTGAACTGACCCTTCGCCAGCTGCTCGATCTGGCGCTTCCGCCACGCTGTCCCGGCTGCGGAACAGTCACGAGCTTGCCCCACCAGTTTTGCGCCAGTTGTTGGGGTAAGTTGCGGTTCCTTGGACCGCCCAGCTGTGCCGGCTGTGCGCTGCCATTCGACTATGATCGCGGTAAGGATGCGTTGTGCGGGTCATGTCAGCAGCAATTGCCGATCCACACCGGCGTCCATGCTGCGGTGGCCTACGGGGAAATCGCCCGGCGCGTGGCGCTGCGACTGAAATATGGGAACAGGCTTGGCCATGCGATGACGATGGCCCGCCTGATGACCCGGCTCATGCCGGCGGGCACCGATCTTCTGATCCCGGTGCCGCTTCACCGCACGCGGTTGTGGACCAGAGGCTTTAATCAGGCGCTGTTAATGGCCGAGGCGATCGGAAAACTGAACGGCACCAAGGTCGCCCGCGATGCGATTGTCCGCACGCGTGCAACGCCATCGCTCCGCGGGCTCGGTCGCGCCCAGCGCGCCAAAGCGGTAAAGGGCGTCTTCGCGGTTTCGCCACATCGTCGGGCTGAATTGCGGGGCCGATCCGTCGTCCTGGTTGATGACGTCTACACGACGGGTGCGACAGCCGATGCCTGTGCGCGCGCGTTGCTGAGGGCGGGCGCTGCCAATGTCGCTATAATATGTTGGGCCCGGGTGTTAAACGATGACGCAGATTTGTAACAGAACATTGACAATTTCGGTCGCGCACCACACCTTTGGCGCATGGCAAAAGTAGAAATCTATACCAAAGCGTTCTGCCCTTATTGCAGTCGCGCGATGCGCTTGCTGGCGACTAAGGGGATCGAGCCGGAGGAATTCGACATCACGATGGGTGGCCCGAAGCGCGCAGAGATGTTGGAACGCGCCGCGGGTCGCATGACGGTGCCGCAGGTCTTCATCAATGGCGCGCATATCGGCGGGTCGGATGAATTGGCAGCGCTTGACCATAGCGGCACATTGGACTCGCTCCTCCGCGGATGAAGCTGGCGGTCCTTCAAATGACCAGCGGCGTTGACCCTGCCGTCAATGCACAGACATTAGCGGACGGGATAATGGCGGCGGCGAAGGGCGGGGCGGTGATGCTCTTCACGCCTGAAATGTCGGGTCTCGTCGATCGCGACCGGGCGCGAGCAGCGACCAATATCCGCGCCGAAAGTGATGACCTTTGCCTGAAAGCTGTCCGCGAGGCGGCAGAGGCGGCGGGGATATGGGTACATATCGGGTCGCTGGCGCTGCTCAGACCGGATGGTCGCTTCGCAAATCGCGGCTTCATTATCGACCCGACAGGGACGATCCGGGCCCGATACGACAAGCTTCACCTCTTCGACGTCGATTTGCCGACCGGGGAAAGCTGGCGGGAATCATCGGTATATGCGGCCGGGGCAAGCGCCAGCGTTGTTTCGACGCCGGTCGGGATGATCGGCATGTCGATATGCTATGATTTGCGCTTTGCCGGCTTATATGCCGCATTGAGCGGGGCGGGTGCCCAGGTGCTGACGGTGCCCGCCGCTTTTACCAGACCCACCGGCGCCGCGCACTGGCACACGTTATTAAAGGCGCGCGCAATTGAATCCGCCGCATTTGTTGTCGCTGCCGCACAGACTGGCGACCATGAGGACGGTCGCGCCACCTTTGGGCATTCACTCGTCATCGATCCGTGGGGTGATGTGCTGCTCGACATGGGTGAAGCGGCCGGGCTTGGCTTTGCCGACATTGATCTGACCAAAGTGACAGATGTGCTGGCCCGCATTCCAGTCATTGCGCACCGGCGCGCCATCCCTGATGTAACGGTCGTGCCATGATCGTCTTTGATCTTAGATGCGGCCAGGGTCATGTCTTTGAAGCCTGGTTCAGGTCGTCGGGCGATTTCGAAAACCAGCGCGGCCGGTCGCTTGTTG
The DNA here is from genome assembly GCA_019753375.1 of Sphingomonas sp. Lineage (GTDB taxonomy): Bacteria > Pseudomonadota > Alphaproteobacteria > Sphingomonadales > Sphingomonadaceae > Sphingomonas. Next base: position 36,202 of record JAIELC010000030.1, read on the forward strand.
CCTGTCCTGTCTGTGGGAACACCGTCACAGAGAAGTCAATTATGGCGCCGAATGTGGGGGCAAAGGGAAGCAGCAATCGCCAAGGACCACGCGCTGTTAGCGGCGACATCTCAACGGAGATCGCCAAAGACGTCCTTGCGCGTATCACCGAGGCACAAGCTACGATGCTCGCGACATCACAATGGGTAGGGCCGTCTTTTGCGGATCGCGCACGCGCGATGCATTTGGGGGAGGAGCCTGCGGCGCAAATCCATGGCCAGGCAACGGTTGATGACGCGCGGGCACTGATCGATGAAGGGGTACCCGTTGCCCCGCTCCTCGTGCCGATCATTCCGCCTGATATGTGTAATTGACCGAAGCCTAGCCGCGCGATACTCGAACAACCGACTGCCCCCGTAGCTCAGCAGGATAGAGCGACGGTTTCCTAAACCGCAGGCCGGAGGTTCGAATCCTCTCGGGGGCACCACTGCCTTTCGCCGCGCTGCCCCCGACAGGTAGTGGTTTATGCTTTCAAATGAGCAGCGATGTGCTTGTTCATTTCAAACATCGTCACCGACTTTTTGCCGAATACCTTTTCCAGGTGGGCGTCGGCCAGGATCTCGCGCTTGTTGGCGGGATTTTGCAGGTTGTGCTTCTTGATATAAGCCCAGACCTTGCTGATCACTTCACTCCGCGGGAGCCGGTCGTTGCCGACGATTGCACCCAGCTCTGCCGATGGTTGCACAGGCGCATGAATACCGCCGGTCTTGGTTGGTGCGTTAGCCATTCAAATTCCTCCCAGTCGCAATCGGCATAAATACCGATCCTGTATCGAATCTCGCCACACGGACGAAAATCGCTTTTGCGCCGCCTCGACGAGCTTGTCACGTGCAACAATTCGATTGTTACTGTTGTGATGCAATCTTGATCATCTTGGTCATAAAGCGGCACAATATCTGCGAACTTCATCGGCGCGCTCGGTTGCCGCCACTCAGGGGCTATTGCATGGAAACGCTGTCGATCAATTCTGCCTTTGGCGGGGTGCAAGGGGTGTACCGTCATCAATCGGCGATGACAGCGACACCGATGGTGTTTTCAGTCTTCGTTCCACCGCACGCAGCTGGCCAGAAGCTCCCGGTGCTGTGGTATTTATCAGGGCTGACCTGCACCCACGCCAATGTAACGGAAAAAGGGGAGTTTCGCCGCGCCTGTGCGGAGCTCGGTATCATCTTCATCGCCCCCGACACCTCGCCACGGGGACCAGAAGTTGCTGACGATCCTGCCTATGATTTTGGCCAGGGAGCTGGCTTTTATGTCGATGCAACCGAGACGCCGTGGTCGTCAAATTTCAGGATGCAGAGCTATATCGAGCTAGAATTGCCTGCCCTGATTGATGAGCAGTTTGAGGCTGCGGATCTGACCCGCCAGGCAATTACCGGGCATTCGATGGGGGGACACGGTGCCTTGACCATTGCGCTGCGCAATCCCGGACGCTTCAGGAGCGTGTCGGCATTTGCGCCAATCTGCTCGCCGATCAATTGTGCCTGGGGGCACAAGGCGCTCGCGGGGTATCTGGGTGACGACCCGGATCGTTGGCGCCCCTATGACGCCTGTGCCCTAATCGATGCGGGCGCCACATTACCCGAACTGCTCATCGACCAAGGCGGTGCCGACAGTTTTTTCACCGACCAGTTGAAGCCCGGACTGCTGCAAGCGGCGTGCGAGCGCGCCGGTATCGACCTGACGATGCGGGTCCAACCGGGCTATGATCACAGCTATTACTTCATTTCGACGTTCATGGCCGACCATTTGGCCTGGCATGCGCGCCGCCTAAATCAGTGAGCGGGGTCTGACGTACAAAGAAAAACCCCCAAGGTGTCCCTTGGGGGTTTTTCGTGGTTTCTTGGGCGTGTTAGCGACACGCCGGATTTGATCAGAACTTAGCCCGGATCGTGGCGCCAAACGTGCGCGGCTGGCTGTGATAGCCCGACAAGCTGCCCGACTGCGCAACCGACGAGAAGATCGTCGTCAGATACTGGGCGTCGGTGATGTTGCGGCCCCAGACCGAGAGTTCGACGTTCTTCTTGATTGCCGCCGTGAGCGACATGTTGAGCGAATTCACCTCACGTTCGATGGTCGACCCTTCGGCAATCGGCACCGAGCTTTCCCACTGATAGTCGCCACGCAGGGTGAGCTTCAGATCGTCGGACACGCGGTGCGTGTATGACGCGCCGCCCGAAATCGAGAATTCTGGAATACCAGCGGGGCGAAGACCGGTCAGATTGGCCGGCGAAACGCCGTTCGTGGCGTTCAACGCCGAACCTTGCGCGAACGAATCGTAGACGGGGTCAAGGTAAGTCAGCGCGAAATTCAGATTGAGCGCCTTAACTGGCGTCCAGCTGGAGTCAAATTCGACACCGAATGTCGATTGCTTACCGGCGTTGGCCAGCACGAACCCCGTGCCGGTAAAAATATTGCTCTGGAAGCCACTGATCGACTGTTGGAAGATCGCGGCATTGAAAGCGAGGTTTGAAAACTGGCCCTTAATACCGCCTTCGAACACTTCCGACGATTCAGGACCAGCGAGACGCGATCCCGAGGTCAAGTTGACGACGGCAAGGTTTTGAGCCCTAAGGGTCGCCAAATCTGCGACAGACGGCCGGCTGTCTCGCGACAAGTTGATGGAGCTGGCTTTGAAGCCCGTCGCGTACGTCACATAAAAGCTGATGTTCTTGGTGGCCTTGTACGCAAGGCGAGCCGTGTAGGACACATTTGAATCACTGGTCCGGTTTGGCTCAACGGCATTTGGAAGATTTTGGAATGGCGGCAAGAACTGAAACGGCCGAAGACCAAGAAACGGGTTGAACGCGGGATTGGTCGCAAGCGGCGCCGGAACGCCCGCGCGAATGCCGGCCTGGACGAGATCGATTCCCGAAAAGACATCAGTACTGATCACATTCGTCTGATAGTTTTTGGTGTCCTTGGTGTAGTTAATCCCGCCGGTCAGGGTGAGCCGCTGGGTAATATGGTAATCAGCTGTCCCGAAGAACGAAATGGATTCGTCGCCTAGTCGATATGTTTCGTTCAGACCGTCACCGGTACGGAAAAATGCGCCCACATATCGGGCAGGCTGTCCTTCGAGGAAACCAAGGGTGCCTTCTAGCAAGGCAACATTGTTCGTATTCCCGGAAGCGGCACGAATTAGCTGATCAGCATAGGGACGAAATTGTGTTCCGAACACGATACTATTGCGCTGATTTATTTTTTCATTGAAATAGAACCCACCAATTAGGAAATTGAAGGGCCCCTCGAAGTTCGAAGACAAGCGCAATTCCTGTGTGAACGTGTCAATCTTCAGGTCCTGACTGTTACGGCCAATCAGATCGGCGCCGGTAAAATCGGAATCCTGATCAGTGAGCGAATTCACCTTCCGATATGAGGTGATCGAGGTCAGCGACAGATTGTTGCTGATCGAATAGTCGCCCTGCAGCGAGAAGCCGTAATTCTCGATGTTGTTGCTGGATGCGAAATTCGTGTAGCTGATGTTCGACAGCGGACGATTAGCGTCGATCGCTACGCCGCCGGCGAGCGCGTTGACAATCGCCCCAGTTGGGCCGTTGATCACGTTAACAACCGAGCAGCAACGCTCATTGATGTTGTCGTAATCGGCAATCAGGCGGAACTTCAGGTCGGCGCTGGGCTGGAACAACAACTGCCCGCGAATGCCCCACCGACGGCGGTTATTCTGGTCCTGATTAAGACGCAAATCCTGCACGTAACCGTCGCGACGGTTGAAATTGCCGTCAAACGACCAAGCCAGTGTGTCGGTGATCGGGCCAGAGACGCCACCCTTCACAATGAACGCATTGTAATTGCCGTAGGTGCCTTCCAGATTGGCTTTGTATTCAAACCCTGGTTCGGCCGTAACGACTGAGATGATGCCGGCCGAGGCGTTCTTGCCGAACAGGGTCGACTGTGGGCCACGCAAGACTTCAACGCGCTTCAGGTTGGGAAGATCGGCGATCTGCGCGGCTGAACGCGACCGGTAGACGCCGTCGATGAACACGCCGACCGACGGCTCGATGCCGGCATTGTTGGCGCCGTTGCCAAAGCCGCGAATGATGAAATTGGTGTTTGCAGAGCTTTGGAGCTGCGAAACGCGAAGCGATGGAACAACAGTCTGCAGATCGAGCAGATCGCGGATCTGGGCGTCCTTGATGGTGTCGGCGGAGGTGACCGATACAGCGATCGGCGTATCGAGCAGCGTAGTCTCGCGCTTGGTGGCCGTGACGATGATGTCGTTTCCGGCGCTTTCGGTGTCATCAGCCGTCTGATCGGGCGTCTGTGCGGCCGGAGCGGCTGGCGCATTTTGCGCCCATGCCGGTGACGATGCAAACATCACGATCGCCGACGCGGCTAATAATTCAAATTTCTTCATGGTCTCACCCTCCTGATCCGCTGCCGATCTGCGCCGGTATTCCGCGGTTGTTGCTGTTAGTTGCTCGCACTCCTAGCTTTCTAGTGATTCCGCCGTCAATGGCAGAAAAGTAGGGAAAATGGCGGTATTGCTTCGTTGTGGCGCAAATGAGACAGTTTCAAAACAAGACTGGATCAGGGCAAAAGCACGGTTGCCGTAGCGTCCTTTCAGAAAAGCGTACAAAGGGACTGTGATGAACGACCAAACCGACGATCCTGCTCAAGTTACCCACATCATCAAAAATTCCAAGATCGACGTTCCCGAGCATGTGGCGGATGCCGTCCGCACGTTGATTCGCTGGGCTGGTGATGATCCGGAACGCGAGGGATTGATCGATACACCCAAGCGCGTTGCGCGTGCGTGGAAGGAATATTGTCAGGGTTATGGCGATGATCCGGCGCATCATCTGTCGCGTGTCTTTGAGGAAGTGGGCGGTTATGATGAAATCGTCCTCCTGAAAGATATTCCGTTTCAGTCGCACTGCGAACACCATATGGCGCCGATTATCGGACGCGCCCACATCGCGTACCTGCCGTCCAATTGGGTAGTGGGGATTTCAAAGCTGGCCCGGGTTCTTCATGCCTATGCGCGCCGGCTGCAGGTTCAGGAACGATTGACCGCCGAAGTCGCCAATTGCATCTGGGAAAACCTTAAGCCGCAGGGCGTGGCGGTCGTGATCGAAGCGAGCCACGCGTGCATGACGGCCCGCGGCGTGCGGACACCCGGCGTCAGCATGACGACCAGCCGCATGATGGGCGTATTTCGTGACGATGATCGCAGCCGCAAGGAAGTGCTTGCCCTGATGGGGTGTTGAGCGCCAACGATGGCACTGCTGGCTAGCGGGAAAATGGGACTGTGACACGGACAATTTTGGTAACGGGCGCGGCGCGGCGCATTGGCGCGGCCATTGCCGGGCAGCTGGCTGCCTCGGGGCACCATGTCATCGCCCATTATCGCCACTCATCGGACGAGATCGAAGCCGCTGCAGAGGCCTGGCGCCGCAATGGCGGCACGGTGACGCTCATCAGCGGCGACCTTGCGGCGGCCGGCGCGGGGGAACGGTTGATGGCAAGCGCGCGGGAAGCGGCAGGCGGCGCCATTGACGGCCTCGTCAATTGCGCGTCGTTGTTCGACTTTGATCGCCCGCCAGCAATAGACGGCGCGTTACTCGATGTATCGATGCAAACCAATCTGGTGGCGCCAGTCGAACTTTCGACGGCGCTGGCACGACAAGCCGATCTGACCGATGGAGCGATTGTCAATGTGCTCGACCAGAAGATCGCCAATCTGAACCCGGATTTCTTTTCCTACACACTCAGCAAAACGGCGCTCGAAAGCGCCACGGTGATGCTCGCACAGGCTCTTGCCCCCAAAGTCAGGGTGAATGCGGTGTCGCCGGGCCTGACTCTGGCCAGCCTCGACCAGACTGACGTGGAATTCAACGCGGTCGCCCGTGACAATTTGTTGCAACGGCCCGTCGAGCTGAGCGACATCGCCACCAGCGTGGAATGGCTGCTTTCGGCCCGCAGCATTACCGGCCAGAACGTCTTCATCGATTGCGGTCAGCGCTTTTTGACACGGGACAGCGATGTCATGTTTGCGACAAGGAACCGGGTAATTGGCTGATTTCCGTGATCTCGACGATCCCGCTACGACCCGGGCAAGCTATGCGTTGACGCTTGAAGCGCTTGAACTTCAGGTCGGGCTTGGCATTCATCCAATCGAGCGCGCTGGGCCACAGCGAGTCATCGTCACTGTAACGCTATATTGTGATTATGGCGTAGATCGGCCCGTGGATCATATCGACGCCGTCGTTGATTATGATTTTCTGCGGGAACAGATCATCCTTTTGGCGTCCTCGCGGCATTTTGAGCTGCAGGAAACCTTGTGTGAAGCGATTGCGGCGATTGCCTTTGGCGATCCCAGGGTCGTCGGGGCGCGGGTGAGCACGGCAAAGCCGGAGATTTATCCGGATGCGGTAATCGGCTGCCAGATTACCCGCCGCCGCCCCGTCTGACCATCAACTCTGACGATGCTGAGTCAGGCCCGGTTTGCGGCCGACAGCACGGCGCGAACCGACGCCGTGGCAATATCGGCATCAATCCCGACCCCAAAAACGGTCCGTCCTTCTGCCGTCAGACATTCGACATAGGCAGCAGCCTGCGCGTCGGTGCCGACGCCAATGGCATGTTCGGAATAGTCGACCACGCTCAAAACCGGACCGGTCGAGTCTGAAAGGGCCGCAATGACGCCGGAAATCAGCCCGTTGCCACGCCCGGAAATCGAGCATGGTTCACCATCAATCGTGACCTTTCCGACAAAAACCCGGCTGCCAACGGTCCCGCTTTCTTCATAATCAACCAGCACGAACCGGTCGGTAGGCGAGGGCAGGTAGGTCCGATCAAACGCGCTCCAGATGTCGTCGGCGTTCAACTCGCGACTGGTTTCGTCCGCAAGAGCCTGGACGTGACGGCTGAAATCCGCCTGCAGCCGTTTGGGCAGCTTTAGCCCCTTGTCCTGTTCAATCACCCAGGCAACGCCGCCCTTGCCCGACTGTGAATTGACGCGAATAACCGCTTCATAGGAACGCCCAAGGTCGGCGGGATCGATCGGAAGATAGGGGACTTCCCAGACTGCATCGTTTCGCGATTGCTGTGCCGCAAAGCCCTTTTTGATCGCATCCTGGTGCGACCCTGAAAATGCCGTGAAAACCAGATCGCCCGCATAGGGCGTGCGCGGATGGATCGGGATTTGCGTGCAATATTCAACCGTCTGTACCACCTCGTCGATGTTCGACAGATCGAGCTTCGGGTCGATGCCTTGTGTGTACATGTTGAGCGCGACAGTGACGAGATCGCAATTGCCGGTGCGCTCGCCATTGCCTAGCAGGCAGCCCTCCACCCGGTCAGCGCCCGCCATGATGCCGAGTTCGGCCGCAGCAACGCCGGTGCCGCGATCATTATGCGTGTGCAGCGAGATAATCACACAGTCGCGCTTGGGAATGTTGCGCCCGAACCATTCGATCTGGTCGGCATATATATTGGGCGTTGCGCATTCGACGGTCGCCGGCAGATTGAAAATTATGGGGTGGTCGGGCGTCGGTTTCAGCACGTCCATGACCGCCGCGCATACTTCGACTGAGAAATCGAGTTCCGCGGTGGAAAACGTCTCCGGACTATATTCGAAATGCCAGTCGGTGCCGGGTTGCGCGGCGGCGCAGTCCCGCAGAACTTTTGCTCCTTCAACGGCGATCGTCCGGACCTCGTCGCGCGTCATGCCGAACACGATCTTGCGCCACGCAGGGCTGACCGCATTATAAAGGTGGACGATCGCCCGACGTGCGCCACGGAGGGATTCAAAGCTGGTTTCAATCAGGTCGCGGCGCGATTGGGTGAGCACCTGAACCGAGACATCGTCAGGAATATGATCCTGGCCAATCAGCCCGGCGATGAAGTTATAGTCGGTCGCGCCGGCACTGGGAAAGCCGACTTCGATTTCCTTCATGCCGATTTTGCAGAGCAGATCGAACATCCGCGTCTTTTTTTCGGCATCCATCGGATCGATCAGGGCTTGGTTGCCGTCGCGCAGATCAGTTGAGAGCCAGCGCGGCGCAGCGGTGATAGTCCGCGACGGCCATTGTCGGTCCGGCAGATTGATTTGCGGGAAGGGTCGGTATTTGGTCGATGGATCGGTCAGCATCTGTTGGGTCTCGCTGCGTACGGGTCGCTGTTTGGGTCGGGTTGGCCCTTAGGCTTGTCGTTGCGCCCGTTGGGGGCACGCGGTCGTGGCGCCTAAGGGCGCGTAAGTCGCAGCGATAGGGACAGGCTGGGTCCGTACATCATCAATCTTTAAATCAGGGGCAGGGCCGCTGTCCAGCCACTGCAGAACTGGCACTGGATGGGCCGTATCACAGCCCGTCCAATGCCAGCCCTGCCGCCTTTAATTCTTCGCCTTGTCGACCAGCTTGTTGGCACCAATCCAGGGCATCATGGCGCGCAGCTCGGCGCCGACCTTTTCGATCGGATGGGCGGCCGCCGCCTTGCGCGCCGCTTTCAGTTCTGGCTGGCCAGCGCGGTTGTCGAGGACAAAGTTCTTAACAAACCGCCCGCCCTGAATATCGGCAAGCACGCGCTTCATCTCTGCTTTTGTCTCGGCGGTAATGATGCGCGGTCCGGTGGTAATGTCACCATATTCGGCGGTATTGCTGATCGAATAGCGCATATTGGCAATGCCGCCTTCATAAAGCAGGTCGACGATCAGCTTGGTTTCGTGAAGGCATTCAAAATACGCCATTTCGGGGGCATATCCCGCCTCGACGAGCGTTTCGAAACCGGCCTGGATCAGATGGGTGATACCGCCGCAGAGCACAGCTTGTTCGCCGAACAGATCGGTTTCGCACTCTTCCTTGAAATTAGTCTCGATGATGCCGCTACGCCCGCCGCCCACGCCGCTGGCATAGGCAAGCGCCACATCATGGGCGTTGCCCGACGCATCCTGGTGTACCGCGATCAGACACGGAACGCCGCCACCCTTTACATATTCGCTGCGAACGGTGTGCCCCGGGCCCTTTGGGGCAATCATGATGACGTCAATGTCCGCTGGCGGCTCGATCAGCCCGAAATGCACATTCAGGCCGTGCGCGAACGCCAGTGCCGCGCCCGGCTTCATCTTGCCCTTCAGATCCTGGTCCCAAATCGCCGCCTGATGCTCATCCGGCGCGAGCATCATGATGATGTCCGCCCACTGCGCTGCTTCGGTATTGGTCAGGACCTTGAAACCCGCACCTTCTGCCTTGGCGGCTGTCGCCGAACCGGGCCGCAGCGCAATCGCCACCTCGGCAACACCGGAATCGCGCAGGTTTTGCGCATGGGCGTGGCCCTGGCTGCCATAGCCGATGATCGCAATTTTCTTGCCGGTGATCAGTTTCAGATCGGCATCGCGATCGTAATAGACACGCATTGTTCGCTCCCTCATTTTACTGGATCGGGCCCTTGCAACGTCAAAGGCACTTAAATTGGTTCAGGCGGCGTCTTTTCCCCGCGCAATCGCGACGATGCCGGTGCGCGCTACTTCGATCAGGCCGACTTCGCGCATCAGGCCGACAAAAGTATCAATTTTTTCGGGCCCGCCGGTTACTTCGAAAACAAAGCTGCTGGTTGTCGCATCGACCACGCGTGCCCGGTAAACGTCGGCCAGACGCAGCGCTTCGATACGATGATCGCCCGTGCCAGCAACCTTTACCAGCGCCAGCTCGCGCGAAACATGCGGCCCCATCGCGGTAAGGTCGGTCACGGAATGCACCGGCACCAGCCTGTCCAGCTGGGCGATAATCTGCTCCATCACATGATCCGACGCGCTGGTGACGATCGTGATGCGGCTGACGGCTTTGTCCTGGGTGACGTCCGAAACGGTCAAGCTCTCAATATTATAGCCGCGCGCTGTAAACAGGCCGGCGATACGGGCGAGGATGCCCGGTTCGTTGTCGACCATAACGGCAAGCGTGTGCCGCGCGGCAAGTTCTTCCTTGATATGCATGGCTTTACACTAATGCCTTTGCTTCGTCGTCCATTTCGCCGGAAACATCCGTCCCGCTCAGGATCATATCGATATGTGACGCGCCCGACGGGATCATCGGAAAGCAGTTGGCGAGCTTTGCAACCCGGCAATCAACGACCACGGGGCCTTTATGGGCAAGCATGTC
>JAIELC010000114.1 GCA_019753375.1 Sphingomonas sp.
TCTGACGCCCAGCGTGTGCAGTTCCATAATTTCGCGGGCAAGATTTTCGTTAAGGCCCAGTTTGCGTCCGCCGCGGGCCGCGACCCTTGCCCCCAACTGACTGTTCGGGCCGATCGACTGCGCCTGATCAAGGTATAGCAGCATCGACGGGTGCCGCTCGACCGCGCCGAGCATGTCGCCGAATTTGCCAAGGACGTGGGGGCGGATCGCATCGAATTCGAGCAGTCCAGCGACGCCAATCACTGTCAGCTTGTCGGCGGAAACCGCAAAGTGGTTCGCCCAGAAATGTACCATCCGTTCGACGAAGGGGGTCTGCGAACCCATCGCCACCGCCGTGCGCGCGCCCACCTGGCCGATATAGTTGCCCCGACTAACGCCACCGATGAATTTTCGTAGATTCTGTTGGGGGTCATCTTTGGCCAGCGCATCACTGTTGGCGCGGCCATCAATGCCGTCGCTCTGCGCACGCATTGCCGGCGACGCCTTCGCCCCTGGCTGGCGATCCGGATTGCCACCCCCTTGTGCGGCCATGATAAAGGCTCGGTTTTCCTGAAGGTAATCGGCGAGTTGCCCAAAAATGGCCTTGCGGCTGGGCAGCGCCGCAATTGCCGACGGCCGCGCATCAAAGCGGTCAAATTGCGCGCTTACCCAACGAGGCCCGTCCTGCGGCAAAGGCTCTTTGGGCCGCGCACCGAGCCCGAAGCGATTGAGTGCGATGCTGGGTTCCGACATGACCACCTCTACCAACGCCCCCTTGTCGCACCAATTAGCACTGGTTTGTCGCGGGAGTTTGCCAGTAAACGGGTGAGCGATCAGAATCCTTCGGGCAGATCGATAGGTCCGACGACCTCACGATAGCGCGCAATGGCATAACGATCCGTCATTCCCGCGATAAAGTCGGCGATGTGGCGGCTGCGATCGGGCTCGTCGGCGGGCAACCGAATCTGCCAGTCCGCTGGCATCGCGGTGTCGTCTTGCCGATAGGCCGTGATAAGTCCCGCAACGATGCCCTGCGCGATCGATGCGGCCTCGATCTGGCGTGGATGATGATAGAGTTCGGCATACATGAAGCGCTTCAATGTCCGCTCCTGCTCCCGCATTGCTTCGGAAAAGCCGACCAGACACCCATCCATTGCCCGGACATCATCAACGCTCGCGACCGCTGATTCGTCGATGCGGCGGCGCGTCTCTGCAATTACGTCTGATACCATCGCGCCGATTTGCGTGCGGACCAGTTCGCCGATCAGGCGGCGGGGCTCGATCCCGGCAAAACGGCGGCGGACATCGGCCCAGATGGCGGCAACCATCGGAACATCGAACAACTGGTCACGCGTCAACAAGCCCGCGCGAAGCCCGTCATCGATATCGTGATTGTCATAGGCGATGTCATCGGCAATTGCCGCCACCTGCGCCTCAATCGATGGCCATCGGCCAAGATCGAGCGCAAAGGCGGCGTCCGCCTGTGCCAGTGCCCAACCCGGATTGCGGACCGGTCCGTTGTGCTTTGCCAGGCCTTCAAGCGTTTCCCATGTCAGGTTCAGGCCGTTCCAATGCGGATAGCTTCGCTCCATTTCCATCAGCGCGCGCAGGGTATGACCGTTATGATCGAACCCGCCCTGCCCTTGCAGCGCTTGCTTGAGCGCCGCCTCGCCCGCATGCCCAAAGGGCGGATGGCCAATGTCGTGCGCCAGACAGAGAGCCTCGGTGAGGTCCTCGTTGAGGCCCAATGCCCGGGCGATTGTTCGGCCGATCTGCGCCACTTCCAGGCTATGGGTCATGCGAACGCGGAAATGGTCGCCGTCTGGTGCCATGAACACCTGCGTCTTATGACGCAGCCGGCGAAAGCTGATCGAATGGATGATCCTGTCCCGATCACGCTGAAAGGCATCACGCGGCCCGCGAACCGTGCTGTTCTGTTCAACATGCAGCCGCCCACGCGTGCGCGCGGGATCCGATGCCCAGGGCGCGACAGGCACCATCATTTCGGGACCTGCGTCATTGGGCGCCAAGCTTGTCGATCTTCTGGCCGCCCTCGCTGTTGAACACAAAGGCAGAAACACCGGATTTGGCGATCATATTCACAAACGCCTGTGCCTCGCCACTGGTCTTGAACGGCCCGGTCAGCACCCGGTTGGTGGCACGCAACGGGACAGACCAGCCGGTCCTGCCCTTGAACGCAGACGGTGCCTTTGCTTTTACCGCGGCCCACGCTTTGGCGAGATCACGCTCATTGGCGCCGCCGGCGACCTGCACCCAGATCCTGGCTGGGTCTGCCTTGGCAGGGTCGGGCTTCGCCTTTTTGCCAGCTTTGGTCTCCGCCCCTTTGCCAGTCACACATCTTGCGACGGGCGTGCTTGCCTTGCGTCCCTTCGCCGCCTTGGGCGTTACACCGCCTTTGACCGCCTTGCCCGTCGGCATTGGGGGGCAATCGATCAAATCAGCAGCGGCCTTGTCCTTGCCAGCTCCGGCTGTGGCATCGGCAACCTTTTCCTTGGTGGCTTTATCCGGCTTGGGCTGGTCGGGCTTGAGTGGTTTGGCGGAATCGGCGGCCGCCATCCGATCACTATCCCGCCGGTCGCTGCTCGCTCGGGGGGCGGATACGGCCTTGTCGGGAACCGATGAGGTACCGGTCGTGATACCAGCGACAATATCATCCAATGCCAGATCGTTCGGACGAGCCGGCCTCGCCGATGCTGGACGATCGGGCGGTAAACGATCGGGCGGTAAACGATCGGGCGTGGCCGGCCGACGGGCACCTGCGGAACCAGATGCTGTGGTCGCCCTGTCCAGCCCTTCAGTAGCGCGCGCCGGCGATTTCGGCGAAGCATCAGCCAGCGATGCCGGATCGCGTTTGGGGGTGGGCATGGCCTTTCCCAATACGGGGGCAATAATGCGGGGAGCGTCGTCAGACACCGCTTCGCTGGGCCGTTCCGGTGCGCGCCTCTTCTCGGGCGTTCCAGACTTCAGCGGTACGCGCGTAAGCGCCTCCGGCACAATGGCCAACTGGGCAACCGGCGGCTCGACCACCAATTCCGCTTTGGGTGGCGCTGGCAAGGGTGGTCGTGCGTCGGCGACGACAGCTTTCGATACGGGAACAATGGCGGCCGGAACCGCCTTTCTGCCGCGCCGTGACTTGTCTGTCCGCGCAGGGGTAGCGACTAGCGCCGTGGGCGCCGCCGCGACCGGCTCGGGTGGCAAGGGAGCAAGCCGTGGCGCCAGACGCGCATCGGCGAGACGTTCCGGACTCGCGCGCAACTCGCCGAAATGGACCGCAAACGCGCGATCGGCAGGGGGCAATCCCGGCAGGGTGGCAAAAAAATGATCAAGGCCGGTCGCCATCGTCGGCGGCAACATGCTCGTTGCAATCTGACGAGCGCCGGCCTGATCGCCGGTTATCGCCAGGACAAATGAACGCACCCGCCAGCCGCCCCGGTCACTGCGCCGGACCAACGGATCAAGCAGGTCGAGCGCCTGATCCCGCTTGCCAGATATTGCCAGCGACAGCGCATATCGCCGGGTCGTCTCATCATTGGCACGATGTTTCAACGCGTCGCGATAGTCGCGCTGAGCGCGTGCTTGGTCGCCGATAAGGTCATAGGCCAATCCTCTGTCGGCCAGATAAGGCGTCAAATCCTGGCCATTCGCCTCGGCTTGCGCAAATGCCCGCAGGGCCTCGCCCGGCCGCTCATTACGGACCATCAGCGCCGCGTTGGCGGCCTGCAAATGCGTATTTTGGGGGGCAATGCGCTCGGCGCGCGTGAACAGCGCAGCGGCAGCAGCAGTATCGCCCAGTCGCGTCGCCCGTTCGCCGGCGTCAATCAGTGTTGCCAGATCCTCAGGATTTTCGGCCAGCAATCGCATGTCTGCCGCCAGCGCATCCGCGTCAGGAGAAGGCGCCGCAACAATTTCCCCCGTTTGCGCCAACGAGATCGTGGGCAAGCCAAGCATCAAGGCTGCAGCAATAACAAACCTGACAGTCATCGACTTGCTAGAGGCGCTTCGCGGCAAGGGCGCAATGGCGTAGATACAAGACCATCGCTGGAGCGAGGCGCGCCGGCGACAAACCGGCGCGCCCGATGATCCTCACTGGTTGTTCTGGCGATGCAAAAAGCGGGGAATGTCCAAAGGATCGCGGTCGGCGACCGGTGGTTCCTCGCGCGCCGCACCCCGCGTCACGTTCGACATCCGTTCAAACAGCGTCCCACCAATCTTGGGTCGCGATGCCGTCTCTGCCTCCGGCTCAGCAACGGGCGCTTCCTCAATCGCGGAGGTGCTGGTGCCGGGGGATAGCCATCGGCGGCGCGTTGGTGGTTCCGGCGTTGGTAACGGGGCGGGGTCGATAAAGTCCTCTTCGCCAAATACCGGCGCGCTGGGCAGTTCGGCTTCGGCATCAAGGACCAGTTCGTCGCTGTCGGCGGTTTCCGCCGTCGCGCCTTCGCTGGAGTCGCCAGCCATGTCCGCATCGGCGGTGATTGGCGCTTGTTCGGTTACGACCTCTTCAGCGACCGCCGCGTCGTCGATGGCAGGCACGTCCGCCACGGGTTCGGCGACCACTTCGCTCGGGTTTTCTGCCGGACGCCGCGGCGCCCCAAAAGTAAACGCCCGCGATGGTTCGGCAACCGGCTTGGGCGTCGTATCGGCTTCGATACCGGTAGCAACCACCGATACGCGGATCTTGCCTTCAAGATCCGGATTAAAGGCCGATCCCCAAATGATATTGGCGTCGGTATCGACCAGCTCGCGGATATGATTGGCGGCCTCGTCAACCTCGAGCAGCCGCATGTCCTCGCCGCCGGTAATCGAGATGATGACGCCCTTGGCGCCTTGCATGCTGACACCATCGAGCAGCGGGTTGGCGATGGCCTTTTGAGCAGCGACCAGCGCGCGATCATCGCCTTCCGCCTCGCCCGTCCCCATCATTGCCTTGCCCATTTCCTGCATAACCGACCGGACGTCGGCGAAATCCAGGTTGATCAGGCCAGGCATGACCATGAGATCGGTAATACCGCGCACGCCCTGCTGCAACACTTCGTCAGCCATTTCAAAGGCCTGCTTGAAGGTCGTGTTGGCATTGGCAATCAGAAACAAATTCTGATTGGGAATGACAATCAGCGTATCAACATATTTCTGAAGCTCTTCGATACCCAGTTCCGCGCTTTTCGCACGCCGATTGCCTTCAAAGGCAAAGGGCTTGGTGACGACGCCGACGGTCAGGATGCCCATGTCGCGTGCCGCCTTGGCGATCACCGGCGCGGCACCTGTCCCCGTGCCACCGCCCATGCCGGCCGCGATGAAGCACATATGGGCTCCCTCCAGCATCTTGGTGATCGCTTCGATCGTTTCTTCGGCTGCGGCGCGACCAATTTCCGGCCGTGAGCCCGCCCCCAATCCCTGCGTGATCTTGGCGCCCAGCTGAATGCGCTGTGGTGCGCTCGACTGCTTCAGCGCCTGCGCGTCGGTATTGGCCACCAGAAAGTCGACGCCCTGCACATCGGCCCGCATCATATTGCTGATCGCGTTGCCACCGGCACCCCCGACCCCAATAACGGCGATGCGCGGCGTCAGCTCGTCAACATCGGGAGGAAGAAATTCGATGCTCATCATTCTGTCTCCACCACGTCCCGATCCCCCGGGGACTATATTCTGTTAACCTGTTCTGCACCAAGCGTCGCGGCGATCCTAGCCCCAATCACAGTTGCTGTCGTAAATCTTTAATAGTTCGCCTTGAACGCTTGGATCAGGCGCTGGAACATCGCTGCTCCAGTTGGCCGAATTACTTGCTGCTGCGCGCTGGATGACGATCGCAGGTCCACCGGATCAGACGCCGCAAAATGCGCAAGCCCGGCCAACGTTGCAAAAGCGGGTCCGCTATGTGCCTCTGGCAATGCGGTAAGGCGGCGCGGCCGGCCAATGCGCACCGCCCGCCCCAGGGCGACCTGCGCATAGTCGGCAATCCCTTTCAGTTCGGCCCCGCCCCCGGTCAGGACCACCTGGCGACCGACCGGCCCGTCAAAACCCAGGTCGGTCAATGCCTTTTGTACTTCGCCCATCAGATGATCGAGCCGTTGGCGGATTACCGCGATCAATTGCGCGCGCGTGATGCGCGCGCCCTCGCTCGCATCCTCTTCGGCTGATATCGGCGCAACGTCGATCATGTCATGGTTGTCGCGCGGGGACGCATTGGCCGATCCATAAAAGCATTTCATCCGCTCCGCCTGCTGGCGGCGGGTGCCAAAAGCGCTGGCGATATCGTCGGTGATATCGGCGGCACCGAACGGGATCGACGTCAGACCAACCAGCATGCCGCCGGCGAATAGCGAGACATTGGTGATACCAGCCCCCATTTCGACCAGCGCAACGCCCAATTCGCGTTCTTCATCCGACAAACAGGACAGCCCCGTCGCAACCGGCGACGCAATGATCGACTTTACCTCAAGATGCGCCGACCGGACGCACAGATCGAGATTGCGCACCGGAGAACCATCAGCAGCAACCACGTGGATATGCACGCCCAGCCGATCGGCATGCAGGCCAAGCGGCTTTTTGATCCCGGTCAGCCCGTCGAGCGTATAAAGCGTGGGTTGTGCGTGGAGGACCATGCGCCCTTGCGGGTCAATCGATTCCCGGCCGGCCTGCAGCAATTCGTCGATATCGGCCTGTTCAATCCGGTGTCCGCCCAGCTCGACTTCCACCGATGCAACATCGGACACGAGGCTTCCGGCCGAAAAACTTACCCAGACATTTTCAATGTTCATCCCGGCGATGCGTTCGGCCTGTTCAACGGCTTCCCGGACGGCGGCTTCGGTGGCGGCCATATCGGCAATATAGCCTCGCTTGACGCCGCGACTTTCGCGCTGGCCCGTACCAAGCACGACAAGCTCGCCCCCGTCCGCTTTATGCGCGATCATCGCCGATACCTTGGAAGAACCAATATCGAGTGCGGTAATCAGCCCCTCGGGCGCTGCCTTTGCCATGCCTTAAGCCTCCCTGCCGCGTGTGTCGTGTGTTCGGGTCACCGTCGTTCCGTCGCCATCGACTGACGGGCTGTTAATGGCGCGCTGCGTTTCGATCCCCGGCTTGCGGGCCACAAACCGCTCCGCATTGCGCATGTCAAAACGCACCCAGCCCTTGCCAAGCAAGGATCGTGATCCATCAAGTTCTGCAAATTTGACCAGTGCACGCGCCGGATCCTCCTCGGGCAGCGCCAGCGTTTCGCCGGTCTGGAACAGCAGATTCCAGCGGCGATTGCCCACCCAGGTCGCCGCGCGGACCTGCGGCTTCAGCGCAGGGGCTGCATCCAGCAGAGCACGATAATTGGGCGCCTGGCTGTTGGCCCCTTCGCCAATGATCAACGGCAGATCAGGCATCGCCGCCGCCGACACGGGATCAAGCATGATGCCGTCCTTGTCGATCAACGTCAGAACACCGTGATTCTGCCAAACAGCGGCTGGCTCGCGTTCAACAATGTTGATCACCAGCTTGTCGGGTAGCCGTCGGCTAACCTGTGCATCCGCGACCCAGCCATATTTAAGCAGCCGTTCGCGCACCCCAACCACATCGACAAGTGGCATCGACCGAGATCGCTGATCGAGCGCCACGGCATAAACGGTCATCGCGCTCATCCGTCTGGTCCCGGTGACCTCAATACCCTCCACCCGGAACCCGGCTTTGCCAATCTGTTCGGCTGTGGCGACGGCAGCTGCCTGGGGCACGCCGAAAAATGTCGCGGTTGCAAGCGATATGGCGCCCATCGTCCCCATCATCGTCCAGGTAGCGATGCGATGCAGCGTCGGTTCGCTGACCGGCAGCGTGGCAATCATCCGATCGATCGACGACGGCTTTTTGGCTTTGCTGGCCCGCCGCTTGGGCTGAACCGGCCGCCGTGGCGGCTGCTGACGCTTGG
The DNA here is from genome assembly GCA_019753375.1 of Sphingomonas sp. GTDB lineage: Bacteria > Pseudomonadota > Alphaproteobacteria > Sphingomonadales > Sphingomonadaceae > Sphingomonas. Next base: position 7,904 of record JAIELC010000114.1, read on the forward strand.
TGCTCCGGCTCATGACAACGCCTCATCAATAATCATCTGAACGAGTTGCGGATAGTCGATACCCAGATAGCGCGCCTGTTCGGGCACCAGGCTAAGCGGGGTCATCCCCGGTTGGGTATTGACCTCCAGCAGGAACAATCCTTCCACGCCCTGCGTATCGTCCCACCGGAAATCAGAGCGCGAGCAGCCCCTGCACCCTAACAGCCGATGCGCATCGAGCGCGATACGCTTGCATGCTTCGGTGATGTCATCGGGGATTTGGGCGGGAAACACGTGCTCCGTCAGGCCGTCGGTATATTTGGCGTCGTAATCATAAAAACCGCTTCTGGTCTGCAACTCGGTGACACCAAGCGCTTGCCCGCCAAGCACCGCGGTGGTCAGTTCCCGCCCGCGGATAAACGGTTCGGCCAACAACTGATCAAATTCCGTCCATGGCCCAGACGACCCGGCAGCAATGGGGTTCCCGTAATTGCCGCTTTCGGTAACGATGGCGACGCCTACCGATGATCCTTCGTTGACCGGCTTCAGCACATAAGGGCGCGGCAACGGATCCCCGGCATAAAGGTCTTCGCTGCGCACCATCCGGCCGCCTGGCATCGGAATACCGTGCGGTACCAGCGTCTGCTTGGTCAGTTGTTTGTCGATGGCAATGACTGACGTCACCATCCCGGAATGGGTGTATTTCAATCCCATCAGATCGAGCATGCCCTGCACGGTACCGTCTTCGCCCGGTGTGCCGTGCAGCGCATTGAAAACCACGTCGGGCCTGGCTTCTGCGAGCCTGAGCGCTACATCACGATCAAGATCAATCGCGGTCACCCGGTGCCCCAGCATCAGCAATGCTTCGACGATACCCTTCGCCGAACTCAGCGATACCTCTCGTTCGGCGGACCATCCGCCCATCAGGACAGCGACGTGCAGCGTCATGCCGGTTCACCCACGCGCTGAATTTCCCATTCCAGCTCGACACCCGAATGAGCCTTTACCTTCGCCCGCACGTCCTCTCCCAACGCCTCAATATCCGCACTTGTGGCTGCGCCAAGGTTGAGCAGGAAATTGCAGTGCTTCTCGCTCACCTGAGCGTCACCGCGACGCAGCCCGCGACAGCCAGCCGCGTCAATGACTTCCCACGCCTTGGCGGGCAGCGGATTTTTGAAGGTGGACCCCCCCGTCTTGCTGCGCAGTGGTTGCGATGCTTCGCGCGCATTGGCGATACGGTCCATCTCTGCCTGAATCGCGGCCGGCTCGCCGGGCGTCCCGGCAAAGGTCGCCTCGACCACAATCGCCCCGGCGGGCAGCGTGGAGTGGCGATAACTGTACCCCAGCGCCGCCGCAGGCATCGCCTCAACGGTGCCATCGCGCATGACGACAACACAGGCCATCAGCACGTCTTTGGTCTCGCGGCCATAAGCGCCGCCGTTCATCCGGACGAACCCGCCAACGGTGCCGGGGATGCTGCGCAGAAATTCAAGCCCGGCAATGCCCGCATCGCGCGCCGTCGACGACACCAGAATGCCGGAGGTGCCACCGCCGCAGGTGATGGTCTTGCCGTCGCTCAAGGCAGTTGCCACGCTGAACGCCTTGCCCAGCCGGACAACGACGCCGCGATAACCGCCGTCGCGGATGATCAGGTTGGAACCCAGACCAAGGGCCATGACCGGGATCGAAGGATCCAGATCGGCCAGAAAATCACTCAAATCCTGCGTGTCGGCGGGCTCGAACAGCCACCTGGCCGTGCCGCCTGACTTGAACCAGACAAGCGGCGCGAGCGGGGCATTTTCCGTCAGTTTGCCGCGAACCGATGGTTTGGCGATCAGCGCATCCGTCATCGCGCGACCCCGATCGCATCCGCCAGCCCGGCTGCCCATTTGGTAATATCGCCGGCGCCAAGGCAGACCACCATGTCACCCGGCTCGATAACCTTCGCCAGTGTCCTGGCCAGCTCTGCCGCATCGGCAACTGTTGCAGCGGATCGATGCCCGCGGTTCTTGATCCCGGCGACAAGCGCATCGGCATCGACACCCGGCAACGGCGCTTCGCCGGCGGCATAGACCGGGGTTACCAGCACCATATCGGCGTCGTTGAACGCCGACTGAAACTCCTCCATCAGATTGCCAAGCCGCGAATAGCGATGCGGCTGGACAACCGCGATCACGCGGTTTTCGACACCCTCGCGCGCGGCGGACAATACGGCGCGGATCTCGACCGGGTGGTGACCATAATCGTCGATGATCGATACCGCGCCGCCATCAACCGCCACTTCACCCACTTTGGTAAAGCGCCGCTTGACCCCACCGAATTTGGCGAACCCCTGCTGGATGGTCGCATCGTCGATCCCCAGCTCAAGCGCGACCCCAATCGCGGCCAGCGCATTCTGGACATTGTGACGACCAGGCATGGGCAATTCGATGCCCTCGATCGAGCGCACCGTTCCATCGCGACTGCGCACCAGACATTCAAACCGGTTGCCGCCCGGAATCGGCGTAACATTGACGCCGCGCACATCGGCCTGCGCCGAAAAGCCATAGGTGACAACCCGGCGGTCGCGAACGCGGGGAATGATGCCCTGCACCTCGGGATGATCGAGGCATAGCAGCGCTGCGCCATAAAAGGGGACGTTCTCGACAAATTCGACATAGGCATCCTTTGCCTTTTCGAAGCTGCCATAATGATCGAGATGCTCAGGATCGATATTGGTGACCACGGCGATGGTGCCATCAAGCCTCAGGAAACTGCCGTCACTCTCATCGGCTTCAACCACCATCCAGTCGCTCGCGCCCAATCGGGCGTTCGACCCATAGCTGTTGATGATCCCCCCGTTGATAACGGTTGGGTCGACGCCCCCGGCATCGAGCAACGCGGCAATCATGCTCGTCGTCGTGGTCTTGCCGTGCGTGCCGGCAACCGCGACGGTCGACTTCAGGCGCATCAATTCGGCCAGCATCTCGGCGCGGCGGACGACAGGGACGCGCCGTTCAAGCGCGGCCTCGACTTCGGGATTGCCGCGCTTGATCGCCGTTGAGGTCACGATCACGGCTGCGTCACCCAGATTTTCCGCCGCGTGACCGATATGAACCGTGATTCCTTTTGCGCGTAATCCGGCGATGACATAGCCCTCGGCAACGTCAGAGCCCTGCACCTTGTAGCCAAGATTGTGCATCACCTCGGCGATGCCCGACATGCCGATGCCGCCAATGCCCACGAAGTGGATCGTCCCGATGTCGGTGGCAACGCCCCTCATGCAGCAACTTCTTCCATGGCTGAACTGTTATGCATAAGCCGCCTGGTCGCCAAACTTGATCGGCCGTGCCTCGCCAATCGGCATGTCGCCTTTCGGCATATCAAGGCTTTCGACCAGATCGGCCAGATCGCGCACCGCATCGGGCCGACCGCAACTGCGCGCGCGCCCGGCCGCATTTTGCAAGGCCGGAGGATCGAGCCCGAGTTTTTGCATCTGCTTGGCCAGTTCGATGGGGGTAAACGCGCTTTGTTTGATGGTACGGGCGCCGCCGATCATCGTCATTTCACGCGCATTGGCGGTTTGATGATCATCGGTGGCGCTGGGTAGCGGGACAAGGATGGCGGGGCGGCCCGCGACCGTCAGCTCGGCCAGTGTCGAGGCGCCGGCGCGGGCAATCACCAGATGCGCCCATTTCAGCTGTTCCGGCAAATCGGGGAGGTAGGTGGCAAGATCGGCTGCGATCGACAATTCGGCGTATCTGGCGCGGACCCTGTCGATATCCTCAATCCGCGCCTGGTGCGTTACCTGAAGACGCCGGCGGAAACTGACCGGCAGCATCGCCAGCCCGTCGGGGACGACTTCGCTGAGCACACTGGCTCCCTGACTGCCGCCGGTGACCAGCACGCGAAAAATTCCGTCTTCCTCGAGGAGCGGATAGGGCTGGCTGCGCAGCGCCACAACCGCTTCCCTGACCGGATTGCCGACGAGATGGGTCTTGCCGCGCCATCCATCCTTCAGCCGTTCAACATCGGCATAGGAAGTCGCGATCGCATCAACCCGGCCAGCGACGAGTCGGTTTACGCGTCCCAGAACCGCATTCTGTTCGTGGATTGCGGTGGGAATGCCGCAGGCAAAGGCCCCGAGCAGTGCCGGAAAGGCCGGATACCCGCCAAAACCGATGACCGCCGCCGGGCGCTGCGACTGGAATAGCCGCATGGCCATCGCTCGTCCCCGCAGCATCGCAAGTCCCGCACGCGCATAGCCGATGGGACCACCGGCAAGCCGACCTGCGGGAAGGATGTGCGTCGCAATCCCGTCGAACAAGCCGGGAAAGCGCACGCCGCGTTCGTCGGAAATCAACGACACATAATGCCCGCGGCGCAGCAATTCGGTCGCCAGAGCGGCGGCAGGCACCATATGCCCGCCAGTGCCGCCCGCCGCGAGAACAAATTGCCGGGGAATGGTCATTGGCCGCTCCAGCGAACGATATAGGGTGATCGGGTCAGAAACGGATTGCGCCGGGTAAACGCCAGCAGCAAGCCCATGCCGATCGACAGCGCAATCATCGATGACCCGCCATAGCTGATGAACGGCAATGTCATGCCCTTGGATGGGGCGATGCCGGTGTTGACGGCCATGCTTACCAACGCCTGCAAACCAAATTGCGTTGCCAGGCCCGCTGCCGCCAGCAACCGGAACTCATCCTGCTCGTCAAGCAGCTTCACGAATACCCGCACGACAATTGCGAGAAACAGAAGCGCGATCACCGCACATGCAATGAGGCCAAATTCCTCGCCAATCACCGAAAAGATATAATCGGTTTGCGCTTCGGGCAATTTGAACTTCATCGTGCCGCCGCCCGGCCCGGTGCCCGTCAATCCCCCCGCAGTCAGCGTGGCATGAGCCATATCGGTCTGGTAATGATCGATGGCGCCGTTTTCTCCGCCACGAAATAGAAAAGCATCGATCCGGATGCGGGCGGTGTCATAGAAGAGATAGGCCGCAACAAGCCCCACCGGCGCCAGTCCGGCAATCGTCCCAAGCACCTTCATCGGCGTGCCCGCGATCATCAGCAAGGCAACCCAGATCACGCAAAAGATGATGGTCTGACCGAAATCGGGCTGCATCATCAGGCACAGCACCACCGCGCTGATCAACACGACGCTGATCGGCACAACTGGCAGTGTCGGGTCCTTGCTGCGGAGCGACAGCAACCAGGCGAGGCTGACGATAAACAAAGGTTTCAAAAACTCTGAAGGCTGAAATTGCGAAATACCCACGCCAATCCATCGGCGCGCGCCGTTCACTTCAACCCCGACAAACGGCACCGCCGCCAACAGCAGCAGGAAGATTGCCGCGCCGACCAGCGACATGCGGCGCGCCAGAGGTACGGGCAGCATCGAGACGATGAACATGATTGGCAACGAAACACCAACCCACATCACCTGTCGCCAAAAATAATAGAGCGGCGCAACGTGCACCTTGTCGCCCGAATAGCGCAGCGCCGCGGCGGGTGAGGCGGCCGCAACCGCCAGCAGCCCGATCGCCACCAGCAACAGCGCCAGCAGCAGCAATACGCGGTCGATGTCCCAGAACCACATCCCCAGCGGGCTGCGATCCCCGCGTCCGCCGCGGGGCTTCATCCGCGCCCATAATTCGCGACGGCGGGTAATGCCCGTGCCATCGGCCCGAATATCGGTCATTGCAGCCCCCCTACCGCGGCACGAAACGCATCCCCCCGCGCCTCATAATCGCTAAATTGGTCAAATGAAGCACAAGCAGGCGACAACAGCACCGTTTCGCCCGGCTGCGCAGAAGCAGCGGCCTTTGTAACGGCGATGTCCAACGTCACACATTGTTCGACCGGCATGACCTTTGCCAGCATTTCGGCGAAGCGCGGCCCGGCCTCACCAATTGTATAGGCACGGGCAACATGGCCAAAATTTGGGGCGCAGGCGTCCAGATTGTCGCTTTTCGCGCGACCGCCCAAAATCCAGTGGACGCGATCGAACGCCGCCAGCGCGGGGGCAGCGGATTCGGGATTGGTGGCCTTGCTGTCATCGACATAGGCGACACCGGCAACAGTCGCGATCTGCTGCATCCGGTGGGGCAGGCCCGAAAAGCTGGCAAGCCCGGCGTCAATCGCCGCGTTGGTGATTCCCATCACTTCGCACGCAGTGATGGCTGCCAGCGCATTTTGCGCATTGTGCGGCCCCTGCAGGCTTGGCCAGCGCGACTGGTCCATGCAAAAGCCGGGGGCAATCTTGTGCAGATGTTCGGCACGGGCAGACAGATTGCGGGCGATCCGCGCGGACGGCGCGTCGGCTATGTTGATAACCACGTCATGATCAGCCGACTGCATCGCGAACAGGCGCGCCTTGGCCGCTGCATAGGCATCAAAGCCATCGTATCGGTCCAGGTGATCCGGCGTGATGTTGAGCAGGATGGCAACATCGCAGTCGAGACTGGCGGTCAGATCAATCTGATAGCTGGAGAGTTCCAGCACATAGATGCCCCCCTCCACCAGCGGTGACTGCTCAAGGATCGGCAAACCGATATTACCCCCCATCAGCGTCGGGATACCAGCGGTCTCAACGATGTGTTTGATCAGCGCCGTGGTCGTCGACTTTCCGTTGGTGCCGGTAATGCCGACCACTTTGTGGCTGGGCAGGTTCGGGCGCGCCTGCGCAAACAGCTCGATATCGCCGATGATCGGGACTCCAGCCGCCCGCGCTTTGGCCGCAACAGGATGGCGGTTGATCGGTACACCCGGTGAAACGATCAAGGCCTCGTAACCCGTGAGATCGATCGTTTCAGGGTCGGCAAAAATCGCCTCCGCCCCCAGAGCCCCTCGCCGCGCCTCATCGCTATCCCAGGCCGTGACGTGCGCCCCGCTCGCCACCAGCGCGCGCACGGTCGCCGCACCCGATCGTGCCAGCCCCAACACCGCATAGCGCTTGTCGCGCCAGAGGGGCGACGTGATCATCTCAGCTTCAGCGTCGACAGACCGGCAAGCGCCAGAACCAGCGCAATGATCCAGAACCGGATCACCACCGTGGGCTCGCTCCAACCCATTTGTTCAAAATGATGATGGATCGGGGCCATCTTGAACACCCGCTTACCCGTGCGCTTGTAGAAAAACACCTGGATGATGACGCTCAGCGCCTCAACCACGAACAGCCCCCCAATAATACCGAGCACGATTTCGTGATGGGCAACGACCGATATCGTGCCCAGCGCTCCGCCCAGCGCCAGGCTGCCGGTATCGCCCATGAAAACCGCTGCCGGCGGTGCATTGAACCACAGAAACGCCAGGCCGGATCCGACAATCGCCCCGCAAAAGATCGCAAGATCGCCAGCGCGCGGCACGTGGGGGATACCCAGATAATCGGCAAATTTCACGTTACCCGCCAGATAGGCGATGATCATGAACGCGACGGCCGCGATGATCACCGGCATGGTGGCGAGGCCGTCCAGCCCATCGGTCAGGTTTACTGCGTTGCCAAAGGCCACGATCGTGAAAGCGGCGAACACGATGTAAAAATAACCGAGGTCGATCGACACATTGCTGACAAAAGGCAGATAAAGATGCGTCCCGTTGCCGTGGGTGATGATCGCGGCCGCCACGCCGGCGATCACAAATTCACCGATCAGGCGCACGCGCCCGGAAACGCCCGCGGTCTTTTGCTTTCGGACCTTGTCATAATCATCCATGAACCCGATCAGCCCAAAGCCCAAGGTCACGAACAGGCAAGCCCAGACATACGGATTGCTGAGATCCATCCACAGCAGGATAGAGATCACCAGACTGGTCAGAATCATCAATCCGCCCATCGTCGGCGTACCGCGCTTGGCCAAGTGCGATTGTGGCCCGTCTTCGCGGATCGGCTGCCCCTTACCCTGGCGCACACGCAGCCAGCCAATGAAACGCGGGCCAATGATAAGCCCGATAATGAGCGCGGTCGCCACTGCGCCACCCGAGCGAAAGCTCAGATAGCGCACCAGGTTGAGGACGCCCGGAAATCCAAGATATTGGGCAATGAGATACAACATTATGCAGTCCCGTTTTGAAGCCCGGCAACCACTGTCGCCAGCCCCACGCCGTTCGATCCCTTGATGAGCACCGCATCGCCCGGTGCAAGCACTTTGGTAAGTGCCTGTCGCGCAGCAGCGGCGTCGGGGACATGGACGAAATCGATCCGCCCCTCAAGCGCGTTTGCGAGCGGTGCCATCCCCGAGCCGACCAGAATCGCCTTGGTTACACCCGCTGCCTTGACAGGATCGGCCAAGGCGGCGTGGTATCCGGCGCTATCGGGGCCCAGCTCTTTCATTTCACCAAGCACGGCGATTTTGCGCGCCGCGGGCTCCGCGCCGAGTACGGCTAATGTTGCCTGCATGGATGACGGGTTGGCATTGTAGCTTTCATCAATCACCAGCGCGGTCCCCTCGCCGATTGGCGCCAGGAAGCGTGCCCCGCGACCGGGCAGACCGCCTAGTTCCGCGAGCGCCAGCCCGGCCAGACCAACGTCAGCGCCCGCCGCTTCGGCCGCCGCCAGCACCGCCATCGCATTTGACACCCAGTGGGCCCCGGGCTGATTAATCGTGAAGCTTAGCTCGCGTGTCATCATTCGCGCCGTGACAAAAGTCCCGCCTGTCGCCGTCCGCATGCTTTCCAGCGGGCAGATATCGGCGCCCTCGGCGGTGCCGAATGTGATGATCCGGGCAGCACAGCCCCGCGCGGCGCGGATCAGCCGATCACGATGCGGACTATCAAAGGGAATGATGGCGGTCCCCCCAGCTTCAAGCCCCTGAAAGATTTCGGCCTTGGCATCCGCAATTGCCTCAACCCCCGAAAAAAACTCCGTGTGCGCCGGTGCGATGGCGGTGATGATGGCAATGTGCGGGCGAACCAACTGGGTCAGCGCCGCAAGTTCACCGGCATGGTTCATGCCCATTTCAAGCACCGCATAAAGGCTGCTGGCCGGCATCCGGCTAAGGCTGAGCGGCACGCCCGTATGGTTGTTATAGCTTTTGACCGAACGGTGCGTACGGCCCGGGGCCGATCGGCTGAGCGCGGCGAATAGCGCTTCCTTGGTCCCGGTTTTGCCAACCGACCCGGTGACTCCGATAATCGTGGCCTGTGTCCGGTCACGGGCCGCCACAGCTAGCGCGTTGAGCGCCGCTGTCGTGTCCTCGACGCGGACATTGGGCACGTCGGCCGGCGCGGAAACGATGGCCCCGGCGGCGCCGCGCGCGACAACATCGGGCAGGAATTTATGCCCGTCGGTCGCCGCGCCCTTCAGCGCGATGAACAAGTCACCGAGAACGACCTCGCGCGAATCGAAGGTCACGCCCGACACTTCAAAGGCTGCGGACGCCGTGCCACCGGTTGCCGCCGATATCGCCTCAGCTGACCAGAGCGGCTCAGCCATCCAGTACGCCCCTATCGCCAGTGATGTTAGCGTGGTTTGGCATCAGGCTGCACACTCCCTGGCCACTGCAACGTCGTCGAAAGGCAGCACCAGATTGCCGACGATCTGTCCTTGTTCGTGCCCCTTGCCGACCAGCAACACAATATCCGCGGGGCCCGCCTCGCCAATCGCGGCTGCAATGGCTGCCCGGCGATCGCCGATTTCGATCGCTGCCGGTGCGCCTTTCATCAGTGCAGCACGAATGGTGGATGGGTCTTCGCTACGTGGGTTGTCGTCGGTAACATAGACCAGATCGGCGTGTCCGGCCGCCGCCCGCCCCATCGGTTCACGCTTGCCCTCGTCGCGGTCTCCGCCCGCGCCAAGGACGATGATCAACCGGCCCGCGGCGTGGGGCTTGAGTGCGGCAATCGCCGCTTCGACCGCATCGGGTGTATGGGCATAATCAACATAGACGGGCGCCCCGGACTTTGCGATCACCGCCCGCTCAAGCCGACCCCGAACCGGCTGCAGGCGGGCGAGATTGGCGATGGTCTGCGCGATGTCGCCACCGGTCGCGATCACCAGGCCGGCGGCCATCAGCGCATTGGCCGCCTGATACGCCCCAATCAACGGCAGGATAACCTTATAGGCCTGACCCGCGGCCTCGATCGTCAACGTTTGCCCAAGCATCGTCGGATCGCGGGATACCAGCCGAATGTCGTCGCCATGCGTCCCTATGGTCATCAACCGATTGCCGCGTTCGCGCGCCAGATCGATCACGCGCGGGGCATATTCATCATCAGCCCAGACAACAGCGGTTCCCGTCGGGTCGAGCACTTCTGAAAACAACCGCATCTTGGCGGTGAAATAGTCGGCCATATCCTTGTGATAATCGAGATGATCGCGCGACAAATTGGTGAAGGCCGCCGCGGACACCTTTGGCCCATCAATCCGGTATTGTGACAAGCCATGGCTCGATGCCTCGAATGCAGCATGCGTTACGCCTTCGCGGGCCAGCCCAGCCATGTTGGCCAGAAAGGTCACCACGTCGGGCGTTGTCAGGCCGGTGACGACACGGTCATCGGCTGTGGTGACCCCCAACGTCCCGATCGACGCTGCATGATATCCCGCCATGCGCCACAATTGACGGGTCATTTCGACCGTGGATGTCTTGCCGTTGGTGCCCGTCACCGCGACCGCGAGGTCGGGGAAGGGCATGAAGAACTGAGCCGCCATCCTGGCAAATGTATCGCGCGGGTTGGTACTCGCGATATGCGCCGCACCCGTCACACTGACGCCCGGCGCGGCAACAACGGCGATCGCCCCGGCGGCGATGGCGGCGTCGATAAAGTCTTCCCCATTGACCCGCTGGCCCGGGAACGCGCCAAAGATTGTTCCGGGCGCGACCTTGCGGTGATCGATCGCGAAGCCGGTCACGACCGCAGTTTCCGGCCCACCCGTCAACGCGCCCAGTCTCATCGTGTATCCTTGACCTCGCGCCCCTGCGGGCGCCACAAAAGCGGCATCAGTTCCGATACATCAACGTCTAGCTGCTCATCGGGCATCACACCGAGCATCGGTCCAACCCGGGTGATCACGCGCCCCACGACCGGCGCGACCGTCCAGGCCGCTGTCGTCAGGCCATAGCTTTGTGCATTGCCAATCGGCGAATCGAGCATCGCCACCACGACATAGCGCGGCGCGTCCATTGGAAAAGCGGCAGCGAAAGTGGAAACATTGGTGTGGCGTTCATAGCCCCCCTTCCCTGCGACTTCGGCGGTGCCCGTCTTGCCCCCGACACGGTAGCCTGCGGCTTCGGCCTTTTTACCCGTGCCTTCCAGCACAATCAGGCGCAGCAGCTGGCGCATCCGATCGCTGGTTGCCTGGCTGATGACCCGGCGGCCGGCGGGCGCCTTGCCCGGCGCGATCTTCAGCATCGTGGTCGGCCGCCAAATACCGCCATTGACGAGCGCGGCATAAGCATTGGCCAAATGCAGCGGCGTGACCGCGATGCCGTGCCCATAAGCAGTCGTCATCGTGGTCGTCCGCGCCCAATATGCCGGCCAGATCGGCCGGCCTTTCTCCCGCAGCTCGACATCGGGACGCGTGTCGAACCCGAGCCGCCGGAACATCGCCTTTTCGCGCTCGGCACCAAGCTCATCGGCGATGCGCGCGGTGGCGATGTTGGAGGAATAGATCAAGGTTTCAGGAATATCGAGCCAGCGCTCCTGCTCGTCACCGCGATCATCATGGATGGTGAACCGGCCCACCTTGATCGGCTGCGTGGCATCGAACCGCCGCGCCATCGATGTAACGACGCCGCTATCAATCGCCGCCGCCATCGTTATCGGTTTGAAGGTAGACCCGAGCTCGTAGACGCTTTGCGTCACGTTGTTGCGCAATTGATCCTCGGTCGAACCCTTGACGTGATTGGGATTGAAGACGGGGAGCGAGACCATCGACAGGACCTCACCCGTGTGCACATCGAGCAAAACGCCCGCGGCGCCGCGAGCTTTGAAACTGAGCATCGCCGCGCCAAGTTCGCTTTCCATCGCGGCCTGAATACGGGTGTCAATCGACAGGGGAACCGGCTGTCCACGGAGCGCGGGATTGGTTAGCTGCTCATCAAGCACCCGCTCCATCCCGCTCATTCCCCGACCGTCATAGTCGAGAAAGCCGAGCGCATGGGCGGCAAGGGTAGATTGCGGATATAACCGCTCCGGCTCGCGCGCGAACGCCACCGCCGGCTCGCCCAGCGCGTTCACCCTCGACACGGTTTCAGGCATTGCCCGTTTAGCCAGATAGGCAAAATTCTTGCCCGATGTCAGGACGTCGAAATACCAGGCTTCATCATGTTCAGGGATTAGATTGGCGAGTTTGGCGGCAAGTTCGCGCCGATCGCTGATCACCTTGTTGGGATGAATGCCGATCGACCATGCGTCGATTGTCCGCGCAAGCGGTGCCCCGTTACGATCAACGATATCACCGCGCAGCGGCACCAGGGCAGAAACCGCATCCGGCGACGTCGCCGGCGCCGAAAACGCTGCCAGCCATGTCAATCGCAGAATGATCACCAGCACGCCCGCGGCGATCATCAGCATCAGCATCATCAAGCGGACGTGCGCCGTCATGACCAGCGTGTTGCGCTGGCTGCTCACCCGGCGAGGCGGGGCGGGTCGGGCGACAAGCGCGCTCAATGCGCGCTTTCGGTGCTGATTTGCGCGCGGCTCAGCAGATCGCCGAGCGTCGAGTCGTTGAGCAGCTTGCGATCAAGCAGCGCGACCGAGGGACCAGTTCGTACCGGCTTGATCAGGGTCTTTGCGGCAACAGCGGTAACCGTGGCAGGACGCTGCGCCGCTGCCGGTGTTGAAAGTTGCTCGATCGAAGGCGCTTGGGTCGACGCCAAACGAACCCCGCCGACCGCCACCGGGGACGGCGAAATCGACCTGGGCGTTCCTGGACCATTCATCTCGCTGGCGGGTTGATCGGCATTTACCGGCAATGATGGCACCAGGTAGTTGGCCGTGCGGACCCCGGTATCAATTGCGGGACCCCGGAAGTCGAGTTGCGCCAGCCGAACCTCATCGGGGAGAAACTGGTTAGGCGTTGGTGCCGCAAGCGCCAGCACGTCACCATTCCAGCGTTCCAGCTGCGCAAGATTGGCGCGGGTGTTGAATTCAGTCTCAAGCGAACGAATATCCCGTTCGGCACGGGCGATGTCGCGATTAACATCATCAACCTTTTTGCGTTCGGCAGCGACCTGCAATGAGACGAGGTAGAAGCCCAGGACCACTATGACGCCGGTAACAAACCAGCCGAGTCCCCGAAACCGATATGCTGCCGTCATTGCGATGCTCCTGTCGGCCAGGGCTCAGCAGCGGTCCGCCGAGCCACCCGCAAAGTTGCTGATCGTGCCCGCGGATTGCGGGCGAGTTCGGCTGCGCCGGCGCGCTGAGCACGACCGACATTGTCAAAGCTGGGGGCAGTCCGTGCTGTCACTTCGGGCAAATGTCGGGATCCCGAGGAATTCGCCCCGCTCCGCTCCTTGAAGAAGCGCTTGACCAGCCTGTCCTCAAGACTGTGGAAGGTCACCACTGCCAACCTGCCACCGGGCTTCAGCACGCGCTCTGCCGCAGCAAGGCCGTCGACCAGTTCGGCTAGTTCGCGGTTGAGGTGGATGCGGATCGCCTGAAATGTCCGCGTCGCGGGATCTTTTTTGTCATGGGGCCGCCAGCCCAGCGCGCGACGAACCACCGCGGCAAGTTCCGAAGTACGGGTGATCGGACGGGCCGCAACGATGGCGCGGGCAACCCGGCGCGATCGCGGCTCCTCGCCAAACTGATAGATAATGTCGGCAATTTCGGATTCGTCGGCATTGTTGACGAAATCGGCCGCGGTCATTCCTTGTTGGCCCATGCGCATATCGAGCGGGCCGTCGGCCTGGAATGAAAAGCCACGATCGGCCTGATCGAGCTGCATGCTCGATACCCCGATATCCATTGCGACACCCGCCACCGGCAACGCGTCGCGCTGCGCAAGTTCGCTCTCGATCGAAGAAAAGACAGCGTGGATCAGTGTCAGGCTATCCGGATTGCTGGCGACCATATCCTGACCGGCGGCGATGGCGTCGGGATCACGGTCGAAAGCAATCACCCTGGCTCCCCTGGCCAGCATTGCCTTTGTGTAACCGCCAGCGCCAAAGGTTGCGTCGACATGACACTCGCCGGGGGCGATCTCCAGCGCGTCGATCACTTCCTCAAGCAGGACGGGGATATGGCGATCCGCGGTCAAATGACTTCGCCGCGCTCAGCCAGAAAGTACCGAACGGCATCCTTCATCAGCTCTGACGTTGTCTCCGACGCGATGACGGCTGCCGGATCCCAGATTTCGAACTTGTCCCCGACCCCGTAGAAAAATGCATATTTGCCGATGTTGCACCGGCTGCGGGCAAAACCGGATAGAATGAAGCGACCACTGGCATCGAAGGGAACGGTTTCGCCGCCGATACCAGCGCGGACGATCTTGTCGTTGGGCGCCCCTTCTTGACCGGCATTGTCGATGGCGCGCTGCTCAAGCCGTTCATGCAGTCGCTTGCCATATCCAAGATCGTACCCCACCAGGCAGCGATCGCTTTCGTGGAAGCCGATGACGACGTTGGCAGCGTCCTTGGGATCCAGGCCGGGCGGGTTGCTGGCAATCAGGGTTGCGCGCAGCGACGCCGGGATCGCGACGCGACCCTTGTCGTCGACCAGCTGGAGCGCATAGCCCTGATAGATTCCCCTGTCCGACACGCCCACCTCATTTTGGCGCACACTTTCTCGTTCTGAGAAACGGCCAAAGCCGCCGCTCAGCGCCTGTCGATGCGTACGAGGGTGCCCGCCCCTATTAACCCTATGGGTATCAGGGGAGACTTGGGGATGCAACGGGTGAATTGGGGATTTGACGGGAAATTACATCAAATCAGCGTGGCTGTTCGTCATCCATGCAGTCCATATCCGCTTATGTTCTTGCTGCGTTCCAAAAACGCGCACGATCGTTGCCGGGATTGCGTTCGATAAACGTCATGGTTGATCGCTGGCCGGACCAGAGGCAGCGACTCGAGAGCTGCAATTTTAAGAAAACGCGGCCTGCGCGGTGGCCGTCACTGCGGACGAGGTGGCACCGGTTTGGCAATTGCCGATCCATTGCTGGTCTCTGGCGCGGCGCTTGGCGCAACCCCGAGTTCGGCGAGTGGTTCCTTGGCCGGCTGATCGCCTGCTGCGGGATCAGTTGCGTTGGGCTGTGTCAGGTTGGCAACAACATCTGCTTTCGGCGCACCAAGCACAGCGACTGGCTGTTCCTTGCTCGCCCAGCTTAGCACCGCGCTCGCCAGCGCGATGAGCAACAGGACCGATGCAAGGCCGGTCATCCCGACTTTGACGCGCTGCATGGTCTGCGCTGCGTGATTGCCGTCGCTAATCATGATCGGCTGTCACGCTAGCCAAGATCGCTGCCCTTGTCGATTGCCCCGTCAGGGTCGCAGGAGCTGGGCAGGTATTGGGAGCCCCTTCAGTTCAAGCCAATCGCGATTGTAAAGCGTGGAAAGGTAGCGGAAACCAGTATCACACAGAATTGTTGCCACCCGTTTGCCCGGCCCCAGCTTGCGCGCCAGCTGAACCGCGCCTGCGACATTGATTCCCGACGACAAGCCAAGGCAAAGCCCCTCTTCGTTCAGCAGCCGGGATACCCAATTCATGCCTTCTGCATCTGATATGCGGAACTGCGTGTCGATCGGCGCGCCTTCCAGATTGGCCGTGATCCTCCCCTGGCCGATGCCTTCGGCCACCGACGATCCTTCAGCCTTCAACTCTCCGTGCGCGTAATAATTGTAGAGGGCAGCGCCATGCGGATCACTGAGCGCGATGATCACTTTTTCATTCTTCGACTTAAGCCCCAGTCCCACGCCGGCGATCGTGCCGCCGGTGCCCGCCGCGCAGGTAAACCCGTCAATCCGCCCCTCCATCTGCTCCCAGATTTCCTCGGCGGTACCCATAATATGCGCTTTGCGATTGGCGATATTGTCGAACTGGTTCGCCCAGACCGCCCCGGCAGTTTCCTCTGCAATCCGTCGACTCGTGTGCACGAAATGCCCCGGATTGGCATAGGGCGCGGCGGGGACAAGAACGAGTTCCGCGCCCAGCGCGCGCAGGGTGTCCATCTTCTCGCGGCTTTGCGTTTCGGGCATCACGATAATCGTCCGATACCCCTTGGCGTTTCCAACCAACGCGAGGCCAATGCCGGTATTGCCGGCCGTCCCCTCGACAATCGTGCCGCCGGTCTTCAGCGCTCCGCGTTGTTCGGCATCCTCCACTATATACAGCGCGGCGCGGTCCTTGACCGATGCGCCAGGGTTAGCGAATTCGCATTTGGCGAAAATTTCTCCCCCACAAGCCTCGCTTGGCCCTTTGAGGCGGACCAGGGGGGTATTACCAATGAGGGCGAGTGTATTTGAGGTGCTGTGCATGGTGAAGGCACATAGGGTCTTCTGGCACTCTCCGGCAATGGGGGCGGGACTTCAGTCAGTCAAACTCTGGCTTTCAGGCAACACTCATGTAGCGCGGCGATCGGCAAGGAGACTTTTTTCGACGCGCGCGCTTTACAATATGTTCTTATTATGTTCCATACGCCGTGTCTCTGGCTCGTCTCTGCTGCCACCATCTTATAGCTGCCCCATCCACAAGGCGCGTCGTCATGATCGATCGGATCGGACAATATGACCATCGGATCGCGCTGCCGCCGCGCCCGCTGCGTTGGCTGTACCTCGATCTGAACAGCTATTTTGCGAGCGTGGAGCAACAGCTTGACCCGTTGCTGCGCGGCAAGCCGGTCCTTGTGGCGCCCGTTGACAGCGACACGACAGTGGCAATCGCGGCCTCGGTGGAGGCGAAGCGGTTTGGGATCGGCACCGGCACACCCGTGTGGCAAGCCAAGCGGCTCTGCCGCGATCTGATTGTCACGCCTGCACGGCACGAGAAATATGTCGAGTTCCACGACGCGATCCTGGCGGAAATCTGGCGCCATATTCCCGTGACCAAAGTCTGCTCGATCGACGAAGTTGCGTGCCGCCTGCTCGACAACGAAAATTCGCCCGAAGCCGCCACCCGGATTGCACGCGCGGTGAAGGCCGGCATCCGGGCCAATGTCGGCGATTGCCTGACCAGCTCGGTCGGCATTGCGCCCAACAGATTGCTCGCCAAACTTGCCTCAGACCTGCAGAAACCCGATGGATTGGTGGTTTTTACGAGCAATTCATTGCCACAGGCGCTGTTCGACCTGCGCCTGCGTGACATTGCCGGCATCGGTGCGAAGATGGAGCGGCGGCTTGCGCAGGAAGGCATCAACGATATTCGTCAGCTGTGCGATCGGCGGCCACGCGATGCGGGCGCCGCTTGGGGCGGCACGAACGGGGATCGACTATGGTACCTGCTGCACGGCGTAGACCTTCCCGAGAAAGCCACCCAAAGCCGTACGATCGGCCACAGCCACGTCCTTGCCCCGGGCAAGCGCGGCACCGAGCCGGCTCGCCTGACCGCGCGCAGACTGGCGCTAAAGGCTGCCAGCCGGCTGCGACGAAAAAGCTACAGTGCAAGGTTGCTCGTGCTGCACGCGAAATTTGAGGATGATAAGAGCCATTGGCGCACCGCCGTCAAACTCCCGGCAACACAGGATAGCTTCGTCATATTGCAGGCGCTGGACAGCGTTTTTCCGCGGCTGGTTACCGCGGCACAGTCGCGGGGCAGCGGCTTTCAGCTGCGCATGATCGGCATCACTCTGGCAGAGATCGAACCAGTTGACGCTGAACAGGTATCACTGTTCGGGCTGCTTGATCCGAATGATCCGCTCGCACGCGAAGCGCGCGGCCTGGCGCTGAGCAAGGCGATGGACCGGATAAACGAGAAATTTGGACGCCATGCCGTCTCGGTTGGACCGCTCGGTGGCGGGCGGGTCGACCGCGTGGGCACCAAGATCGCCTTCGGGCGGATTCCAGAGCCTGCGGAATTTTACGAATAACAATCAGGCAGTCATTTTTTTAGCAATGACCCTGCGACAATCGACAAAATCAATCGCTCAAAGCGCCAATCATCTTGACGAACACCGAGCCATGGGCAAAGCGCACATCGATATGACAAAGCCAGCCTTGATCGCCGCCCTCGCCCTCGTCTTGCCGCTTGCAGCGTGCAACGAGCAAAAGCCACAAATGGTTACCGCCGAAGCGGACGACCCGCAGGCCGAAGCGCTGAAGGCGAAACCAAAGGTTGAACTGCCTCCATCAATGAAGGCATCGGTTTCGTTCCGGTGTAAAGATAACAGTTTAGTATTCGTCGACTTCTTCAATGGCGACAAACAGGCGCATCTTCGTACCGAGAAGAACGGCACCTTTACCAAGCTTACGGCCGAAAAGGCCGGCGACCCGATGGTTGCAGATGGGTATTCGATGACGGGCACCCCCAAGCTGATCACGCTGACCCAGCCCGGCAAGCCCGCCCAGACCTGTAAGAACTGATCCCAGCGCCGTCCCAATCGCGCTGTTTGCGGCGTTGGGTGCTTGCCTAGCCAGTCGCGCTTGGGCACCATGGCCCGCGGCGGTAATCAGACGGGACGGACGAGCGCTTGGCCACGATTGCAATATATAGCCTGAAGGGCGGGGTTGGGAAAACGACGCTGGCCGTGAATTTGGCCTGGTGTGCGGCGACTCTGTCGTCCCGACGCACGCTGCTCTGGGATTTGGATCCGCAAGCCGCCAGTACCTTTTTGCTGAGCGACAGGAAGCCCAAGGAAACAGCGCAATCGGTCTTTACGAAGGACGTTGAGCCGTCAAAACTTGTCCGCAAGACATCGTTCCAGCGTCTTGACCTTATTGGCGCAGACGCGTCGTTGCGCGGTCTCGACATCTTGTTTCACGAAATCGACAAGAAGAAACTTCTTGCCAAACTGCTGACGTCGCTGCGCAAGGAATATGATCGTATCATCCTCGATTGTCCGCCGGGGCTTACCGAAACGAGCGATCAGGTCATGCGCGCCGCCGACCTGATTGTCGTGCCCGTCATCCCGTCGCCGCTGTCCGAGCGCGCGCTGGAAGGAGTGATCGAGCGATTGGGCAATAAAGCCCCAATCATGCCCGTTCACGCGATGGTCGATCGTCGGCGTAAACTTCACGCCGACGCGATTGCACGGTACCCGGACTGGCCGGTTATTCCGATGGCCAGCGTTATCGAGCAAATGGCCGCAAAGCGCGCGCCGGTTGGCAGTTTTGCGGCGCGGGCGGCGGCAGCCCAGGCTTTTGCCCATACCTGGCAAGCGATCGAGAAACGCCTGGCGGCCAAACCTTGAAAATGGGTGCATGATCCGTCGGCGATGAAGGCGCTCGATCCCCAGATCGTCCTTGGTGCCTATGCCGTTGGTGTATTTCCGATGGCGGACAACCGTGCCGCTGAGACTGTTTACTGGGTTGAACCAAAGCGGCGTGCGGTCATGCCGCTTGACGGTTTTCACCTGTCGCGATCGTTACGAAAGACGATTGTTTCCGAGCACTATCGCGTGACAGCGGATCAGGCCTTTGATGAGGTTATTGCGCTTTGCGCCGATGCCGCCGCCGATCGGCCCGAAACATGGATCAACCCGAGCATCACCAAGGTCTTTGGCCAGCTGCACCATATGGGATTTGCCCATTCGATCGAATGCTGGAAGGACGACAGGCTTGTCGGCGGCCTCTACGGACTGGCCCTTGGCAAGGCCTTTTTCGGTGAAAGCATGGTCAGTCGTGCGAGGGACGCGTCAAAAGTCGCGTTGGCGTGGCTGGTGGCGCGGCTCAGGGCGGGCCGTTTCAATCTGCTCGATTGCCAATTCCAGACCGACCATCTCGCCTCGCTTGGCGCGATCGAAATCTCTCGCGAAAATTATTTGGGCTTGCTTACTGAGGCATTGGAAGGCGTTGTCGATCCCGTCGGCGCCTCTTCGGGCGAACTATCCGCTCCATTGTTCGCATCGCCGTCTGGGTCTGCCGATTTCTTTGCGCTGGATCGTGCTAAATCGGATCCCGCTTTCACCGTGTCGGGTCCGCCAACGGGAAAGGACATTGCGCAGCTCTTGGTCCAGACGTCATAAACAGGGTGCAACATCACATTCAGCGCCGGGCGCTCCTTGTATAGCCACCCCGAGAACGTGCGCTGCCAGCTCTTGTTGCGCTGTTGAACGTCAACCTGCACAAATGCGCCGGTATAATGCTCGGCTTCCCACGGAGCGGTCTGTTCGCAGGCGCGCAACCGGACGACAACCTCGCCGACCCGAACCGCCTCGCCGGGCTTCAGCGTCAGATCACGACTAATGCCGTTTCTTTTGTTCAAAAGGCCCAGAACCGCTACACGTTTTTCCATTGGCGTCGCGCCTTGCGACGGATCCTGATCGATTGGCAGATCAACCGTCACGACATCCGATCCTGTTTGGACGTCGTCCAAGACGGAACTACCCTGCGATTTTACCGCTGCTTCAGGTCGGTCAGATTGTTTGTAAATGCCGATCCCAACCAGAATGGCGACCCCCAGCAACAAAACGCCGCCGCCGGCGATGAGCCAGGGTTTCATCCCTCGGGCTTCCAGGCTTCGTAGTCACCGGTTGCCGCCGCCCGACGACCGCCCCGCTCCAAAGCGCCCGCCGGACGATAGGCGGTGGTCGTCCCGGTCAGATTGGGCTGCGCCGGCCGTTGCCAGGCACGCGCTGGCGGCAACGCCTGGTCAGGCAAATTATCGATCTGGTGATGCAGCCATCCAAACCATTCGGGCGGCACTGCGCTGGCGTCATTGGCCCCGGCATAAATGACCCAACGCCGCGTTATCCCGTTCGGGTCTAGCCCACCTTCGTAATAACTGTTGCCAGCGTGATCGGTCCCAACGCGGCGCTTACCGCGCAGCGCCCAATTGGTGCCAATGGTGGCACCGTTCCACCAAGTGAATATCGAGCCCAGAAGTCCCATGGGCCTGCGCTTAGCCCGGTGATTGCGCCGCTTCAACCGTGTTTCGGTTCGTCGCATCCCTGCCCGGCCAATCGACCCTGTCATCTTCGGCGATGCCAAGTTCGTCACTACGCCCGCCGCGCAGCTCCAGGACAGCGGCGACCGGTTCTCCAGAGCTAACAGGCGCGGTCGAAAAAGGCACCGTATTTGCAACGATGCGGGCAATGGTGCCATCTTTGCGGATGAACA
Organism: Sphingomonas sp.; assembly: GCA_019753375.1. Taxonomy (GTDB): domain Bacteria; phylum Pseudomonadota; class Alphaproteobacteria; order Sphingomonadales; family Sphingomonadaceae; genus Sphingomonas. The sequence goes on from JAIELC010000114.1 coordinate 29,013, forward strand.
GAATATCCAGCGGGGACGGTGTATTCTTCATCCAGAATGTCGCTATCCGTGGCGGCCCACCCCCGGGGGGATAAGGCGCAAACAGCATACCGCTGTCGGCGGCGATATCGGGGCGAAACATGAGTCCTTGCTCTTGCTCTTCAGCCGAGCGCGCCGGTTCCACAGAAAAACGATGCGTTGTTCCGGCGCTGGTGATGGTCAGCGTGATCGGCTGGCTTCGGGACTGAACATCCGGCTGACGGGATGGCGCGCTGCAGCCGGCGACCAACACAGAGACCAGCCCCATCAACCAGACGGAACCAGATATAGTGCGCGCCGGCCGCATCAGCGCTTCATGCATTGGTGTCAATGACGACGGCAAGCGGCCCTTTCCGACCATCGACGATGCGCGCGCGCAGGGGTTGATCGGGCTCGACCGTCATCAAATCCGCCCGGCGCAACGTTTCCATGTGAACGAACACATCGGTACCGTCACTTTCGCGGACCAAAAACCCATAGCCTTTCAGTCGATTGAACCATTTGACGCTGCATGGCTCAAAGGGACCGGCATCATCGATCAGGCCTATCGGATCGACGCGATCGACGTTGGCGCGTTGCCGGGTAACGGGTTCAACGGCATGCGTCAGGTCAATCGAAAGCACCTCGCGGGCCTGATACCCACGGTCACGCTGGATCACATGGCAATCGATCCAGGCGCCCTCCGGTACGCTGCGCCTGCCATGCGCTTGCAGCACCGAAAAATGCACAAGAACATCACCAAAGCCTTGCTGATCGGCAACCAGAAAGCCAAACCCGCGCGTCACATCGAACCACTTAACCACCCCCGAAACGCGAACTTCACCGTCGATCAAATCGTGATGCGTTCCGTCAGCCCCCTGCGTGTCGCATCGATTATCCGCAATTTCGGTGGACAGTGGTTGCTGCCCCATTGTCATCATCATCAGCCCCCCGACTATTATTACGCTAGCACAACGCCCCGCATTCGCAAAAAACAACCAGGCAGAAACTTGTCCCATATTTAGTCATTTAGAAGTGGGTCGATTTCGTCCCCCGGTCGCATCTGAACAATTCTGCGCGCCAAGGTCAGGTCATGGCCCGCCCTTAGCATGATACCGAGCTGGCGTTCGCGGCCTGCGCGGTCGGCGGGTTCGATAGCAAATGGCCCGATATGTCGCCGCCGTGCCAAAGCCAATGCCGCTTCGGCGGCGTGTTTGGCCAAATCCGGTGAGATCTGTTCGGTATCTTCGGCACCGACCCCATAGGATCGCAGCGCGCCGACAATGCGCCGCGCACCCAGTCCCCGTCTGCCCATCGACCGGGCCTTGGCGTCTGCAAAGGCCCGATCATCAATATATCCAAGCGCGGCAAGCCGTTCGGCCACTGATGCGGGGTCAACGATCGGCCCGTCCCAGCCGCGTTCATAAATCTTTCGCGCCAGATATTGGGCAAGGCGGCCCCGCGTGGTTGCGAAGCGTTCGACATATCGCAACGCCAATCGATCGATTCCAGCGGCGTCGAGTGGGGGTGGTTTGCGCTTGCCGTGTGTCATTTCGCCATCATTGTGCCACAGTCAGACCGGATTTTGAACGTCAGCGCGGGGCAAGGCGCAGGCACTCAAACAGCATGCGACGGTTAATAGGTCGCAATCAAGGGCGCAAAACATGGGAATCGAGCTTCAACAGTCGGTTGAGAAGGTGGTTGAAACAATGCTTCAGCCCACCGCGACCAGTGATGATCTTCCTCGCCGTTTAGCCGATTTTGATACGCTGACCGAAGCGCTTGACTATGCCGCAGCGGGAAAGCGCGGTCTGAATTTCCATGATGCCCGCGGTAACCTTGCCCGTGCCTATCCTTTTTCGGAAATGCGGCGCGACGCGATCGAAACTGCTTTTCGGCTGATCGCCATGGGCGTGAAGCCGCGGGACCGGATTGCGCTGATTGCGGAAACCGGTCCGGAATTCGCCGCCCTGTTCTATGGGGCGGTATACGCCGGCGCATGGCCGGTGCCGCTCCCCCTGCCCACTTCCTTCGGCGGGAAGGAATCGTACATCGATCAGATCCGGGTTCAGCTGACGAGCAGCGATCCGGCGTTGCTGTTCTATCCGCCCGAACTGGAAGGCATGGCGGGCGAGGCTGCGCGGCTGAATGGTGTCGAAGGTCTGGATTGGACCAGCTTTGCCGAGCGGCTTGCCCCCGTGACCGAGCTACCGCAGGCCAACGCTGATGATATCGCCTATCTGCAATATTCAAGCGGCTCGACGCGCTTTCCGCACGGCGTGATCATCACGCATCGGGCGCTGCTCAACAATCTGGCTGCCCACGGATATGGCATGAACATGCTGGATGGTGATCGCTGTGTCTCCTGGCTCCCATGGTACCACGACATGGGCCTGGTAGGCTGCTTTCTGTCGACAATGGCGAACCAGATTTCGACCGATTACCTGAAAACCGAAGATTTCGCCCGCCGTCCGCTGGCATGGCTTGACCTGATTTCGCGGCACGATGGCACATCGATCAGCTATTCCCCCACCTTTGGCTACGACATTTGCTCGCGGCGAATCTCAAGCCAGACCCGGGCGTCGGATCGCTTTGATCTGTCGCGCTGGCGGTTGGCCGGCAACGGTGCCGACATGATCCGGCCCGACGTGATGCAGCATTTTGTCGATGCTTTTGCCGATGCCGGCTTCAAGGCCAGCGCGTTTCTGCCCAGCTACGGCCTGGCGGAGGCAACGCTGGCTGTGTCGATCATGCCGCCCGGCGAAGGCATTCGGGTTGAACTGGTCGAGGAAACCCAACTTTCCGGCACGTCGCGCGCGGAGGGTCGGCCGCAGCGGTATCGGGCCATCGTCAATTGCGGCAAGCCGGTCCGCGATATGAAGGTTGAAATTCGCGAAGAGGATGGCACGCCGCTACCCGAGCGTGCCATTGGCAAGGTTTGGTGTTCCGGACCATCGCTGATGAACGGGTATTTCCGTGATCAGGAAGCTACCGACAGTTGCATGGAGAATGGCTGGCTCGATACGGGCGATATGGGATATCTTTCCGACGGCTATGTCTACATCGTTGGCCGGGCCAAGGACATGATCATCGTCAACGGCAAGAATCACTGGCCCCAGGATATCGAATGGGCCGTGGAGCAGCTTCCCGGCTTCAAGGCTGGCGACATTGCGGCATTCGCGATTACCACGCCTGGCGGGGAAGAAACGCCCGCGGTGCTGGTCCAATGCCGCACCTCGGATAATAACGAACGCAGCAGGCTGCGCGATCAGATCCGCGAACGCGTTAAATCGGTAACGGGCATGAATTGCGTGATTGAACTCGTGCCGCCACGGACACTGCCAAGAACTAGTTCTGGCAAGCTCAGCCGAGCAAAGGCCCGCAATCTCTACTTGGCCGGCGAAATCAAGCCCTATGCCATTGCCGCATAGCCAGAGGATGTGGTGAAAAGATGCGGTGATGCGATGAATCGCGTCATCGCCTAACCTTCCGCTAACTTCCTGCGCGCTATGACAGCGGTCGTGGGAAAACAGACAACGTCTCAATTTGCGCAACCGCGCATCGACGTCCGCGCGCTGCTGGGCCTTTATGACCCGGCTGACGCCACGGACTGGGGCCCGATTCGGGCTGCACAATTGCATGCCGGTCGGCAATTGGCGCTGTTTCAGCTGGCCGCCAATGTCATCGGTGCTGCGCTTGTTGTCGTCATCAGCGCCCATGTTGCGCCGCTTTGGGCACTGCAAAGCTGGGGCGCGATCATCGCGGTTGTCAGCAGTGCAGCCGCGTTTCGTCGGCTCGCGACGCGCGATCGATCCTCAACAACAGCCACGTTGAGCGACGTTCAACGGACCATGACCGACGGCATTGCGCTTGGCATTGCGTGGGCCGTTGCGCCGATCTTCCTGATTCCAAAGGCCGATCCTGCGGTGGCGCTTGGGCTGTGGGTGATGCTTTCCGTCCTGATGACGGCGTCTGCCATCGCAATGGCGGGTTTACCGCTGGCAACGCTCAGCTTTCTTGCCATCGTCGGCGGGACAACCTGCGTAACGTTATACGTTATCGCCGGACCGGCATTGGCGGCGGCGTCGGTACTTTTCGTCATCTTGCTGATGCTCGGCTGCTTTGATCGCGCCCGCGCGCTTGTGGTCACACGCGTCAACGAAATTGCGCTGTCGGAACGCGACGAGACGCTGGCGCTGCTGATGCGCGATACCGATGGCGATTCGGAAGAACACAGCGCCGACTGGCTTTGGGAAACCGACGCCGCGCGCCGCATCGTCCGCGCCAGCCCCCGCTTTGCCTATGCCGTTGGGCTGGATCCGCTGAAGATAAATCAAATGCCCATCCTGCAGATTCTGGCCGGCGACAGCTGGGAATTGGGCAATTTTTCAAGCGGTCTTCGCGAATTGGCTGATCGCCTGAAAGGGCGAGAGACGTTTCGCGGCCTGACGATCCTGGTTCAAGTGAAGGGCAAACAGCGCTGCTGGGAACTGGCGGCAAGCCCGCGCTTCGACGAATCAGGCGCCTTTTTGGGCTTTCGCGGCGTGGGTTCGGACGTCACCGAAGCACGCGCGTCCGCCGACAAGATCAATCGCATGGCGCGGTTTGATACGCTCACGGGCCTGCCCAACCGATTATTGCTCAACGAATCGCTCGCACTGGCTATGCTGGATGCCGAGAAATGGGGGTCGCGCTGCGCCTTCATGATGATCGATCTGGATCGCTTCAAGGCGGTCAATGACACGCTGGGCCATCCGGTCGGTGACAGATTGCTGGGTCAGGTAGCCGAACGGCTGAGCAAGCTGACAACGGACAATGAGATTGTCGGCCGACTGGGCGGCGACGAATTTGCCGTGGTTGTGCGCGACGCAAGCGATTCGGCCTATCTGGACACGCTGGCGACGGCGATTATCGAATCCATTTCGCGCCCGTATGAAGTTGATCAGCACACCTTGTACATTGGCGCGAGTGTAGGGGTTGCGGTTGGCCCGCGCGATGGGCGCACCGCAGAAATGCTCGTTCGGTCGGCCGATCTGGCGCTGTACCGGTCAAAGGACGCCGGCGGCGGCACCTTTCATGTCTATGAACCCCAGCTTCACCTGCAGGCCGAAGAGCGGCGCGTGATGGAGATTGCGCTTCGCTCGGCGGTCCGCAACGGCGAATTTGAAATCCATTATCAGCCGGTTGTATCGGCTGATTCCGGCCGCCTGACCGGCTTTGAGGCGCTGCTGCGCTGGAATCACCCTGAACTTGGCTCTGTTTCTCCAGCAAAATTCATTCCGCTGGCCGAAGAGGCCAGATTGATTCGCCCGATCGGTGAATGGGTCCTCAGAACCGCATGTGCAGAAGCTGCCACCTGGCCCGGCAATGTCCTTCTGTCGGTCAACGTGTCCGCTGAGCAATTGAGCGGTCCCGATTTTGTCACGATCGTCGCCTCCGCCCTGGCGAATAGCGGCTTGCCGGCGCGCCGGCTTGAACTGGAAGTAACCGAAAGCGTTTTCGTGCGCGAAAGCACTGGTGCGGTTCAGGTGCTCGAACGGGTGCTCGATCTGGGCGTTCAGCTTGCCCTTGATGACTTTGGCACGGGATATTCATCGCTCGGCTATCTCGCACGGACACGGTTTTCCACGATCAAGGTCGACCGCAGCTTTGTGCAGGCGGCGTCCAAGGGCAAGGCAGAGGCCATCGCCATCATCCGCGCCGTGGTCGCGCTGGCGCAATCACTCAACATCGCCACGACAGCCGAAGGCGTCGAAACCGAATCAGAGCACCGCATGCTGCAGAGCCTGGGTTGTACCAAGGTTCAGGGGTATTTCTTTGGCCGCCCGCTGCCCGTAGAAGATGCCCGCCTCGTCATTGCCCGCGACGAACGCTCCGCACGCGCCGCGTGATCAAACCGATCTTGCCTCGTTCGAGGAGCGGCGGTATGGGCGGAGGAATAGGGGTGTAGCTCAGTTTGGTTAGAGCGTCGGTCTCCAAAACCGAAGGCCCTCGGTTCGAGTCCGAGCTCCCCTGCCATTTCTTCCCCTCCGCAGCACCTGCCCGACGCGCAAAGCAACCCGTTGTGCGCCCGCGCCGCTGCCGCCGCTCCTCTTACGCCCTGCCTTGCCGGCGCTCTTGGTTGCCGGCCGCCCCCTTGCGCTGGGCATTGCTTGTCGCTAGATGCGCTTCCTATCCGAAATCGGGATAGACGCTGACGGGCCTCGCGGGTCCGGGCGGCGGTTCTTTGCCCGGTTTCGACATTGATGACGCATTGACGAGATGGATGGGCGCCCGTGGCAAAGACAACACCCCTAGAGTTCGCCCGTCAGGTGCAGACCGAGACCAAGAAGGTCGTCTGGCCATCGCGCCGCGAAACGATCATGACGGGCATCATGGTAATGGTGATGACGACAATGCTGGGTGTGTTTTTCTTTACGATCGATTCGATTTTCGAACTGATCGTCAACGCGCTCCTGTCACTCGCGAAATAAGATAAAGGGCGGATAAAACGCATGGCGCGCTGGTATATTATTCACGCCTATTCAGGTTTTGAGGGCAAGGTCCGCGATTCGATTATGGCGGAGGCGACCCGCATGGGGCTCGACCAGCTGGTCGAGCAGATCGAGGTCCCGACCGAAACAATTACCGAGGCGCGCCGCGGCAAGAAAATCCAGGTCGAGCGCAAGTTTATGCCCGGCTATGTGCTGGCCAAGCTCGACATGACCGATCAGGTCTATCACCTCGTCAAGAACACGCCCAAGGTCACTGGCTTCCTGGGCCCCAACGGCAAGCCCCAGGCCATTCCCGATGGCGAAGCCGCGCGGATGCTGTCGACCAAGGAAGAAGCCGCCGCCAACCCCAAGCAGCAGATCAAGGTCGATTACGAAATCGGCGACGCTGTAAAGGTCCTGGACGGTCCATTCGCCAGCTTCAACGGCACCGTCGAGGAACTCGATTTCGACAAGTCGAAGGTCAAGGTATCGGTATCGATCTTTGGCCGCGCCACGCCTGTCGAGCTCGATTTCGAACAGGTCGAGCGGGTTAAGTAAGCAACATTCTACGCGGGATTGGCGCGGCTTAATCCCGAGATACGCGAGCCCAGTGGGCGGGTCACGGCCTGTGGCCCGCCCGACAACGCGCGAGCCGCAGGCAGGCGATGCCCCGCGCCATTGAGATGATCATGCTGAAACCATGACCTTGCAGTCGTGTGCGTTGGCGGTTTTTTTAGCGCAGCGCCCAATCAGCAATGATGCGTTTTGGTGATGGTGGATGGCAAGTTGCACCCGGTTAATCTCAATCCACCTGGCCCAAAGAACGGTCTGCTTTAGCGTCCCCTACCCTTCCAGTCCTTCAACCGCCACCCACCAAACAGCGCCACGTCGGGGTGATGCACGCCCGATGCTGACGTGGGTCGCGCCGGATGCGGCGGGGTGCCTGACCGGGCTTTGCTCCATCCCGTTACCTGATCCAGCGCGGGGAGGGCTAATCCGCCACCTCCGCCACCCGGTCGAAATCGCTCGCGTCATGGCGTTCCGCCAGTTGCTTGGCGGGGTCGCCGAACACGCGGTTGACGCGCGATCCGCGCTGTACGGGGGTGCGCGCGCCGATCTGGTCGGTCCAGCGTTGCAGGTTCCTATAGTCGTGGACGCCAAGGAACTCGCTGGCATTATAGGCGACGCGCAGGCCCGCCCCGTACCAGGGATAGATCGCCATGTCGGCAATCGTATATTCGTCGCCGATCATATATTCATGGCTGGCCAGATGCGTGTCGAGCACATGGAGCTGGCGCTTGGTTTCCATTGCATAGCGATCGATTGGGTACTGCATCTTGTACGGCGCATAGGCGTAAAAATGGCCGAACCCGCCGCCCACAAAGGGGGTCGCGCCCATTTGCCACATCAGCCAGTTCATCGTTTCGGCGCGTTTGTGGGTATCGGTCGGCAGGAACGCCCCGAATTTTTCGGCCAGATAGACCAGCATTGATCCGCTTTCGAACAGGCGCAGAACAGGATCAACCGAATGGTCGGCCATTGCCGGGATTTTTGAATTGGGGTTGAGCGCGACAAAGCCACTGCCGAACTGATCGCCCTGCCCGATATTGATCAGCCACGCGTCATATTCCGCCCCGGCATGGCCCGCGGCGAGCAGCTCCTCCAGCATGATCGTCACCTTCACCCCGTTGGGCGTGCCGAGCGAATAGAGCTGGATCGGATGCTTGCCGACCGGCAGCTCCTTGTCGTGCGTCGCGCCCGAAATCGGCCGGTTGATGTTGGCGAACTGGCCGCCATTGCCCGGTTCCCACGTCCATATGGCGGGCGGCACATAACCGGCGGGCTGGTTGTTGGCGGGATCGGGGGCGTCGGTCATGGCCTGTCTCCATCGGGGCGTGCTTGCTTGAAAGCGCTAGCGGGTGAAAGCGCAATATGGGGCGCGGCGCAAGCTTCGCCACTGGCGATCATGGTTGCCACTGGCGAAGCAAATCGATCGTTGCAGCACGGCGCGGTATCGGCTAAGGGCCCGCTCTTCCAACGCTAAAGCAATGGATTTTCGCGCGGGAGGCTGTTCCCCCAGGGGCTGCCGCTTGAACCGCTAAACTTGAACCGGGCGCGCGGGTTATTGCTCGTGTCGCCCAACTACAGAGTGAGTAGATGGCTAAGAAAATTACCGGCTATATCAAGCTGCAGGTGCCGGCCGGCGCCGCCAACCCTTCACCCCCGATCGGCCCGGCCCTGGGTCAGCGCGGCGTGAACATCATGGAATTCTGCAAGGCGTTCAACGCCGCGACCGGCGACCTGGAAAAGGCCATGCCGATCCCGACGATCATTACCGTCTATGCCGATCGCAGCTTTTCTTTCGTCACCAAGACGCCACCAGCCACATTCCTGATCAAGAAAGCGGCTAACCTGAAGTCGGGTTCGAAGGAACCGGGCAAGGTGTCTGCCGGCAAGATCGCGCGCTCCAAGCTTGCCGAGATCGCTGCGGTGAAGATGAAAGACCTGAACGCCAACGACATTGAAGCGGCAACCCGCATCATCGAAGGCAGCGCCCGCGCAATGGGCCTCGACGTGGTGGAGGGCTGATCCGATGACCAAGCTGACCAAAAAGGCCAAGACATTGGCCACCGCAGTAGACGCCAACAAGCTGTACGCAATCGACGAAGCGATCGCGCTGGCCAAGGCAAATGCCACGTCGAAGTTCGACGAAACCATCGAAGTCGCGATGAACCTGGGCGTTGACCCGCGTCACGCCGACCAGATGGTGCGCGGCGTCGTGACGCTGCCCAAGGGCACCGGCAAGACGGTGCGCGTCGGCGTGTTCGCCAAGGGCCCCAAGGCAGACGAAGCCCGCGAAGCAGGTGCCGATGTGGTGGGTGCCGAAGACCTGATGGAAATCGTTCAGGGCGGCAAGATCGAGTTTGACCGCTGCATCGCGACGCCAGACATGATGGGCGTCGTCGGACGGCTGGGTAAGGTGCTGGGTCCCAAGGGACTGATGCCAAACCCAAAGCTGGGCACCGTGACGATGAACGTGGCCGAAGCCGTGAAGGCAGCCAAGGGTGGCCAGATCGAATACCGTGTCGAAAAGGCCGGTATCATCCATTCGGGCATCGGCAAGGCAAGCTTTCCCGCCGAAGATTTGCGCGCCAATTTCGACGCGCTGCTTGACGCGGTGGTCAAGGCCAAGCCAGCCGGCGCCAAGGGCAAATACGTCAAGAAAATCGCCGTCAGCTCAACGATGGGCGCGGGCGTAAAGGTCGATACGGCCGATATCGCCGCCTGATCGACCAAGGCGTCATCACGGATGACAGACTGTAACAGGGGCCGGAAGCAATTCCGGCCCCTTTTGCATGCGCCACGGTACTCGGGGAGCACGGCGTATCTGCCGTTGACTTTCGCACGCTTCCCGCTAATGCCCGGCCCGCACCCAAGCCGTGAGTTCGCTTACGGTGCGGGTTCCGTCCGAGACAGCAGGTGGCCGGGGTTTGCCCGTCCTTAATCTCCTGCCGAGACGGGGAATGGATTTTTGCCGGTCTGCGGTTTATCCGCGCCCGGTCTGCCCGTGCATTGCGCGCGGTCATGTCTCCCATGCCCCATCGAACGGACATACCCGGTGAGCAGGATGATCCTGCTCGCCGGTTTTGAACCGGGCCTTTGTCGTGCGCCGCGTGCGCGCAGCAAAGGTTCAAAAACGTGGAGAATGGCATGGATCGTGCTCAAAAGGCCGAGTTCGTCGCCGAGCTGAACAAGACTTTTTCTGAAGTTTCCGTTGTCGTCGTGACGCGGAACCATGGCCTGACTGTTGCGCAGTCAAGCGATCTTCGGAACAAGATGCGGGACGCAGGCGCGACCTATAAGGTCTCGAAGAACAAGCTTGCCAAGATCGCGCTGGGCGGCACCGACTATCTCTCGCTGGGCGATATGCTCACCGGGCCGGTCGGTCTCGCCTCCTCAATCGATCCGGTTGCCGCAGCCAAGGTTGCGGTCGAGTTTGCGAAGACGAACGACAAGTTCGAAATCGTTGGCGGATCGATGGGCGCGACGCTTCTCAACGTCGATGGTGTTAAGGCACTCGCGACGATGCCGTCGCTGGATGAACTGCGTGCGAAGATCGTAGGCCTGCTGGTGGCACCTGCCACCAAGCTTGCGACCATCACCCAGGCTCCGGCGGCCCAGATCGCCCGCGTGCTCAGCGCCTATGCGACGAAAGAGGCAGCTTAAGACTTGAACCGGGCCCCGGGCTGACCGGGGCTTTCGTGACGCATTATTGATTGGAGATACAACATGGCAGACCTGAACAAGCTCGTCGACGCACTGAGCGAACTGACCGTCCTGGAAGCAGCTGAACTTTCGAAGCTGCTCGAAGAAAAGTGGGGCGTGAGCGCCGCAGCAGCGGTTGCCGTTGCAGCGCCTGGTGGCGGTGGCGGTGCCGCTGCACCCGCAGCCGAAGAAAAGACCGAATTCGACGTCATCCTGACCGGCGACGGCGGCAAGAAGATCAACGTCATCAAGGAAGTCCGCGCCATCACCGGCCTGGGTCTGACCGAAGCAAAGACGCTGGTCGAAGCAGCCCCGAAGGCCGTCAAGGAAGGCGTGTCGAAGGACGAAGCCGAGAAGGTCAAGAAGCAGCTTGAAGAAGCTGGCGCGACCGTGGAGCTTAAGTAAGCTCATCGGTCATCGGTTCGCCGATGACACGCGACAAAATTCAGGCGGCCCTGCAGATTGCAGGGCCGCCTTTTTTTCGGCCGCTACGGGCTAGCGTGGGATCAATATCCTTGCTTAGGGATGATGGCCCAAAGAACGAGGTTCCCAGTGAGTGATTTGAAGTTGGCCGCCAGTGATCACATCACCTGGTTTCATTCGTTCAGGCTACCCGATGGTGACATCATTCGGGGATGGAAATCGATCGAGACATTGGAGTCCGAAGCCAAGATGATTTTCCGCGACGACCTGTCCGGAAAATCAGTCCTCGATATTGGCGCCTGGGACGGGTATTTTTCGTTTGAGGCAGAAAAGCGTGGCGCTTCCGACGTGCTGGCCACCGACCATTTCTGCTGGTCCGGGCCCGGTTGGGGGACCAAGGCTGGTTTCGAGGAAATGCATCGCCGGTTGGGATCGTCGGTGCGATCGCATGATGTCGACGTGATGAGCCTGACGCCGGATGAATTCGGCACGTTTGACGTCGTCCTGCTCCTTGGCGTGCTCTACCATGTTACGGACGTTTTCCGTCACCTGGAGGCCGCCGCGGCCATGTGCCACGACCATCTGGTTATTGAGACGTTGACGACGCTAATCGAAGATCCCCTGCCCATTGCGCGCTTCATCGAACCAGATGAGTTCGGCGGCGATCCAACCAATTACTGGATTCCGAACCCGGCATTGCTGCGCCTGATGCTGGCGCGCTTTGGTTTCAGCAAAGTGGAATTCATGCTGACGAGTCCACCGTCATTGGCAAAGCGACTCGCCCGCAGATTGACGCGCCCGGCCAGCAAACGCCGGAAGAGCGCTCCACGGCTCATAGTGCATGCTTATCGGTAACAGCTTTGCATGGCGCAGGACGGGGTTTGTGATCTCGCGTCTTTTCACCCGGCCAACGGCGATGGGGGCTTATTCCCCCGCCACCACCGGCAACCATACCGCGCTGGGCGTCGCACCGCCGCGCATCAGCGTCACCGTCGCTTTCTGGTAATCAGCCTTTTTCGCCAGAAAAATGTTGGGCACATAGGTCTGCGGGTTGCGGTCATAGAGCGGGAACAGGCTTGACTGGACCTGCACCATGATGCGGTGGCCAGGCTGGAAAACGTGATTTACCGTTGGCAGCCGGAATTTATATTCCTGTACCTTACCCGCCGGGATGGCGCTGGGATGTTCGAAACTCTGCCGATATCTGCCCCGGAAAATATCCAGGCTGACCGCCAGCTGGTAGCCGCCCATTTTCGGATCGGCGACATTTTCTGCCGGGAAAACATCGATCACCTTGACGACAAAATCGCCGTCGGTGCCCGTTGTCTTGGCAAACAGATCCGCGATCGGCGCGCCGGAAACGCGGACCGCCTTGGTCAGCACCGGGGTTGCATAAGTCATCACATCCGGGCGGCCATCGGCGCTGCGCTGATCCTGCACCAACCATTCACCCCAGCGCCCGTCGTTGAAGTTTACCGGACGCGGCAAATGCGGGACCGGCTTGGCAGGATCGGAGACATAGCTGTCCCCCCCTTCCCCCGCCTTGTCAAAGCCCAGAGCGCCATCGGCCTGCAGAAAGATTGGCTTCATCGGTGACGCGCAGCCGCTGTCACAGGCGAGCGGCCAGGTCGCAAAGCGATCCCAATGGTTTTCGCCGGTGTTGTAAATGGCCGCCGCGGGCAACGTGACGGCGGGGCCATCCTTCAGATACTGGTTGAAGAAGGGGACGACCATGTCTTCGCGGAATTGCTGTGCGGTATCGCCATTCCATTTGAACGGTCCCAGTTCCCGCCCCTCACGGTTGACCTGGCTGTGCCGCCAGGGCCCCATGACCAGGTGGTTGTTGCCCATATGCCCCGCGCCTTTCAGCGCTTCCCAGGCGTGAATCGCACCGTACATATCCTCCTGATCCCACAGCCCCTGTTCCCAGATGGTCGGGACGTTTGACGGATTGGCGGCGAGCATCTTGTCCAGCGCCTGGCCCTGCCACCAACCATCATAGCTGGTATGCGCTATCATCCGCTGCCACGCCGGCAGCTGATCAAAGCCCGATTTCCTGGCCCAGTCGCCCGCCGATCCGATATCGCGGAACTGATCGTAATCGTCGTAAATCCCCGACGGCGGTTCCTTGCCATCGCCCTTGTACCCCGTCTGCGCCGCGATCCAGCCAATATTGGCGAGCCGGAACGCGCCGTAGTGGAACCAGTCATCGCCCATCCAGCCATCAATCATCGGGCTTTCGGGCGCCGCGACCTTCAGCGCCGGGTGCGGCGCGAGCAGCGCCATGACCACGGTAAAGCCTTCATAGGATGATCCGATCATCCCTACCTTGCCGTTCGATTCGGGCAGGTTCGCCTTGGTCACCAGCCAGTCGATCGTGTCATAGGCGTCGGTGATATGATCAACCTTGGTCGTGTTGAGCGGCCCGACCGGCGGGCGGGTGACGATATAATCACCTTCCGAGCCATATTTGCCGCGAATGTCCTGATAAACCCGGATATATCCGGCTTTGACGAAGGGTTCATCGGCCAGCGGCAGCGCCGACAGCAGCGACGGGCTGTCCGACCGGCTTGCCCGGGCCGCCGCATTATAGGGGGTGCGTGTCAGCAATATCGGCGCATTGCTGGCGCCCTTGGGGATCATGACGACGGTGTAGAGCTTCACCCCGTCGCGCATCGGAATCATCGCTTCGCGCTTGATGTAATCGCGATTTTCAATCGGCGGGGCGAATTTGGCGGGAACATCGCCGCCAACCGGCATATCCTGCGCGATCGCGGGCGATAGCGCCAGCAGGGTAACGCTCGTCATCAAGAACAGCTTTTTCATGGGCCCCTCAGCATCAGTGGTGGCGCCATAGTGGCGTGTTGACCGGGTAAGGCAATAGCGGTCCCCGGCATTTGACACGATCCAACAGCGTTCCTATATGGCCTATTCCACCTCAGCATTCGGGAAATGATGCGCCGTCGCGCAGTGCATCGATCGTATTGATTGCGAAGGGTTTATAGACGCCACAAGCTGCGGTTCGCCGATTATCCGGGGAACACGCGGCTTTTTGTGTCTGTACTGCACGCCTGATCCGGAGGGTTCCGGACCAAAATTCTGGCTGATGAGGCAAAAAACTCCATGGCGACCAAAATGATCGACGGCGTTGCAACCAAGCAGCGTATGGGCGACAGCGGCACTGCAAAGCGGCGCATCCGCAAGGTGTTCGGCAACATCCACGAAGTGGTGCAGATGCCGAACCTGATCGAGGTTCAGCGCGAATCCTACGAACAGTTCCTCCGCTCCGATGCCTCGATCGGCTATGTATCAGGTCTCGAAAAGACGCTGCGCAGCGTGTTCCCGATCCGCGATTTCGCCGGCACCGCCGAGCTTGATTTCGTGAACTACGAGCTGGAACCGCCCAAGTTCGACGTTGATGAGTGCCGCCAGCGCGGCATCACCTATGCCGCGCCGATGCGCGTGACGCTGCGCCTGATCGTGTTCGAAGTGGACGCCGATACCGAAGCGCGGTCGGTGCTCGATATCAAGGAGCAGGACGTTTACATGGGCGACATGCCGCTCATGACCGAAAACGGCACCTTCTTCATCAATGGTACCGAACGCGTGATCGTCAGCCAGATGCACCGGTCACCCGGTGTGCTGTTCGACCATGATCGCGGCAAGACCCACGCGTCGGGCAAATATTTGTTCGCCGCGCGCGTTATTCCGTATCGCGGGTCGTGGCTCGATTTCGAATTCGACGCCAAGGACATCGTCAACGTCCGCATCGACCGCAAGCGCAAGCTGCCGGTCACCGCGTTGCTGTACGCGCTCGGCCTGACATCGGAAGAAATCCTCAACCATTTCTACAACCGCGTTACCTTTGTGCGCGGTCAGGGCGGCTGGGAAATCCCCTTCCAGGCGGAAAACTGGCGTGGCCAAAAGCCGATGTTCGACATCATCGACGCCAAAACCGGTGAAGTCGTGTTCGCGGCCGGCCAAAAGATCAGCCCGCGCGCCGCGAACAAGGCGGCGAAGGATGGTCTGGAAGCATTGCTGATCCCGACCGAGGAAATTTATGGCCGCTATTCGGCCTATGACCTGATCAATGAAACGACCGGCGAGATTTACATCGAAGCGGGCGACGAAGTGTCGGCCGAAAACCTTGAGCTGCTCGACAAGGCCGGGATTGACCGGATCGAACTGCTCGACATCGATCATGTCGCGACGGGTCCGTGGATCCGCAACACGCTGAAGGCCGACAAGGCCGAAGAGCGTGAACAGGCATTGTCCGACATTTACCGGGTC